>JAISQD010000128.1 GCA_031274415.1 Tannerellaceae bacterium | reverse complement strand
GAAGCCGCCGGCAACCTATCCCATTTATTCCCAGCCCGTTCAGCCGTCATGTCGACCAAGAGAGCGAAGCGAACGCGCGGAGACATCTCACCATAGCACCTCAAAAAAAGATTTAGCCTAATTTCATGAATATCATGCTTATTCATAAATAAGTTGTATATTTGTTACCAGTTTGGTACATAATTAAAAGTTATGTTAGTCATTAGTCTTCGGTATGTATAGATGCACAGCCATATTTGTCGGTTTATTTGTTTCGTTGCATGTACAAGCCCAGTTTGTAAATTATGGATCGGATCCCGCCCGTTTGAAATGGAATGCAGTCGATCTGGAACATTATAAGTTGATCTATCCTCAGGGATGTGATTCGATGGCTTACCGGTATGCCCTTTATCTTGAGCATGTGTATCCGCACCTCCTGAAGACAATGGGTACTCCCATAAAGGCCTCTTTTCCCGTTATATTACATCCGGCCAGTATGTCGGCAAACGGTATGGTGGCCTGGACGCCCCGCAGGATGGAGCTTCTTACGACTCCGTCCGCCGGATTGCATGCGCAAAGCTGGGACAAACATCTTGTGTTGCATGAATCGAGGCATGTCATCCAAACCGGTAAATTAATGACCGGCATATTCCGTCCTCTGTATTATCTGGCCGGGGAGCAGGTGGCCGGGGTGGCCTCCTTCTTTGCCGCACGATGGTTCTTCGAAGGGGATGCCGTCGGCATTGAAACAGCGATGTCGAACGGCGGACGTGGACGGCTGCCGGAGTTTCATATGGCGTATCGCGCACAGATGCTGTCCGGCCGGTTTTACCCGTTTGATAAATGGTACCTGGGTTCTTATAAAGACTACACCGGCAATTATTATGCCTTGGGATACAACATGACCTCTTTTGCCAAGTATCGCTATGGAGCCGGTATCTGGGATAAGATCACGAGTCGTTATGTCCGCCGTTTCTATCTGTTCCCGCCTTTTCCCAATGCGATCAAACACCATACAAAAGCCTCTGTCGATGACCTTTTCGGCAAGACATTCGCTTTCCTTAAAGACGAATGGGATAAGCAGTCCTCGTCTTTTTATATGCCGGATTATATGTCGCCGCCCACCAAACGGTATACGTCATACCGGTATCCGCAAGCCGCCAACGATTCGGCGGTTATAGCTATCAAATCCGGTTTACATGATATCGACGCCTTGGTTATGCTTGTAAACGGACGGGAAAAGCGGCTGGGTTATACCGGAAGTATCAATAGCCGCCTTGCGCTTGGCAAAGGGCGGGTCTATTGGTCGGAAGATGTGCCGGGGATGCGT
The DNA here is from genome assembly GCA_031274415.1 of Tannerellaceae bacterium. Taxonomy (GTDB): domain Bacteria; phylum Bacteroidota; class Bacteroidia; order Bacteroidales; family Tannerellaceae; genus DFXE01. Next base: position 34,034 of record JAISQD010000128.1, on the reverse strand, counting down.
TGGACACATGAAAATTACTCTGTTGTAAAATATTATGATCTGAAATCAGAACGAATCGTAACCGTTACGCCCCGCGGACGCTACCTCTCTCCCGCCCCTGATGAAAGCGGGAAAACAGTGGCGGTTTCAAGCGTCTCACTTGCCGGGCGGAACCGGATTGTATTGGTCGATACGGAGAACGGCAGGGAGACGGCGCAGTATGATGTGCCGGATAATGCCTTCGCTAAGGAGTTGGTATTCGGGGAAAAGGGGCAACTCATCACGATCGCCGTTGGCGACAAGGGGATAAGCCTTCTCCAACTGGATACGCAGTCGGGGAGGTGGCGCGAACTCCTGCCACCGGTCACGGCCAATATCACATCGCCTGCGTGGAGGGACGGCACACTGTATTTTGAGTCGGGACTCAACGGCACCAACAATATCTATTCGTTGGATATGCACAGTTTGCAGGTGTCGCGGATCACCTCCGCACGTTTCGGGGCTTTTCATCCGGCCTTCTCCACGAACGGCAAACGGCTTCTCTTTTCCGACTATCAGGCAACAGGTTACCGGATTGCCTCCATTCCGGCCGATAGCCTCCTCTCTGAGGCGGCGGATTTCAAAGCGCCTTACCGTTTTGCGCTGGCAGAGGCCATTGCCGGACAAGAACAGTTCAATCTGGATACCGCCTCCCTGACGCCTGTTGCCTTCAACCCCAAACCTTACAGGAAGGGGGCGCATCTGTTCAACATACATAGCTGGGCGCCCTTTTATTACGATATTTCCAGTGTGATCAACCTGAGTACGGACAACCTGGCCACCATCGTCAAGCCCGGCGCCATGATCATCTCCCAAAATGCATTGAATACCGCTGTCGCACAAGCCGGCTGGTATTATAAAGAGGGCTATCATCACGGCAAACTGGCATTTACCTATATGGGTTGGTATCCGGTCATTGATTTGACTGTCGACTATGGAGGCAATGCCTTCGACGTGGCATGGGCGACGGACGGGCAGGGAAAGGAGACCGCCACGAGCTATTCCGCCAACCGCACCCTGTTGGAAGCCGAGGTACGGATGTACATCCCTTTCAACCTGACGAAGAACCATTATACGCGAGGCATTCAACCCTCCGTCACCTATTATTTTACCAACAACCGGTATCAACAGCATGACAGCCATGCGTTCCGGAACTTCCAGTACCTGTTGTCGGAGTTAAGATGCTATAATTACCGTAAAATGTCCCTGCGGGATATCCTGCCGCGCCGGGGATATCAGATGCGCCTGCAATACCTGAATACGCCTTTTAACACCGGGAATTACGGTAGTTTATACGCCGCCCGCCTGACGACCTACTGGCCGGGCGTGATCCGCAACCATGCATTGATGCTCCGGTTGGGTTACCAGTATCAACCTGTTGACAGTAAATTTCTGTACATCCCCCAGCAATTGCTGGAAGCCCCCCGCGGATATCATTACGTGTACCAGACACGACAGCAGATGGCCTTTAAAGCCGATTACGCCTTCAGTATCCTGTGTCCCGACCTCCGTATCGGGTCGTTGGCGTATATCAAACGCATCCGCAGCAACCTCTTTTATGATCTCTCGCGCAACCAGGCACATGCACAGGCCGGCTGGACTGTGCAAAGCGCTGCCGGCGCCGACCTGATTTTCGACTGGAACGTGATCCGCATGAGTTATCCCCTTTCTTCGGGCATACGTGTCATCAAACCGATCGACTACGGCCGCGTACAAACCGAATTTCTGTTTTCCATCAATTTCTAACCCGGAGGCCGGACATGTTAAACAACATTGTTCTGTAACAGCACCGTATCCGTTGCATTTTCCATTCACAATCTATAATTTGCGGCCTCGTAAAAAATGATAATTAATTATGTAATATAAACTGACTTAAAAAAACCGGATATCATGAAAGTATATCAAACAAACGAAATTAAGAACATCGCCATTTTGGGAAGTTCCGGCTCTGGGAAAACCACTCTCGCTGAAGCTATGCTTTACGAGGGTGGAGTTATAAAACGTCGTGGCACGATAGATGCAGGCAACACGGTTTGCGATTATTTCCCGGTTGAGAAAGAGTATGGATACTCGGTGTTCTCAACCGTTTTCAGTGTCGAATGGCAAAACCGGAAGTTGAATTTCATCGACTGCCCGGGTTCGGACGACTTTATCGGAGGCGCGGTTTCGGCGCTGAATGTGACGGATACCGCTTTGATGGTATTGAATGCCCAATACGGCGTAGAGGTCGGCACCATCAACCAGTTCCGGTATACCGAACAGTTCAATAAACCGGTCATCTTCATTGTCAACCAGTTGGACAATGATAAAGCGGATTATGAGGGCACGGTCGCACAATTGAAAGACCGTTACGGAAATAAAGTCGTCCAAGTTCAATACCCTGTCAATGCAGGTACGGCGTTTAATGCCGTTGTGGATGTGTTGAAAATGAAAATGTACCGTTGGAAACCGGAAGGCGGCGTGCCGGACGTGTTGGATATTCCGGCGGAAGAGATTGATAAAGCGACCGAACTGCACGGTCTATTGGTGGAGGCCGCAGCGGAAAACGACGACCTGCTGATGGAAAAGTTCTTCGAAGAGGGAAGTCTGAGTGAAGATGATATGCGCGCCGGAATCAGCGCGGGGCTGATTGTCCGCGGTATGTTCCCCGTATTCTGTGTCTGTGCGGAAAAAGACATGTGTGTACGCCGGACGCTTGAATTTCTTGGAAATGTTGTTCCTACGGTCGATAGAATGCCCCATGTCAGGACAAGCGACGGTCGGGACGTTGCGCCCGACCCGGATGGGCAGACCAGTATCTTCTTTTTTAAAACAACCATTGAGCCGCATATCGGCCAGGTGTCGTACTTTAAGGTGATATCCGGTAAAGTAAAAGAGGGTGATGACCTGCTGAATGCCGATCGCGGCTCAAAAGAGCGTATAGCGCAGATCTTCTCGGTAGCGGGACAAACGCGCAACCAGATCAGCGAAATAGTAGCCGGCGATATCGGCGTCACCGTCAAGTTGAAAGATGTGCGCCGGGGCAATACCTTAAACGGGAAAGGCGTCGATTATACGTTTGACTTTATTAAGTATCCGAACCCCAAATACCGTCGTGCGATCAGGGCGGTGAACGAATCGGAATCGGAAAAGATGAGCGAGCTGCTGACTCGCATGCGCGAAGAAGACCCCACCTGGTTGATCGAACAATCGAAAGAGCTACGACAGACGATTGTATCCGGTCAGGGTGAATTTCACCTCCGGACATTGAAATGGAGATTGGAGCACAACGAAAAGATCGTGATTGAATTTTTCGAGCCGAAAATCCCTTACCGGGAAACCATCACAAAAGCGGCGCGCGCCGATTACCGCCACAAAAAACAGTCCGGCGGCGCAGGACAGTTTGGCGAAGTCCACCTTATTGTAGAGCCTTACTACGATGGTATGCCTGCCCCGGATGTGTATCGTTTCGGTGGACAGGAATATAAGATGAGCGTGCGCGATACGCAGGTCATTGATTTGGATTGGGGCGGTAAATTGGTCTTTGTCAACTGTATCGTGGGAGGGGCGATTGATACGCGTTTCCTGCCGGCTATCCTGAAGGGGATCATGGCGCGTATGGAGCAAGGGCCGTTGACCGGTTCGTATGCCCGCGATGTCCGTATTATGGTGTACGACGGAAAGATGCATCCGGTCGACAGTAATGAAATCTCCTTTATGCTTGCCGGGCGTAATGCCTTCAGTACGGCATTTAAAGAGGCAGGGCCGAAGATACTGGAACCTATCTACGATGTGGAGGTGTCTGTACCTGCCGATTACCTGGGCGACGTCATGAGCGACCTACAAGGGCGCCGCGCCATCATTATGGGGATGAACAGTGAAAAAGGATACGAAAAACTGTTGGCAAAAGTGCCGTTAAAGGAGATGTCGACCTATTCTACTTCGTTAAGTTCAATCGCAGGGGGACGCGCTTCATTCATCATGAAATTCGCAGCCTACGAACTTGTCCCTGCCGATGTACAGGATAAGCTGTTGAAGGCCTACGAAGAAAGCAAAGAAGAGGATTAATCGCTGTTATCAGGTATACAATAGCCGGTAATTCGTCTTTTTTGTTTTCCTTTGCGGAAAATTCATGCATGTGAACCTGATTATTGAACAAGGTAATACACAGACAAAAGTCGCTATATACGACAAGGGATGTCAGAAAGCCTCTTTTGCTTACAAGTCGTTTCATGTTGCCGACATCGTTCCGCTTTTTGAACGGTATCCGTTGGTACGTGGTATTTTGTCGACGGTGATTGACAGGGACGAAGAGGTGAATGCCTTTCTGAGAGAGCGGTTACACGACTTCCTCTTTCTGGACGAAACGACCTCTTTACCTGTCAGGATTGGCTATCAGACCCCTGCGACACTGGGCAGAGACCGGTTGGCGGCTGTCGTAGCCGCCAACTACCTGCAACCGGAAAAGGATATCTTGGTCATTGATGCCGGGACAGCCATCACCTATGAACTGATAGAGGCTTCGGGTCTATTTCTGGGAGGGAATATCTCTCCCGGTATGACTACACGCTTCAAGGCGTTGCATGACTATACAAAAAAACTCCCCCTGATCGCTGAAAAAGAAGATGTTCCATTCGTTGGCACCAGCACCGAAACAGCTATTCTGGCCGGCGTTGTCAATGGCATTGTTTATGAGATGGACGGTTATATCCATGATCTACGCATAAAATATCCGAACCTTTTGGTTTTTTTAACGGGCGGTCATTCGTTTTATTTTGAAAGACGATTAAAAAACCGCATCTTTGCAAACATTAATTTAGTGTTGATAGGATTAAATCGAATCTTAGAGTATAATGTTGAAAATTAAGAGAGTAGTAGCAGTAAGCATTCTCGTCTTCCTGCCGTTGGCGTTATTTGCACAGAATAATACAAACTCGCCCTACACGAGATATGGATATGGTGAATTGGCCGATCGTTCTTTTGGAGCGGGACGTGCTATGGGAGGGGTCGGTTTCGGTATGCGTTCGTCCAAGCAGATAAACCCGTTAAACCCGGCGTCATATACCGGTATGGATTCGTTGACATTCCTTTTAGATTTCGGTGTCGCCGGTCAGCTGTCATGGTTTGACGACGGGTCAAATAAACAGAGCAACATCAACGGGAATTTCGAATATGCCGCCATACAGTTTCCTATTCACCGCAGGATAGCCCTCAGCGTGGGGCTTTTGCCCATTTCGTATGTCGGTTATCATTTCGGTTCGAGTAAAACGGTTGAAGGTATTTCATACGTGGAAGAATTTTCCGGTTCGGGCGGATTAAACGATGTGTATTTGGGATTGTCTGTAGATATATGGAAGAAGCGTCTTTCAGTTGGAGCCAATGTTGGTTACCTGTTTGGCACTATTGCCCACAACCAGTCGGTCGTTTTCTCATCCACCGGCGCCACGTCGTCCACAACAAGCAAAAGCATGAAGGTGAACGATATTAAACTCGACTTGGGGATTCAATACACGCATCCTCTCAGCGCACGGGAAAGCTTCGTCATCGGTGTGGCCTATTCTCCTAAAAACAAGTTGAATACCACTTCCTATGAAATTAATGTGAGTGGCAACACGTTAGAAAAAGCCGATACGACCAGAAACCAGCTGTTTGATATGCCACAGTCTATCGGAGCAGGTGTTTCATATGTAAAACAAAATAAGTTGACATTGGCTGCCGATTTTCTGTACGAGGATTGGAATAAGGCCCGTTTTTTTGACAGGCGTGATGAATTTAAACAACGGATACGTGTAGCAGCCGGTGGAGAATTTATTCCCGCTTATCAGAACAAAGCGTTCTTTAACCGGATCAAATACCGCGCCGGCGTTCATTACAGCAACTCTTACCTGCGGGTAAAAGGTTCGAGCTATGATGAATACGGGGCAAGTATTGGATTTGGGTTGCCATTGATAGATAACCGTTCTTTATTAAATTTGTCGCTTGAATATGTAAAGATCCAACCGGGTGATAAAACATTATTGATAAGTGAACAGTATTTCAGGTTTACCGTGAATTACACATTTAATGAATTGTGGTTCCTTAAATTTAAAGTAAATTAGTATCAAGAAAGCGAATAATAAATTAAATGAGATAAGAATTATGAAAGCGAAAGTATTATTACTTGCCATCGGATGCCTTGCTGGAGTATTTGATACATATGCTCAAAAAGGTGTGGATACAGGTACTCCTTTCGGGTCGGGAGAAGATAGCGTCCGTTGCATTACCAATGTTAGTTTGTTCAGTTCGTATGCCAGATCCGGGAACCTGAAGGATGCTTATGAGTTTTGGAAAATAGCTTACGACGAATGTCCGGCCGCTCATAAAGACATCTATCAGTACGGCGTGCGTATTGTCGGCTGGCAGATTGACAATGAAAGCGATCCCGCCAAAAAAGCGGCATTCATGAACGACCTGATGGCTGTGTATGACAAGCGTGTTCACTATTTCGGTAATGATCCGAGATATGGTAAAGACTGGATTGTTTCCCGTAAAATACAGGATTATATACAGCGATTGGGTGAGCAAGCCGATCCTAAGACCATATATGGTTGGGCGAAAGAGGTTGTTGATGAGTTTGGTAATAAAACCGAATCGTTGGCGGTTTCTTACTTTATGTTTTCTTCGCACCAGCTGTTTTTGTCTGATGAAAATCATAAACCGGTTTATATACAGGATTACCTGAAGGCCAGCGAAATATTGGATACGCAATTAGCCGAAGCGACGGCGGCCAATAATGAAAAGGAAAAGAGTACGCTTCTCAGCATTAAAACAGGTCTTGACACCGGTTTTGCAGGTAGTGGCGCAGCCGATTGTGAAACATTACAGAGTATTTACGGCTCGAAAGTGGAAGAAAATAAGGATAACCTGGCATACCTGAAAGAGACAATCGCTTTGTTGAGAAGAATGCGTTGTCATGAGACGGAAGCCTACTTTGCCGCTTCCGAGTATGCCCATAAACAAGACCCTACTGCCGAATCAGCGATGGGGCTTGCCAGACGCGCCGTGAAACTGAAAGATTATCCGGCGGCTATCGCGTTGTTTGAAGAAGCTGCCGGTATGGAGGCCGATCATGTGGTAAAGGCAGAAGATTATTACCTGATTGCGTTGTTGACGTTCGAGCAGAATAATTATTCAAAAGCCCGGCAGTATTGCCTGAAGGCGTTGGAGACCAATCCGAACTACGGAGAGCCTTATATCCTGATCGGAACGATGTACGCTACGACGGCGCCAAGTGTTTATCCGGATGACAATGTGTTGAGGAAAAGCGTGTTTTATGCTGCTGTGGATAAGTTTGAAAAGGCGAAACAGGTCGATCCCAGCGTGACTGAACAGGCGAATAAAAACATCAATACGTATCGTGGACACTTCCCGTCGCCGGAAGAGATCTTCATGCATCCGGAACTGGAAAAAGGAAAAACAATTACGATCGGTGGTTGGATTGGAGAACGTACAGTGGTAAGGTAACATGTTCAACGAACGTTTTATCCGTAAAACGAATAAACAAGGCATAACAACCATCCCCGTGATGGTTGTTATGCTTCTTTTGTTTTCCGTTTCCTGTTCTAAAGAGAAAAAAGAGACGGTCGAAGTCCTCTTCGACCCTGAACAAACCTATACGATGAGGACAACCGATGTGTTGTCGCTCGTCTCGGATTCGGGCATTACCCGTTACCGGATAAACACCAAAGAATGGTTGACATACGGAAAGGCGGCCGAACCTTACCACTTCTTTCCACAGGGTATTTATATTGAGAAATTCGATACCCTCTTTCATATCGAAGCCAGCATAAAAGCAGACACCGCTTATTGGTATGAGAAGAAAGGATTATTGAAAGGTGCCGGAAATGTACAGATAGAGAACTTGGAAGGCGAGTTTTTTGAGACGTCGCTGCTTTATTGGGACCAAAAGACGGAGAAGATTTATACCGACCGGTACATCCACATCATCACCAAACAGAAAAAAGAGATTGAAGGTATCGGTTTTGAATCGAATCAAAACATGACTAAATACGATATATTCGATACCAGCGGAACCTTCACGGTCGAGGATACTGCACCCGCTGATTCTACAGATACAAACGCCCCTCCTGACAACAAGTGATGGATACATTATCATACATAGCGATATCATTGGCTTTCTCCGCCTTTTTCTCGGGTATGGAGATCGCGTTTATTTCATCCAACAAATTGCGGCATGAGCTGGATAAGAAAACGCGGAGTATCTCCAGCAAAATATTGGATATCTTTTATCATAACCCGAATCAGTTTATTTCGACCATGCTGGTGGGTAACAATATCGCGTTGGTTGTTTACGGATTGCAAATGGCGATCATGCTGGAGCCGTATATCGCATATGTTGTAAGCAATGAGGCGTTGATTGTATTGATCCAGTCGGTCATTTCGACTGTCCTGATCTTATTTACCGGTGAATTTATCCCTAAAACGATATTTAAACTCCATTCGAATTTCTCCTTGAACCTGTTTGCTATCCCTCTATTCTTCGTCTATATTATCCTGTATCCGGTGTCCATATTCTCGTCATTGTTTTCAAACAGTATCCTGAGACTAATCGGCGCGAAAAACCTGAAAAATGTATCTGAACGTACATTAGGCAAAGTCGATCTGGATTTCCTTATTCAGCAAAGCATGGATGACAGGCAGCAGAAATCGGATATGGAAACGGAAGTGAAGATCTTTCAGAACGCGCTGGATTTCTCCAGTGTCCGTTTACGCGACTGTATTGTCCCCCGTACCGAGATTGTCGCCTGTGACAAAAATGCCGGAATAGAAGAGCTGAAATCCAAATTTATAGAGACCGGCCTCTCCAAGATATTGATATTTAAAGAAAACATTGACGATATTATAGGGTATATCCATTCTTCGGAACTGTTTAAGAATCCGGGAGACTGGACGCAGGCTATCAAACCTGTATCCATTGTTCCCGAAACAATGGCGGCTAACAAACTGATGAAACTCCTGATGCAGGATAAAAAAAGCATGGCGGTTGTTGTGGATGAGTTCGGGGGGACGGCAGGTATTGTCACGCTCGAAGACCTGGTTGAGGAGATCTTTGGCGAGATAGAGGATGAACATGATATGAAATCACACATCGCCCGGAAAGTCGCTGAAAACGAGTACCTCTTATCCGGCCGTCTTGAAATAGATATCCTGAACGACACGTTCGGGCTTACCCTTCCCGAGTCGGACGACTATGTAACGGTCGCAGGATATATCCTGCATTTTTATCAGAAGTTTCCCAAACTGAACGAAACAGTGGTCATCGACCGCTATACGTTCAAAATCATAAAAGTAACCGCCACGAAGATCGAACTTGTACGCTTGACGGTAGGAAACTAAGCGTTTGTGTGTACAAATTTCAGGTAGGCTGTAAATAAAAACAAAAGAAGATATGCGTTAAATCCTTTTTTTCGTATCTTCGTGCCCTTAAACTGTAAATATAAACTTTTAAATATATATAAGACAAATGGCTACGCTTGAAAAGATCAGGAACAAAGCAGGATTGCTGGTAATCGTTGTTGGTATAGCTTTGTTCGCTTTTATTATTGGAGATTTTTTGAATTCAGGTTCTACTTTTTTTAGACAATCACAGGAAAAAATAGCTGAAATTAATGGAGAACCAATCACTATTCAGGACTATCAGGAGCGTATAGACGAAATGACGGAGGTCTATAAGATGCAATCCGGGTCAAACAACCTTCCTGAAGAATATGCCGCACAAATGCGTCAATCTGTTTTCGACGGAATGGTGCAGGATGTGATCTTGAATGAAGCGTTGGCTAAATTGGGCATGACGGTAGGCGCCGAAGAGCTTTTCGATATGGTGCAGGGTGAAAACATCTCTCCTATTATCACACAAATGCCGATGTTCAACAATCCGGAAACAGGCGTATTCGATAAAACGGCTTTATTGAACTTTCTGAAGACAATCAGTGATGACAACATCGCCAATTACTCTGCGGAGCAACAAGCCCAGCTGATACAGGCAAAGAACTTCTGGCTGTTCTGGGAAAAGAATATCAAACGCCAGCGTATGGAACAGAAATACACGATTCTGCTTAGCAAAGCCCTGGCAGTAAATGTGCTGGATGCAAAAGAGTCTTTTAATGAGACAGAAGAAAACGCAGATATCGTATATGCCATGCAACCCTATTCTTCCATTCCTGATTCTACAATCAATGTCGGCAAACAGGAGATTGAACAGTTGTATAAGCAACGGAAAGAGCTGTATAAACAAAAAGAGGGCAAAGTGATCAAATACATTGCCGTAGATATTCGTCCCAGCAAAGAGGATTATGATAAAGCCGCCGCTGAAGTGGAAAGCATAAGGGAAGAGTTGGCTACGACAGACCGGATAGCCGATGTGGTCAATGAGAACTCGGAAATACTGTACATGGATGCCTTCTTCTCGGAAAATGCAATGGATCCGGAAATGAAACAATTTGTAGCGACGGCTTCCATAGGGGAGATATATGGTCCGGCATTTGAGAACGACAAATACAGAATATTCAGGTTGGTGGATAAGACGATTGCTCCTGATTCGGTAAAGGTGAGCCACATCATGCTGGCCAATAACGGGAAAGAGGCGGCGTTGGCCGACAGTTTAATGACCGTATTGAAGGCAGGAGGCGACTTTGCCCAATTGGCGCAAGAGTTTTCGGTCGACCAAACAGCACAGAACGGCGGCGAACTCGGCTGGTTTACCGAAGTGGCCGCTTTAAGGGGGCTGAATGAAGAATTCAGGGATGTGATATTCTCTGCTCCCCTGAACCAGGTGGTACAACTGAAGACCACGTATGGCACACATTTGGTGAGAGTAACCGAAAGAACAGCAAACATACCCAAATACAAAATAGCGGATATTGAGATAACCGTCACGCCAAGTTCGAAGACGTACAGCACTATTTATAACGAACTGAATCAATACATCACAAAGAATCAGGATATATCCAAAATGGATGAGACAGCTAAAGAGGCCGGTTATAATGTGGTGAGTAATATTACGGTTTCGGCTTCCGACCAGACGGTGGGTAATATTAAAAATTCACGCCAGGTTGTCCGTTGGGCGTTCCAGAACAGCGGAGGCAAAATCTCTGACATATTCGAGTGTGATGATCAGTTTGTCGTAGCGGCCGTTCAGGGGACATTGAAAGAAGGATACCGCTCATTGGCTTCTGTCGAAGCGGCTTTGAAGTCGGAACTGATCGCACGGAAGAAAGGCGAACAGATTGTCAGCGACCTGAAAGCCAAGAACCTGACCTCTTTGCAGGCATATGCCGAAGCGATGGGATCTCAGGTTGATTCGGTTAAATTCATCAACTTTGCCACGCGCCGTATCACGGGAATCGGGGCAGAACCGAAATTGAATGCGATGATCTCTTTAACGCCGGCCGGCCGGTTAAGCGAACCCGTCAGCGGGACAAACGGCGTGTATGTATTCGAAGTCATCCATAAAGAAAAGGATGCGAAGGAATACAACGAAGCGGAACAAATCAAAACGCTGGAAGCCTCCAACGCCTATCGTTACGGCTATCAGGCCATCCAGTCATTGACAAGCCATGCGAAGATCGTTGATAACCGTATCCGTTTCTATTGAAAGAGAGAAAATAACAGCTATTTTGATAGCTTGACTATAAAGCTACCGTACTTCCTGATGAAAGTACGGTAGCTTTTTTTTATCTTTGTCACATAAAAGAGAGCCTCTTGTACAATGAGTAAGAAAAAGCAATTATTAGGTATGACATTGGATGAGCTGAAAAAGGTAGTATCCGATACCGGACTTCCTGCGTATGCATCCAAACAACTGGCCGACTGGCTGTATAAAAAGCGGGTGACTTCCATCAGCGAAATGACCAATATTGCAGCAGAAAAACGTCTCCTTCTGGAAAAAGAGTTTGAAGTAGGCGCCGTTTTGCCGGTAGAATCCGTGACATCAGCCGACGGGACGACAAAGCACCTGTTCCCCGTCGCCTCCGGCTCTTTTGTCGAAGCGGTCTATATACCGGCCGACGACAGGGCGACGGTATGCGTCTCTTCGCAGGTCGGGTGTAAGATGAGTTGTATTTTCTGTATGACGGGGAAACAGGGGTTTACCGCCAATCTCACCGCCAACGAGATGCTGAATCAGATACAGTCGCTCCCCGAATCCGCATCGCTAACCAATATTGTCTTCATGGGAATGGGCGAACCGCTGGACAATACGGACGAGCTGCTTAAAGTACTCGACATACTGACGTCGCCCTACGGGTACGGCTGGAGCCCAAAGCGGATAACCGTCTCCACTATTGGTGCGAAAGGATTGAAACGTTTCCTCGACGAAAGCACGTGTCACCTGGCCATCAGCCTGCACTCGCCCTATCCTGCCGAACGCCTCTCGATCATGCCTGCCGAAAAGGCGTTCCCCATGCATAAAACAATCGCATTAGTCAAACAATATGATTTCAGCCACCAGCGGCGGATCTCTTTTGAGTATATCGTTTTCAAAGAGGTGAACGATACGGTACGTCATGCCATCGACCTGGCCGATTTATTGAAAGGCATACCTTGCCGTGTGAACCTGATCGGCTATCATACTATACCGGATATCCCGCTGGAAAGCTCAAGTCTCAGGAAAATGGAAACCTTCCGTGATGTGTTGAATACAAGGGGTACGGTTTGTACGATACGGACGTCGCGGGGAGAAGATATTTTTGCTGCATGCGGTATGCTGTCCACGAAAAAAGATATATTTGTACATTAAAATAAATACGGACATGAAAACACATCACTTGATTATCGGTCTACTATTCGTACTCCTCGTGGCTACGATGAGTTCATGTAACCCCAGCGCTACGCTGGCAAAGGCAACCGGTTTCCCTTACGAAATAATTGTTGTTATGGAGAAGCATTTCTGGGATCAGGAAGCAGGGGCTGCGATCAAAGGCGAACTGCAATCCGCCATTCCCGGACTGCCACAGATTGAGCCGGCTTTTAAAATCACCTATGCTACCCCTGAGCAGTTTGACGGATTGCTTACCTATGTGAAGAATATCCTTATCGTCAATATCAACAGTTCCATGTATACAAAAACCTCCTTCTCCTACGAGAGAGACCGTTGGGCGCAAGGACAGGTTGTCGCGACGCTTAATGCGCCGGACACTGAAAGCTTCACAGCCTATATGCATGAGAATAAAAACAGTTTAACCAAATTCTTCACCGAAATAGAGATGAAGCGCACGGGGGCTTTGCTGGAGAAGTCGTACAGCGTCATGGTCATGGACAGTGTCAGGAAGCTGTTTGACATCATGCTGTATGTGCCGTCCGACATGGCATACAACCGTGTGGAAAAAGATTTCTTCTGGGCATCGAATAATGCGAAGACAGGGCGGACAGACCTGCTTGTCTATACATTTCCCTATACGGATGCCAATACGTTTACCAAAGAATATCTGATAGCCAAACGCGATTCGGTATTGAAAATAAACCTGCCCGGCGCTTTCCCAAATTCGTATATGGTAACGGAAACCAATTTGGAAGTAACATATACGCCCATCACCGTGCGCGGCAACTATTGCGGTGTGCTGAGGGGGCTATGGAAGATGGTCGGCGATATGATGGGCGGCCCGTTTGTCAGCCATATCCGTCTGGACGAAGAAAACAGACGCATCGTTGTCGTAGAGGGCTTTGTCTTTGCGCCGGAATCGGATAAACGGAATTTTATCCGCCGGATTGAAGCGGCGCTGTATACGCTACGCTTGCCGGGAGAATTAGACCAGCCGGTAGTTGAAGGCTCATCCCCTGTCGAACAAGCAAATTAATTAAAGCAGAATGGAAGAACAATTGATAAAGGTGGGGATCACCCACGGAGATATAAACGGTATTGGGTATGAAATCATATTAAAAACCTTTTCCGACAACCGTTTGGAAGAACTGTGTATTCCTGTGATATACGGCTCGTCGAAAATTGCCGCCTATCACCGGAAAACGTTGGGGCTGCCGGCAATCAATATGAATAATATCGGCAAAGCGGAAGATGCCGGAACAAACCGCCTGAATATCATCAACTGTGTCCAGGAAGATACGAAAGTCGAGCTGTCCCAACCCAGCGAAGTGGCCGGTGAAGCGGCCTATAAGGCGTTGGAAGCAGCGGTTGCCGACCTGAAGCGGGGGGTGATCGATGTGCTGCTGACGGCGCCGATTAACAAACACAGCATCCAGAACGACCAGTTCAACTTCCCCGGTCATACCGAATACCTGGAGAAACATTTCGGGAAAGAGAAGAAAGCGTTGATGATACTGATGAACGAAGAGTTACGTGTCGCCCTTGTTACCGGACATATCCCCCTCGCCGGCGTCGCGTCAAACATCACAACGGCAAGTATCGTAGAGAAACTCCGCATCTTTAACCAGTCGCTGAAACAGGACTTTAATATCGTCAAACCATGTATTGCCGTCCTGTCGTTGAACCCCCATGCCGGCGATGCCGGATTGTTGGGGAATGAGGAGGAGACCATCATTATCCCGGCCATGCAGGAGGCGGAAAAGAGTGGGGTGATGTCGTTCGGGCCTTATGCAGCCGACGGCTTTTTCGGCTCACGGAAATACGAAAAGTTTGATGGCGTGCTGGCGATGTATCATGACCAGGGATTGATTCCTTTTAAGACGCTTGCCATGAAGAATGGCTTAAACTATACGGCCGGCCTCTCAGTCGTACGCACATCGCCTGCACATGGCACGGCCTATGATATAGCCGGCCAGAACCTGGCTTCCGAAGACTCTTTCCGCGAAGCGTTATATGCCGCCATAGACATCTACCGCAACCGCAAAAGACACAAGGAGGCCACCGCAAACCCCCTGCGGAAACAATACTTCGACAAAGGAAACGGCGAAGAAAAACTCGACCTGACAAAGGAAGAAGATACCTTGTAAAACCGGTACAACATACCCTGTCCGACCCCTCCGTTGAAGAGGGGTTTTTTTATGCCCTTTTACCGCGTGGCGATTCATAGCCTGGAGACTCCTTATTTCTTCTGCTTCCAGTAGCTCTTTTGTCGGCAACCAGTAACTCTTTTGTCCGCAATCAGTAGCTTGTTCTTCAGGACACATTGATCGTTCGCCAATTGGAGGACGATCACTACATACCGACTAACCAGGTAGTTTCTCCTTATGAAACAGCTACTTCGTGCCGAAGAAACAGGTAGCCTCTCCCCGTCTTTGATGCGTAGGTATAAACGGGGACTGGCTTTTGCAAGTGAGAAGCAAAAGGCTATTATTCAAACAAAGTACAAGGAGATTGTTCACAAAATGAGTGCGGTGCAATTTTAAGCAGAAACAAAAAAAGGCTACCTTTCCAGGCAGCCTTTCTTTTTGCTGTTGCGGAGGTAAGACGTGATTACTCATTTGATTTTCAGTCGTTTATTTTTGTTGTTACCTACAATTTACCTACATTACAGTAGGGCTATCACGCTAACTATTAACGCAGCTATTGAAATAATAAGTGGCCACCAGCGTGTTTTATAAAGCCATTCGTTTTGTTTAACATTCAAAGACAAGTTCTTTTGTTCAAGTAAAAGTTGTTTTTGTTCCTGTTCTCTTTTTTGATTTTGATGTGATAAATAGGTTAGATAACCTCCATTTGCTACAATAGTATAGCTAAGATTATTGGGATATAATCTGTCTGAATCAAGCCTTTTTGCTATTCCTTCATCTACCATTCTTGTCATTATTTTATGTCGTAACCCGGAATTATCCCGAAGACTTGCATCGTATGACTCTAATAGTCCTGATATATGATGGTATCCCCCATTATTGGCTGCTTTTACTATCTCTTCGAGAATAAAATTAATTAAATCGTTATCTTTCATTGGTATATCTATTTTATTGTTGTCTTTTTTTTATTTACCCAATTCTCTTTTTTTTGCATAAACTATAATTGTTCGAACCATGTCAGGAATATACTTACTTAGAGAATGCTTAAGAACTGCGAGAGAATGCATGAATAGCAATGATCCCAAACTCATTCAAAGGGGAATAGAGCTACATAACTCAGTTATGTACGGTATCTATCGGTTGGTGATACCTATTATTAGTCTGATAATTGCAATCATTGCCCTTTTGAGCGGATAGATTCATCTTTATTCAGAATGTCATATCCCTCTACTTATGCCTGTTTTTCATTTTTTTGTTGGTTCAACAACTCCTCTAAATGCTTTATTTTATTGCTATTCTCTTCAATTTTACTCACAATACTCTCAAACATACTCCCTATTCGCTGGGTGGTATTGGCACCTGGTAGAATCTCTGTTTTAATAGTGTGTGCCAGTTCCCGTAACTGGTCAAAACTTTGTGTTTCCATATTCTTTGTTTTTAATTGTTAATAAAAGTGTTTTGTTATTTGCTAATACTATTGTTTCTTACTAATGCTTATATTTCCGTTTTCGGAAACCCATTTGAATAAATCATCCAAATTATCAGATTTTACTTTTAACTGAATGCTCACTTCCGTTTCTGGCAATTCGCCTCCCCTAAGAGGGTAGAGACAATGAAAGAAGTCGTAATTTAAAGCATGACAAATTGTAAGAAGTAATTTTACTTCCACGTCGTTCCTTTTGTAGAGATCATATATGTTCTGCCTTGACTTACCTATCTTTTTAGCTAAATCCACATCTTTCATATTATTGTCTCTTACAACCTTTTTTATCAGTTGGCCGATATGTATTTTGTCCACATCCATAATTAACTAATTTCTAATACACCCTTCTATTTCCATTGTCAACCGATTATATATCACTTATTTAATATCTCCAAATCACTTTTCCCAAAAACCAATTGCAAAACTTGCTCTTTTAAGTCTGCTTTCAATTCAACTGTAATTTGAGCTTTTACATCACTTTCCTTCTTGTTGGTTGCATAATATTTATCGGGATAGGTTAAGATGTCAATCTCTCTCATTTGCAACTTTTCTGCGATTTTAGAAAGGTCGTTAACAGTGAGATTTTGATTTCCATTAGAAATTTTATTCCATTTTGATTCGAGAAATCCTATCTTATCAGCAAACGACGATTTCGTCATCTCCCTTGCACTCATTATTTTAATTAAGTTGTCAACGACGAAATGTTTTTTTTCTTTTTCAATCTTTGTCATGCTTTAATTTACGAATTAATTATCAGCTCATTATATCTAACATAGAATTATTATTTCGTTTTTAGGTATATATTCTTTCTATATTAGAAATATTGTATTATATTTGCCTCGTGATACAAACGTAATACAAAATATATACAAACGAAATACTCAAAAACAATGACAGCAAAAGAGAAAGAGCACTTAAAAAATAAGCTACCAAAGGGCTGGAGGTTAATCCTTGAGTCTGAAACAGGGTATTCTGCTGCTTATATTGGTAAAGTTTTGTCAGGTGAGAGGCATTCATTCATCATTGAAAAAGCAGCTGTTGTTTTAGCTCGCAAATTTCAAAGCGAGTTGAAAGATATTGAAAACTTAATCAAAGAAATCTCATGAACATCCAACCACTCCCTGCCGGCATATCCGGTGCCGGAATAGAAGTATTCCGGGATAATGAAAGCCGGGTGTTCTTCCTGCAGGACGGGAAGAAGCTCCCCTATCTGATGATGCGTACGGAAGACAGGGAATATTTTCAGGCGGAGTTAGCAGCTGATCAGGCGGCCATGGCTGTCCTCTCGGATGCTTTTGGGCTGGATCCCGGAGACGAAATGGAGGAGATGTTCGCCGGCTGCCGGTTTGGTAATCTGGATTACCGTGCAGACCTGATAGGCGGCAAGCTTACCCGTGACGCTCCTCGATGCAACCGAATCACCTCCTGCGTAGGTTTCAATATTGTATGTCGTATCCCTATGCCTCCAGGCGGCGCACTGACACGGCGTGAATATGAGATTGTTTCCCTGATTGCACAGGGAAAACAAACTAAAGAAATCTCAGACAGCCTTCATATTACCGATGCCACTACCCGCACGCATATTCAACGCATACATGCAAAATTGGGAGTAAATAATAATGTAGAAGTTGCTGCGTGGGCACATGAAAAACGAATCATTTAAGACTATTTATTATGACTACTATCTATCTGACTGATCATCAAAAGAGAATCATAGTAAAACACTATGAAAGATTATCCACCAAATATATTGCAAAGCGATTGGGCATGAGGGTGATGGACGTCTATTGTGCGGCAAGAAAATTAGGTCTGAGAAAATGCCGCCAAAAGCCCAAGGCAGATATCATCAAAAGACCTAAGGCATTAACATCCAAACCGGCAGTCTGTAAAAGGCCGGTAGTGCCGGTCGTGTATGAGGATCCTCGTGTAAATCCTACAGGAATACCACACGTATCTTCTGACGAAGCCCTTGTCCCGCTCCGGATTGATTCCCGTACAGTGATCATGATACCGGCAGGTGCTGATCCAAACGAAAGGCGGATGAGGTTTTTAAAAAAACTGAACGCAGGTGTAAAATCACAACCTGCTACATTCTATTTATTTGAAAAATAACTTTAAAATATAATGATATGAAAATACTTGTTTGCTTTTTGCTCACCGTCCTGTTCGTTGAAACGGTGATAATCTGCGTGAGGGGCTTTATTCTATATAAAATGAAATCCAGTGAAGTCCAGAGAAACCGACGGACGTTTGATTACTCGTTCGACAAATCCTTTGAATAGAAAATGTTTAATCATAATATTTAAATAACATCAAAAACATGGAAGCAGAAGAACTGAATAAGATAAAACAATTGATTGATGACGAGATCAAATGTTGTACAAAACATGTTGAACCAACAGGGGTAATTATCGAGGTTAACAAATTTGGCGATTTTGTTTGTGATATCTCTCATCGCTATTGTTTAAGCAGGGACTTCTTTGAAGAACTTATAGGTATGAATTTGAGGTTTTCGGTCTCGTCCAGCCTAATAGAATCAAAGTTGGTTCTATACATATTCAATAGAGAAAAACAAGATACGAATTAAATATAAACAACATCATGAGCAAGTATTATGTATTATTTAGACATGGAACCGCATGTAAGAACACTGCGGAACGAGAGGCGGACGAGTACGCCAGGACACTGAATAGTTTTCTTCTCCCTGATGATCGATCGAAAGAAAACCTTATCAATGAATTGAATAGGAAGATTGGCGAGATCAATTCCCTGAATTGCCGGTGCAGGGATGTTACGATAGAAACATGGAATGACCCTGATTCTTATCTCAATCCTGCGACGCATATATCCATTGCCGGCGGCGTTTGTTACGTCCGTATTTACCGGGTAATGAAAGAGGTTATAATTACACAACAACAAAACGGCGGCGCCATGAGCAAGTATTTTGTATTAGTCAATTATGGAAACGCATGCAAGAACACTGCGGAACGGGAGGCAGACGGGTACGCCAAGATGCTGGCCGGTTATCTTCTCCCCGATGAAAGAACGAAAAATGAATTTATCAATGAATTGGAAAGAGAGATTGGCGAGATCAATTCCCGGAATCGCCGGTGTAGGGATGTTTCGATAGAAACATGGAATGACCGCGAATCCGGCGCTGTTCTCAATCCTGCGACGCATGTACTCATTGGCGGTGGCACTTGTTCTCTCCGTATTCTCAAGGTCAGAAAGGAGTGTGAAGCATGAAAAAGAAAGCGGAATTGCGTTATTGGCTAAGAATACATGGTTTTCGCTGGGAATGGTTTAGTACCGGCACAAAATGGAATCCTATTCGTGGTAAAAGAATTGTTAGAAGTATTGCGCTCAAACCCGTTAAAGATCATGATTAAGCGATTTTTCTACCCAGCCATTTCGATGGCGTCTCTCTACCTCAATATGACGGAGAAGGAGGGGAAAGCGTATGACATGATGCCGACAGAGGATCAAATTAAGTTTATCCTGAATAATCTTCCGGAGGATGAGCGACAGTTTACCAACCGGCAATTGATTTCGGATCATTGGGATATGGTACGGCATGCAGAGGGAGTTCCGAATCCTGGCGTCTGCCGGGTGTGTGGATGCACGGAATATGATCCGTGTTACCATCCCGATTACGGCTCCTGCTGGTGGAATAATGAGGAAGAAACGCTTTGTTCGCATTGCGCAGACGAAGCCATTGCGAACGATCCAGCAACCGAAAGACCGCCCACTGTCCGCAGAGCTGTATTTTAATCGGGTTTTCAATCTAAATTAAATACATGTATATCACAGACGATGATAAACAGCGGATACTGTCCGTATCGGAACATAAATTAATCGAGGTTATTCAAGACTTCACAACCTTGCATAAATCAGGGGTTTCGTTCCTCGGGGAATGCCCTTGTTGCAAAAGTGAGCGAACATTAACCGTTACGCCCGGAAAAGCGGTTTTCACTTGTTTTAAATGCCGTGAACTTTCCGGAAAAAAGCCGATCGACTATTTGCTGAAAGGACAAAACATGTCCTTCCCTGAAGCGCTCGAGTACCTCGCACGAAAATTCGGTATCATCTTGACAGAGGCATCTCCGGCTAAGAAGAAGATACCTCCGGCTAAGAAAAAGGGCACAAAACGAATCGATAAGAACTCGTTTTGTGCCCGGATGCTTGCCGAATCCGGATTGACGGAAGAAGACGTAAGCGCCCGTGTTTATAAGTCCGATGACACCAAATCTATTTTCCAGCTTCGAACCATCCGTCCAGGGACGATTGATCAATACGGCAATATCACCGCCGGCGACGACGTCATCATAGAGTATTATGACCTGAACGGTTTTCCTGTTACCTACGAACAGAAAGATAGGAAAGGCCACCTAACTGGTGTGTCAAAAGAATATTTCCGAGTTCGCTGGCAATATCCGGACGAACATCTTGATAAAAATGGTAAGCCGTTCAAATACAAATCACCGCCCGGCTCCAGCGCGTTCATTTACATCCCTGAGAAGATAAGGGCGGCTTTCAAGGCAAAAGAGAAGATCGTGCGCCTCTTTATCCAGGAAGGGGAGAAGAAAGCGGAGAAAGCCTGCAAACATGGTCTTCCCTCCATCGCCGTCTCAGGTATACAAAACCTGGGAATAGAAGGTCGCCTCCCGGAAGACCTTATCCGGATCGTCCAGACCTGCGCCGTCGAGGAGGTGATCTTTTTGCTGGATTCCGACTGGGACGAGCTGTCATCCACGCTCCGGATCACCGATTACGCCGAAAAACGCCCACGCCTTTTCTTCTCCGCCGTCCGCAATTATAAAGAGTACATGCGTTCGCTGAAAAATCGCGACCTGTATGTTGAGATTTATTTTGGATACGTATTGAAAAACACAGCGAAAGACAAGGGCATTGACGATTTGTTGTCAAACACGCTCCGGGGCGTTGAAGATAAATTGCTGGAAGATATTAATCGCCTAATCAATGAAAAAAATCTCAAAGGCTCCTATATTCAACTGCATAAGATAACGACATGGACTGATCATAAATTAGAAGAGGTCTGGGATCTTCACAATCCCAAGGCTTTTGCCGAACGACATAAAAACACACTGAAGGATTTGCCCGAATTTCGCATCGGGAAACATAAATGGCGGATCAATGAAGACGGGGAATTGGAGAGTGCCCAACCTATCGAATCGGATGAACAGTTCTGGGAAGAAAATAAGAAAATGGATCGAAATGGGAATGAAAGCATTTCCTTCGAGTTCAAGTACGTGCGCTCCCGGCGGTTTCTGCAAAACCGGGGCTTTGGCCGTTACAGGCGCCTGGATGGTACGTACCAGTTCATCCATCTCACGCCTCCTATCGTTCGCACCGTGGAAGCATGGGAAATCCGGGACTTCCTGTTTGAGTTTACCGACGCCAATTGCAAAGAGGAGGTAAACGAGATGATATCGCGGGGCGGTACGCAATACCTCGGTCCCGACAAACTTTCCCTGCTCTCTTTTATCGAACCGAGTTTCCAGATGGCAGCGCGAGATAGGCAACTGTTCTACTTCGCGTCCAATTGCTGGGAGATATCTGCCGAAAAAATCACTGAAATAGACTACACCAATATTAATCATCATATGTGGAACGAACAGAAAAAAAACTTTCCGGCCGTACAGTTGCCGGAACTGATTCAAATTAATCGAACTGGAGATCGCTTCGATTGTAATGTGACGGAAACGGGCAGGCAAAGCCATTTCCTGCAGTTCTTAATCAATACGTCTAACTTCACATGGAGAAAGGAAGAGAGTATTCAACCGGACGTTGTGATTCCCGGAGAGGAGTTGTATGAAAACACAGTGCACCTGATTGCTAAACTGTGTGCGATAGGCTATATGCTCACAGAGTGCAAAGACCGGTCAACGTCCCGGGCTGTTGTGGCCATGGATGGAAAACAGTCCGAAGTGGGGGCGTCGAACGGACGCTCCGGTAAGTCCATCATTGGCGAGTTGTTTAAAAACGTACTGCCGACAGTTTACATCAATGGCAAGAAATCCGACATGTCTACGGATAACTTCCTCTGGGACGAGGTAACAGAAAAAACGCGTGTTGTGTTCATTGACGATGTACGTCCTGGCTTCGATTTTGAAAGCCTCTTTGCCAACATCACCGGCGACTGGTCTGTCAACTATAAGGGTGGGCGCCGGTGCACCTTTCCCTATGCTACCTCTCCGAAGATCTACATCACCACCAACCACGCCCTGAACGGCGAAGGATCATCATTCAAAGACAGGGAATGGTTAATCGCATTCTCTGATTACTACAATGATCAGCGTAAGCCAATACATGATTTTGGCGTAATGTTTTTTGACGAATGGGATTTTGAACAATGGAACCTGACGTGGAATCTGCTCGCTCAATGTGTGCAGTTCTATTTACAGTTTGGAGTAGTCGAAAGTCCGGGTGAGCGCTTGGAAGCCCGCATACTCCGGCAAGCGATGGGCGAAGAGTTCATATCCTGGGCAGAGGAGTATTTCTCTGCAGATGATAACCGCAATACGGAGATTGCCCGCAAGGATATGTTTGACAATTTCCTCACTTATGCTCCTGATCAGCGCAAGTGGTGCAAACCGACACTATTCAAGAAACGTATTCTCAAATACTGCGAATGGAAAGGGTACAAATTCAATCCCCAGCGTTACGACTCTCGCACCGGTGAGCCAATGTTTTTTGATAAGGACGGCAAACCTGACATCGACAATAAAACCGGAGGCGTAGAATACTTCACCATTGGGGACGATACGTTCTGGAAATCGAACGGTTCTGATGCCGGCTTAAACCAACCCTTATTTTGATATATCATGAACGACCTATCCGTTCACCGGTTGAACTCCTTTACCGAACTCGACGCTATTTGCGAAAAGATTGGCAAGGAGAAGTTTCACTGTTACAGGGAACTCGTCTATTCCCAGTTAGGCTCTTTGCCGGCAGGAATTCTCTTTTCTGTCGTCGATAAAGTGAGAGTTGAAAATCAGGAGGTATTTATCAAGATGGCGTGCCTGTACATGAGTGAAACGGAAGGTAACTGTAATATTGAGTTTACAGGTGACTATACTAAAATAAAGGGTATCCGGAGCTTCAATCAAGAAAAAATGGACATGGAAGAAATTCGGCGTATCCGGGATAAGATGAAATCAAATTATTGAAGAAAAAGCATGAAAAAAAACAATAAAATTATTGTGGCCGTGAGTCCGGATAGGGCGCTCAGGCAATCCATGATCCGCCGTCTTGCCGTCGATATGGGTTTTGCTAAAACGCCCGGCGACGCCGGTAAGATCATCCGGCAAAGCCCATATGACTACGATCTGGCAAACTGTTACTTCCTGTTCGCCGAAACCTACAATCTTCAGGAAAGCATCCTGACGACAGGGAGGCTGTACGAACTGGCTGCAACCGGTATTGCCGTCGTCGTTGGCGTCCGGAAGATTCCGCCGGCGATGGAGTTTATCTGTGAGGCGTTCTTCCCTCATAATTTTACACGCTTGTAGTATTCTTTTTCCTTCTTTTTTTGAGGCCCGGGTGTAGTCCGGGCCTTTGTTTTTCCCCCTTCTCCCCCAATTTTTGACGTTTCTCGAATGAGAACATTTGTACAAAATCGAGCAAAAACAACCTGGGGAGAGGGTGGGGAACGGTAAAATGCCCACAGCTGGTTATGATAGTAAACTTCAGACAATCAGGCATATATAATATTCTTTTTTTATTATATTTTCTCTTTTAAAAAATGACTAATCAAAAAATGAGAAAAAAAATCGTGCAATCGTGCAGAACTGTTTTTCTCTGTACATAGAATACTATAAATCAGCAATATATAGCTTGCACGATTTTTGCACTTTTCCGCACTTTTTGCACTATTTTGTGTTTGCACTGTTTTTTGAAGGTGTTTTAAAAATCGTGCATCAATTCGTGCAAAATCGTGCGCCATTTAATTAATTGATAAACAGTATAATATGATTTTGATAAAACATGAATTGTTCATTTGTACAGTTTGTTTTACCTCTTTTTACAAGGGGTAGTTTCAAAGGGTATATGTTTTCATGAAACAACAGGGAGGAATTGACAAATCGTTATATGTTATTGATTATTTAAGATTTAATATGTACCTTTATAGTACAAATACTAAATGTTTGGTTTTATGAGCGACTATTGTATATACTTAAAAGCAGAGCCTTATCTCGTTTGTTTTCTTACCACCGCGTATGGAAATCCGGTGGTGTTGGAAAGGGATAGTCCGGAGGCACGTATTATCCGGGAATATATATCGAAAACGCCGGCGGATGTTACTCCGGATGTGAATGCAGACTTCAACTTAGCTATCCGGATACCTTTTTTCAAAGAGGCCGACCCTAGGGTGTATAACTATTTAGGCAAAGCGGCGAAAGCAGCCCTGTTGGAAAGCTTTGATCAACTTGTAGAAAAATGTATGATGCGGGAGATCGGAGCGCTGGAAAATATCCGGCGTGGGAAAATCGCTCCTACCATTTATGCCTTTATGGAAAAACATGGCATCCCGGATGATGATAAGAACTGGTATACTATTTCGCAGAAATATTATCGCCTCAGGAAAAAATATCTGATAAATGGAATAAAAGTGTGATTTTTCTTTCGACTTCGACCCCCTAAAAAAAAGGAATAAAAGTTTTCACACAACCAAAAAAAAAGTTAAGAAATAAATAATTGGCTAAAATATGAAAAATGGATGTTTGCCCGGCATAAAAACAGTTGAATATATCAGCTCTGAATCCCTTATTGTTGAGACTCCTCCTGTCTTACGTGAAGGTTCTATTGTCACTGTGTATGGTGATTTCAGGGAGATACTTATCGTCGGTTTAGGCGCTTGCTCCGTCACTTCTGAAATAGTCAGCGGACAGGCTGTTTACACAACAAAACTAACTATTGTCATCAGGGACGAAAAAGAAGAAACACGCACTCTTTTAGAACAGCTCGTATCCTACCCTAACTGTTTTCGTATCCGGGATGTATATAAGGAAGCATACCTGATAGGAACGGGGCAAAGACCACATCCTACTATTATTTCTACCTATTCAAACGAAGATACACCGACCGGCAAACGAGGCTACGTAATTGAAATAACCTACGTAAATACCTTTTCAATCCTTCAATTGAGCTAATTTAAAGTCTTTTATTTCCTTATGTAATAATCGTAAAGTTGCATTGAATTACTTTTAAATGTAACTTTTACATGTCAAAGAAAAAGTATAATATTGATTTAGACAGCTATATAGGCAGTTGGCTGTGTTCTAAAAAATATGTCAAACAGATACTCAACGATGCCGGCGAATCTCAGTTTGTTTGCCGCGTCAATACATTGGGGGGAAATCTGGATGACGCGATAGACATAGCCGCACAGTTTGAAGCGCACGGCAACGTGACTTGCGAACTGTTTAGTTTTGTGGCTTCGTCCGGTACCGTGCTCACGCTCGGCGCTAAAACGGTTCGTGCACATGTCAATTCGGCTTATCTGATTCATAAAGCGCTGACATGGATCGATACTTGGGGCTATATGAATGAGGATGATATAGACGCCGCTATCGAAGAGTTGAAGATGCAAAAAAATAATGCAGCGACGATCACCTTGACCATTGCCCGTATGTTCGCCAAAAAATCGGGAAAACAGGTAAAGGATATCCTTAACTTGATGAAAGAGGAAAAGTGGCTCTCTGCTTCCGAGGCGAAGGAATGGGGGTTTGTCGATGAAGTATTTTCCGAATCCGATACGACGCCGGCCCCGGTAGATGAAGACATGATCCGGCTGATCAATGCTGCCGGACTTCCTCCTGTTCCTGAACGTCCTGCACAAGATGAGAAAACAGTGCCGGATGATAGCAGAAACATTCTGACTGCAATCAGGGATAGTATCAACTCTCTTGCCAATTCATTTACAAACAATAAAATAACTTCCGAAATGAAGAAAGATTACTCATTTGTCAATACCCTTCTCTCTGTTGAGGGGATTGAATTCAAAAACGGTAAGGCCGAACTTACCGAGGCACAACTGAAACTGCTCAACGACGCCCTTGATACGGCAAACAAGGACAAGGAAGCAGCCGAAAGCAAACTGGCTGAAAAGGACACGGAGATTACCAATCTCAAAAACACGAACACCGACCTGCAGTCGCAAGTTGACACACTGAACAGCGCCGCCGGCGCCGATACCACGCAGGTGAATAAAGAAACCGACGAGGCCGGGAGCGGCGAAAGTAGTGATGATTCTGCTTACGTAGCCACAGCTCGCAAGTTGTTCAACATACTCCCCGATTAATCAACTAATTTTTAAATAAATGGGAAAAGTAGTTATTACCCCTGAAGAACTGGCAAAATCAGCCCATAAATTCCGAAAGGAATTGCTGATTATGGCCGTTATCGCATTGGAAACCTCCCTCCGTCACATGACGCTCCGTACCGGCATACGGTATAAAGAAACCGTCGGACAGTTGGCAGGAGGTATTGAAATTGGCCCTTACAGCGAAACGCGAGTCGATGATACCGACGTAACAATAACCGGTCGTACCCTGGAAACCTTCCTGGGATCGGTTATCAAAAAATTCTCGCCCAACTCTGTTTATCAGTCGCTCTATGGAAACTCCATCATCTCCGGTGAGGGGCTTAAGGATGTCCCCATTACGCAGGCCGTGGTTGCCTATCTGATGAAACAGCTATCCAAATCGTTAAACAAAAACCTCTGGAGCGCTGTCAGGAACGATGCCGGAACCACAACCGCTACTCTCTTCAACGGTTTTGACACGATTACGGCGACGGAAATTACGGCTGCGAAAATCTCTGTAGCGCTGAATAACCTGTTTAATTTTTCGGCGGCCCTCACCTCTGTGAATACAGTTGACGGCCTCAAGGAATTCTACCGTGCAGCCTCCGATGAACTGCAGGGTGAACCCTGCAAGCTGTTTATTCCGAAAAGCATTTACAATGCGTACGTAGATGATTACCAGGCGACCGTTGGGGCTGTTCCTTACAACAAGGAGTTCAAAAAAACCTTCCTGGAAGGCTCTGATGACAATTGTGAACTGGTGGCTCTTCCCAACAAGAAGAATTCACCTTATATCCATCTGACTACCAAATCCAATATGTTGGTAGGCACGGATCAGGAAAGCGATACGGAAAATATTACGATTGAGAAGCATCATGCATTCGTGCTTGACTTCATTGTCGCCATGTTTTTTGGATGTCAATTTGAAAGTATCTCACCGGAGCGTTTGCTGGTTGGAAAATTATACACGCAGTCTTAGGCTCAAATAAAATACGATTATGTCAGAAGTATGTATCGGGCTAAGCCCGCAGTCATTGGAATGGTGCGAGGGAAAAATGAACCCTCCCGGTATCCGCACACATGTGTTCGCTATTCCCAAACGAGATATCGTCGGTTGGCCGACACTACCGGAGACCATCACAACGAACATGAAAGAACTGGTAGTTTTCACCGGCGCTTTCGTATTGGCGGAAAATAAAAAATGGCAGAAAATAAAAGTCCTCGTCGAGAGGTCACCGGTTACTTCTGCCAGTCAGGGAACCAAACCGTCTAAAACATTCGTCAATAGCGCGACCTTCGTTCATCCAGGTGTGGAAGAAGATGCGACAGCCTTTTGCCGCCTGGCGAATAATGACGACTATGTCTATATTATTCAGACCAAGCCCGGCAAATACCGGGTCATTGGAAACGATATGTATCAGACGGAAACAAATCCCTCACAGGCACTGGGTGCCTCCGCTACCGACGAGATGGGCACTACCCTTGAAATAACGGTTACGGATATTTGCCCCGCGCCTTTTTATACGGGTATCATTGAAACGGTCGATGGCGATATTAATGCGCCTGACGAAGGTGGCGGCGGTAGTACATAATTATTCTGTTTGTATAGGTTGTATCAGGAGTCTGCTCTGTCAAAGGGTAGGCTCCTTTTGTCTTTTATCGCATTTTGAGACGTAATTACCTTCGTTTTAAACTAATAAATAGAGAAATGGAAAATTTAACTTCAAAAATTAAAACAATACTTGATACTCTGGACGAAAAAGTGGACGTCGATGCCGCTGCACTGGTGTTACTTCAAGTGAATCGCAACCGTATCCTGCATCAGAATCTTATCCGGAGCCGGAATGTAGCGAAACTGAAGTATGAGCTTCAGAAAATATACAACTTCCGTGTACAGGATGAAGCGATTGCGGAGACAAAAAAACTGGAAGCGGCGGCAGCCGTCGTTGTGAAGGAAACCTTCCTTCGGGAAGAAAAAAAGGAACAGGAGGAATTGCAAGGCAAGCGCCCGGATCACGGTAGTCTTCCGGACGAAATCAAAGCAAAATTTCTGGAAAATCAAAACATTTACCCCCAGATGCGCAAGCTGCACGAGCAGTTGAAACTGCTGAACAACGCCAAGGCTTGCGACCGGTATGAGTTCCTGAAGGAGTTGGTTGCGCTGGATAAAAAACTCCGGGAGAACTGGGACGCCTATGATGCGTATGTTATTCCGGTAGCGCCTCCGGTAGTGCCGCCTTCAGCATCTCCGGCAACACCTCCGGCAGCGCTTCCGGCAACACCTCCGGCAGCACCTTCACAGGATTCGCCGGCGGCTCCTACCTCAAAAGAAATAAACGCGGCGCGTAAGTATATTAGCGACAACAAGGCAAAGCTGGCAGAACTCAAGGCTGGGGATGATCAGGCCAAGTACGAAGCTTTGCTGGCCAAGGTACAAACGCGCCTGGATTTGATCATCAAGTCCAATGCCGGCATCTCCGAAGAGCAGTTGAATGAACTCATTGTACTGGGATGTCATGCATAAGGACGCTTTGACACGGATAAAGCCTGTATCGGAACTCCCGGTACAGGCTTTTTATACGGATAAGTTTCAACTGTTCGATGTGATAGAGGTGTTGCTTCATCAAATAAAATATCGCTGCAAATGCCTGTATGTTACCTCCATTTCGATTTCTGAAGAATTTATACGGAAAATGTATCGCTTCAGGCAGGAATTCCCTATAAACGGCATCATCCTGCTGTTGGATATGAAAGCTGCCGCCAAAGTATCCAAGCTGCTTCCCTTCGCCAGGAATGTATTTGATGAAGTCTATCTGACGAATAACCACGGGAAGGTTATCCTCTTCGACGCCAATCCCAGGATATCCATTTGTACCAGCCAAAACCAAACCCGCGGGAACCGTCGCGAAGCAACGATAATCACTACCGAACGGGCTTGTTATGACGCCTTTTTGTCTGAAATTAACGCCATGATTAGAACGGGGGTTCTCTTATGACCGATGCTGAAAAAATAAAGGAATATGCCGCCTGCCTGATGTCCATCCCGGACATAGCCGTCCTGATGGGCGTCGATGTTGACTCTTTAAGAGGAAAAATAGCCGATCGATCATCCGCCATTTCCATTGCATACTATCAGGGAAAGGCTGAAACGACGCTCGCCATCCGGCGGCAGGAGGTCGAGTTGGCCAAAGCCGGATCGCCGCTCGCCGTCGAACGGACGTCAGATTACCTGGTGGAACAATCTCAACACGAATTGTAGCCATGTCCAAGCCCAACACACTTGAGGTATGCCGCCTTCACCTGTTCGATGATGTGGATACCCTACGCCGGAAAGAACTCGCGGAGATGCTCGTCAAACGCATCCTCCGGATTCGTTCCGCCTATACGCTCTGGCTGGAATACCCCCGCAAGAAAGACGCGGAAATACGGGATCACCTGATGACCTTCGGTATCAAGAAATCCGAGGCATACGAAGATATTCAGATTATCAAACTGCTGCTGGGCGATATGACCGAAACGTCCAAAGCCTTCCACCGGTTCCGGTTTATCGCCATGGTCGAAAAAGCCTACGACCTGGCAGAGCGAAAAAAGGATCCCAAGGCAATGGTGGCAGCCGCCGACAAATATGCCAAGTACAACCAACTTGATAAGGAAGACGCCCTACGCATTCCGTGGGATGAAATCATCATCCAGCCCTTTGAGCCGACCTCCGATCCTACCGTGATTGGCATCAAGCCGATAGCCAATATCAGGGAGAAAATTGAAGGAATGAAGGCTAAGTATGCGCAGGATATAATTGAAGACATTAACTTTGAGGAAGTAGATATGGATGAAGAGTCCATTTTTAATGCACCGATCAAACTGGATGAAGTATGAGCGACCGTCCGCGTATCTATTTCAACCCTCCCCAGCAGGAGATCATGTTCACCGGCGCCCATACCACCGTAATCGCCGGCGGCAGGCGCCTGGGTAAATCGCACGGCATAGCCGCTCCCTTTTTCCTGCGCAACTTCCAGCGTATGCCCCGCAGTTCGGGCGCCTTTGTTTTTTCAAGCTATAAACGGGGGCTGACCAATACCCTGCCCGGAACGCTGACCGCCCTGGAATCCTGGGGGTATAAACGAGATGTACATTTCTATATTGGCCGTAAGCCGCCCGCAACGGCTGGCTTCCCGAAGCCTTACATTGATCCTGTTGAATACGAGCATGTAATCAGTATGTACAACGGCTCTATTGCCTATTTCATCTCACAGGATCGCCCGGGAACGTCCAACTCCATGACGCTTGATTACATTATCGGTGATGAAGCTAAATTTATTGATTATGAAAAACTGAAGAATGAAACATTCCCGGCAAATGGGGGATTCAAAGGGCATTTCGGAAACAGGAGCTATCACCACAGTATGCTCTTTATCTCCGATATGCCAACGACCAAGAAGGGTTCCTGGTTCCTGAAATACGAAAAGGAGTGCGATCCCGAACTGATTGCGACCATTCAGGGCATCATATTCGAGATATGGAAAATAAAAGACAGGGTGAAGCAACTGAATGCCCAAGGAGAAACGCCGCCGGCTTACCTGCAATCCCGTTTGCGTAAACTGTATAAAGACCTCGCTGCCTTTCGTTCGATAGCGGTGTATTATAAGGAGTTCTCATCTATTGAGAATCTGCTGGTGCTGGGAGAAAACTATATCA
This sequence comes from Tannerellaceae bacterium, assembly GCA_031274415.1. Classification (GTDB taxonomy): domain Bacteria; phylum Bacteroidota; class Bacteroidia; order Bacteroidales; family Tannerellaceae; genus DFXE01. Next base: position 2,568 of record JAISQD010000128.1, on the reverse strand, counting down.
AACAGATGAAGCGGGACCTCCCCCCTCTGGTCTTCCAGACCTCTATCCTATGCCGGAAGGTTGGTATTTTGAAGGATGGATTCTATAACAATATGCGGGAAGCCCTTCACTACTACACGGCGAATAACAACAGCTATCTCGACAGCCTCGAATATATGTTCGACAAGGTTAAGGATGACAGCTGTCTGCAGGATGACGATATAGACCGGGATCAGCCCGTATGTATCGCGATGGACTACAATGCCAACATCAACTGGATCGTAGACGGACAGCAGCACGGGCGTACGTTGCGGGTGCTTAAATCGTTTTTCGTCAAGTATGAGCGGAAGATACGCGAGTGTGTGCAGGATTTCTGCAAGTATTACCGCCACCAGCGCAATAAGACGGTGGTCTATTATTACGACACGACCGCCCTGGGGAGTAATTACGCGGTCAATGAAGATGACTTCCGCTCGGTAGTCTGTGAAGAGTTTGAGAAACACGGCTGGTCTGTCATTCCTGTCTATGTAGGTAATCCGATGAAACACATTGAGAAATGGCTTCTGCTATCGGAGGGATTCATGGGGAAGAGTGGCCTCATTCCCATGTTCAACCGGGAGAACAATGAAGAACTGCTCCTGGCAATGGAACAGACCGGCACGCGTACCGGCATGGAGGGATTCAAGAAAGACAAATCGGGTGAGAAGCTGGCCGAGACGGAAGAAGACAAACTTGAATACCGCACAGATGGAACGGATGCCTTTGACACCCTGTATATTGGTATGGTCAAGTTCCCGCAGTTCGCCTCTGTCGGGTTCGTTACCAGCTCCTTTGGATAGCAATCAATTGTAAATAGGGGAATTACCTCGCGGTAATCTGAATCGGATGGGACAGTGTTTTACCGCCCGGCCGGGCTGGATTTTGCCTGCACGTCTAAAATAGACAAGCAAACGGCGCTATCATATAACACGAAATCGAAAAAGGTAATGAGATTCCAGAGTGCAGGGCGCGGCTGGGGGCTTAAAGGGAAAGCCTGAAGGATTGCATCCTTCCAGCTTCGTAAAACACTCTAAAAGAACGCCTTTCCAAATTGAAAGCCGGAAAAATTTAGGAAAAGATAACTTTTATTGATCGTTATTCAAGGTAATAGATTGAATACGAACTGTCTAACTCACTATTTTCTGAAAATTGATTTCAAACAGAGAATTTTTTTTTTCTTCCCTCTTTGGCTCTGTATATCTATCCTGCGGACAGTCTTTATCGAGGGTGTATATTTGAAGCGAATTGTGCATTAATTACCTATTGTACAGGTTGTTATTAATGCTTATCTTTATATCAAATAAAAGGGACTGCAATTCCCTAAATAGTAACAATTTAATTTTTTAACGTATGACAAAAGTAACAAGCGCAGCCCATGCGGCAGCAAAAGCGGAAACGCAAGAAGTGAAAACGACATTGACAGTCGTAATGCCGGAAACGGCAGAAATGAAAGCCCCCACCATCGAGGAACTGAAGAACAGAGCCGTAACGCTCCATCTTCTCAAATGTAAGCATGATGAACTGAACGAGAAGCGCAAACGCTTAGAGAAGTTCGCGATTTCGCATGATTCGGAAAATGCATCCATCTATGTAACGGATGCCGACGGCGAAGAGTTTAAAAGCTCATCCCCCAAGTCCATCCGCCGACTGATTGAGTTCTGGAAGACTGAATTCTCAGAAGCGATAGAAGAGATAGAAGCGCAGATGTTTAATACGCTTGCATAAGAAAAAAAAGCCCCGGCAGGCTGCATCCTGTTGGGGCTAAAAACTGATTTAACAATTTATTTTTTAACGTACAGCAAAGATATGAAAACAACAGAAAAAAAAGCTACTTCCATTCAGGAAAAAAGAGCATATCTAAAAGAAATTAGTAAAGGTTTGTCCGTACTCAAAAAAGAAGGCGCTATTGATAGTGTAAACGAAGGCTTAAAAGCGATTTATGCACAGCAAGGACATACGGAGCTAAAGACACTCAAACAGTGGAATAGAGAAGGCAAACGGGTGAAAAGAGGCGAAACGGCGCTACTTCTCTGGGCGAAGCCCAAAGAACTGAAACCGGCCATCCAGTTACAAGTTGGAACTGAAACCGGCGAAGACGAAGAAACCACATTTTTCCCGATATGCTTTGTCTTCTCTAACTTACAGATACAGGAGGGCAGGTAATGGAAAAAAGCCTATAGAGCGCTTTTCTATTGTGACGGAGTCAATGTAAGGGCGGGAGGGGTAGATAGCCTCTCCTTGCCCGCGCCACTTTCTTTTCAGTCGAAAAGAAAGTGGACAAAGAAACGACACAGGGCGGTATTCGCTTCACTCATGCTCATTTGTTTTTTAACACATGGTGTAACAAATTTGTTTCAAAAATATTTTGTGGATTAAAACAAATAGGTTACATTTGCATTGTTCAATTAAACAAAGAGATCTTTTATATCATGAAGTATTCGGAATTTTACAAGTTGATAGAAGCCGAAGGCTGGACTATCAAAAAGGGGAAAAAGCATTACAAATATGTTCACCCTGTAATTAAAGGCTTCATTTCTGTCGCCCGTCATA
>JAISQD010000176.1 GCA_031274415.1 Tannerellaceae bacterium | reverse complement strand
GCACCCTCTGGAAAAATACACGTGCGACAAGCTTTCTTTAACCCAATATATTTGTATATTTGCGGCTTTTTAATAGCTTACACGCATGTGTGCGCTGCTCATGCAGGGCGCACTTGCTTCACTGTGTTACCAATGACGGGCGTATAAACGTTGGTTTTCAGGCGATTGTCGTCATTGTAAGAATGTTACGCCGGAGGCGTTTCCTCTAAATAACCCCGTTCAAGCGGAGCGCAGAGCGGGGTATGGACAGCCTACACCGGACATAACACCGCAAGGTGTTTCCCTGTAGGGATGGGCAACCCCATCCGGGGTTACGTGGATGGCGGTATCTCCCATACCCTGCTCTGCGCTCCGCTTGAACGGGGTTATTGAAAGGCAACGCCTCCGGCGTTTAGTTATACCCGCAATGACGAGGGACTAAACGTTGATTTTTCAGGTGATTGCGTGATTTTCATGTAAAGCCCTTATCTTAAAAGGCTCCCTCAGTAGCCTCAGTAGCTCTTTGAAAAATAAAATTATTCGATAGTTGCAGAATTGAATATTGTTCTTACCTTTGCAACGCTTTAATTCAAAGCACAGGGACTGTCTCATGGTGTAATGGTAGCACAACAGGTTTTGGTTCTGTTTGTCCAGGTTCGAATCCTGGTGAGACAACATGGTCAGGCGCACATTACATCTTATCTTATTTTCGTTTCTCTTTACCCTTACGGCTTTTGCTGTCTCCGGCGAGCTGAAAGAGAAACTGGCAGGACTGCATGACATCACGCATATCGAACTTCTTGAATCGGAACATTACACAGAGAAATACCTGGTTCGCATCACCCAACCGGTCGATCATAAGCGGCCGGAGGCCGGATGTTTTACCCAACGGGTCGTCATCAGCCATGTTGGGTTTGATCGTCCTACGGTTGTCGTTACCGAAGGATACGGCGGCGCTTATGCGCTGAATCCCCATTACAGGGAAGAGCTATCCCAATTATTGCATGCCAACCTTGTTTTTGTAGAACACCGTTATTTTCTGGAATCAACACCTGAGCCGCTGGACTGGGACTATCTGACGGCGGAAAATGCCGCTTACGACCTCCATCACGTGACCGCGACGTTCAAACAGCTCTATTCCGGGAAATGGATCAGCACGGGCATCAGTAAAGGCGGGCAAATGACGATGATCTATTGCGCCTACTTTCCCGCAGACGTAGATTTTGCCGTCCCGTATGTCGCTCCTTTAAACCGCTCCGTAGAAGACGACAGGCAGGAGGCCTTTCTCCGCAAGGTAGGCAGCAAAGCGGAGAGGAAAAAGATAAAGGATTTCCAAACGGAAATACTGAAACGCAAAGAAGCCATGATTCCTTTATTGGCGGATTTCTGTCACGAAAAGGAGTTGACATTCCGGATTCCGGTGGAAGAGGTGCTGGATTATTGCGTATTGGAATATGCTTTCGCGCTTTGGCAATGGGGAACGCCTGTCAGCGCCATCCCCCCCTTAACATCAGACGACCGGATGTTGTTCCACCATCTGATTGACATCAGCAACCCTGATTATTTTGCGGAAAACCAGCCGGCCGGATCATTCTTCGTACAGGCAGCCCGCGAACTGGGTTATTACGGATATGACTGCAAGCCCTTAAAGAAATACCTGACTATTAAAAGCAGTAAAGGATACTTAGAAAAGATCATGCTGCCGGAAACGGCCGGAAGCACCGAATTCAATCCGGCATTATACCATAAAGTGTTTAACTTCCTGAAAGATAACGACCCGAAAATACTCTGGATTTACGGGGAGACGGATCCATGGAGCGCTACCCGTGCGCCCGGCTTTAAAGGGAAAAAGAACGGGCAAATCTATATTCAACCCCGCGGCAGCCACCGGACGCGGATTCATACGATGCCGCAAGGGATGAAGGAAAAGATCATCGCCCAGCTTCAGGCATGGCTGGCTGAATAGGGATCAGTCAACCGGCATAAAGTCCAATTGTTTCCGTTCCAGGTTGGCATTCGCCACCTTTACCGTAATCGAATCGCCCAGGCGGAATTGATACTTTCTGCGACGGCCAATCAACCGGTAATTCTTTTCGTCAAACTCATAATAATCGTTCTGCAAATCGCGGATAGGGATTAAGCCCTCGCACTTATTCTCGTTTAATTCGACATACAACCCCCATTCGGTGACGCCCGATATCACGCCATCGAACACCATCCCTAATTTGTCGCTCATATACTCGACCTGCTTGTATTTAACCGACGCACGCTCGGCATTCGCCGCTATCTGTTCCATGTGGGAACTGTGTTCGCACATCTCTTCATATTTGACTTTCGAGACGCTTCGCCCGTCGGCCATATAGCGTTCCAGCAGGCGATGAACCATCATATCGGGATAGCGGCGGATGGGCGACGTAAAGTGGGTGTAATAGTCGAACGCCAGGCCATAGTGCCCGGTATTCTCCGTCGAATACTTGGCTTTTTGCATGGCGCGGATGGCCAGTGTTTCGATCAGGTTTTCTTCCGGTTTTCCCTGTACGGAATCCAGCAGGTGGTTGATCCCCTTCGAGACGTCGCTTTTCTTCCCGTCCGTCTTCATCTTATAGCCGAACCGGCGGACAAAGGTGGCGAAATTTTCCATCTTTTCGGGGTCCGGCAAATCGTGGATACGGTATACAAACGTCTTCTTTGCCTTTTCACGGGTGACTTTACCGACAAATTCGGCCACCGTCTTATTGGCCAACAACATAAATTCTTCGATCAGCCGGTTTGCATCCTGCGCTACTTTGAAATGGACGTGGAGCGGTTTTCCTTTCTCGTCTATTTCGAACTTGACCTCATACCGGTCGAAATTGATGGCGCCATTCCTGAATCGTCCAGCGCGGATCTTTTTAGCCAAGGCATTTAAGGCAAGCAGCTCTGTCTTGCAGTCGCCCTTGCCCGTTTCAAGTACCTGCTGCGCCTCTTCGTAGGTGAAACGGCGGTCACTCCTGATCACCGTGCGGCAAATACGGGCATTCTTTACGTCGGCATGATCATCCAATTCAAAGACAACAGAAAAACAGAGTTTCTCTTCACCGGGGCGGAGCGAACAGATCAGATTGCTCAACCGTTCGGGAAGCATCGGTATGGTACGATCGACTAAGTAGACGGATGTTGCGCGGTTAAAGGCCTCTTTGTCGATGATACCGTCCGGCTTCACATAGTGGGTGACGTCTGCGATATGTACGCCCACTTCCCAGTTCCCGTTCTTTAGCCGGCGAACCGAAAGGGCATCATCAAAGTCTTTCGCATCTTTCGGGTCGATCGTGAAGGTCAGCACATCGCGGAAATCCTCCCGTCTACGCACCTCCTCTTCCGCCACATTTTCCGGTATTTTGTCCGCCGCCCTTTCTACCGTAGCAGGATATTTATAAGGAAGGCCGAACTCGGCTAAAATAGCGTGCATCTCTGCGCTGTTCTCTCCGGCAACGCCCAAAATGTCAACCACCTCTCCCAGAGGATTCTTCGCGCCTTCCGGCCACTCGACGATACGTACAACCGCCTTATCCCCGTTTTTCCCGCCTTTCAACTTTTCCCGCGAGATAAAGATATCATTGGCCAGCGTCTTGTCTTCCGTCACAAGAAAAGCGAATCCCTTTGTTACCTGCAGCTTACCGACATACACTCGCTCGGTACGTTCCAGGATTTCCACCACTTCGGCTTCCGGTTCAGCGCCCCGCCTTTTGGCAAACAGCTGCACCTTGACCTTATCGCCCTGCATCGCACGGCCGGAGTTCCGTTCGGCCACAAATACCGGTGAACCGCCGCCTTCGGGGATAAACGAGTTCTTCCCGTTGCTCCGGCGGTTAAATATCCCCACAGCAACCGTACCCAAACCGTTCAACCTATAACGCCCGCGCTCTATTTCGGTAATGAAATCATCGGCGGACAGATCATAGAGGATATCCACCACCTGCAATTTCTGCACCTGGCTTTCCGCGCCGATGATTTTACTGATCTGTTTGTAGTTGAACGCCTCTTTCGGAAAGGACTGGAAAGCGGAGATCACGGCATGCGCCAAGGCGCCTTTCTTCATCCGTTTGCCGCCTTTCTTTTTCTCCTTGACCTCTTTGCTTTCTTTGTTCTCTTTTCTTTTTGTTCTATTTCTCGTCATTTTTTCTTTTATTATTTTTTAAAATAGTCCGCCTTTACGCCGCGAACGCCGGGTTGACATCGAAAGAGGCTGCCGCTCAACGGGTATTCTTTCAATTTGTCTTCCGGCAGGCCGGCACGGGCAGTTGTGATATATAATATGTCCAGATTCTCGCCGCCAAAAGCGCAGGAAGCGACATTAGGAGCGGGAACATCAATTTTTGTAAGCAGCTTCCCCGTTTGCGGGTCGTAATGGTAAACGCCGTAACCGCCCCACTGTGCGACCCAGAGATTCCCGTTTTTATCGATCGTCATCCCGTCCGCTCCTCCGGTACCTTTCTCCAGCGTCACCGCCACGCCGTCGTAGCGGATATCCCCCGTCGCCGCATCATACGCGTAGCGCACGATTTGGCCGGTCGCCGTATCGTTATAGTACATGTATTTTTTGTCTGCCGTCCATACGATCCCGTTGGAAACCGTGATCCCATCCAGTCTTTTGACCACCTTTCCATCGCTTTCCACCGTATAAAGCGCCGCCGAACCCCTTGGCGCCTGCAGTGTCATCGTCCCGATCCATAGCCGCCCCTTGGGATCGCATTTCCCGTCGTTACAGCGCAACGTCCCGCCACCGTCGTCTATCATAGCGACAGAAGAGCGCTTCCCGTCCCTCAGGTCTAAGCGGATGATCTCGTCCTGGAGGGCGACGATGACCGTATGTTCCGTTTCGGGAACGACCGTCGATACCATCCTGTCGAATGTCCACGTCCGGCAATCCTCTTTTTCCGGTATAAATTCGTAGAGCGTTTTCCCCTCGATATCCACCCAAAAGAGCGTTTTCCTCTCCGGATGCCAGATGGCGCCTTCTCCGGTTGTCGCCTCAGCTTGAAAGGCCAGCTCAGGCGTAATCGCCTGTACACTGCATGTAAAAAAGAGTCCTGTCAATGCGACAAGCATCACGGCGATATGGTTGGAAATCTTATTCATGGAGCATCTATTTTATGGATTTACTGATTCGGACAAATACCGGAGGGGAACAGATGGGAAAAAATAGAAAAAGAGGCGGCCCCGAAAGCGGACGGCCTCTCTTCCCTGTTGCGTAACGGAACTTATGCAATCAAATGATGTTTTTTAAATACTTTACGGATCGCATCCAAGGCAAAATCCAACTGTTGTATCGTATGGGTAGCCATCAGTGAGAAACGGATCAGCGTATCCTGCGGAAGAACGGCAGGAGAAACCACCGGATTGACAAAAATACCTTCGTCAAACAACTCGCGGACAATCAGGAATGTCAAATCATTATCGCGGATAAACAGCGGGATAATCGGCGTAGAGGTATGACCTATCTCGCATCCCATATCACGAAAACCGGCCAACGCATAATTGGTCAGCGTCCACAGGTGATCGATCCGTTCCGGCTCGCTTATCATAATGTCGAGAGCCGCTCCCGCAGCCGCCGTTGCCGCAGGCGTACTGCTGGCGCTGAATATATAGGAACGGGAATGGTGGCGAAGATAGTTGATCGTATCTTTATCCGAGGCGATAAACCCGCCGATAGAGGCAAACGACTTACTGAACGTCCCCATGATCAGGTCGACATCGTCCGTCACACCGAAATGGCTGCACGTCCCGCGTCCCTGTTTCCCCAAAACGCCGATGCCGTGCGCCTCATCGACCATCACACTGGCGTTATATTTCTTACTTAACGCGACAATTTCAGGCAGGTTGGCCACGTCGCCTTCCATGCTGAAAACGCCGTCGGTCACAATCAGTTTGATCTTATCCGGTTCGCATTTCTGGAGCTGCTTCTCCAACGACTCCATATCATTGTGCTTGTATTTCAGCTTGGTGGAAAAAGAGAGGCGATGCCCTTCAATGATAGAGGCATGATCCAACTCGTCCCACAGGATATAATCCTCCCGTCCGGTCAGGCAGGAGACAACGCCCAGGTTGACCTGGAAGCCGGTAGAATAGGTGGCGGCTTCCTCTTTTCCTACAAACTCGGCCAGACGTTTTTCAAGCTCTACGTGTATATCCAGCGTCCCGTTCAGGTGACGTGATCCCGCACAGCCCGTACCATATTTACGGGTAGCTTCAATGGCGGCTTCTTTCACTTTCGGATGGTTGAGCAACCCCAAATAGGCATTCGAACCGAACATCAAAACCTTCTTTCCACTGATTTGTACTTGCGTATCCTGATCGCTTTCTATCATCCGTCCGTAAGGATAAATCCCTGCGGCCATCGCTTTCTGCGGAGCATCGTATTTCGCTAATTTCTCTTGTAAAAGTTTCATATTGCCTGAAGAGAATAATTTTTTGCTTTTATAATTTTTATCAGATAGTTCGTCCTTTATGATCATTTTTATCTTTATGACAGGACCAATCCAGCGACAAAAGTAATAAAAAAATCACTTATCATGCGCCGTATGCTTCAAAAGTTTCATAAAAGCGCTATTTTTGTTGCTTTAGTAAGACAGACAAAGAGAATGAATAAACAGCCTATTTATGTTCATGCCATTATAAATCCTGTTTCGGGAGTGGGGTCTAAACGAAAGATTCCAAAGATGATCGAGGATATCTGTAATAAGAAAAACCGCCCATTGAAAATCTCTTTTACCGAGTATGCCGGACATGCCAGCGCCTTGACGCAAAAAGCCCTTGACGACGGGGCGACGCATATCCTTGCCGTAGGAGGAGACGGGACGGTGAATGAAATTGCCCGCACCATGATCCATTCCAATGCCGTTCTGGGGATCGTACCCAAAGGATCGGGCAATGGCCTGGCCAGGGAACTGCATATTCCTATGGACGCGAAGCGGGCGATAGACATGATCTTCAGCGACCACGTCATCACTATCGACTGCTGTAAAGCAAACGGGCGCACCTTTTTCACTACCTGCGGGGTAGGCTTTGATGCCGCCGTCAGTCATAAATTTGCGGGAGAAAAACGCCGCGGATCGCTCACCTATATCAAAAATACCATTGAGGAATACCTCAGCTATAAACCGGAAATATACGAACTGCTGATCGACAACCAGACCATAAAGGAAAAGGCCTTTCTGGTCGCATGCGCCAACGCCTCGCAATACGGGAACAACGCCTACATCGCCCCACATGCCAATATCCAGGACGGGAAAATGGATGTCACCATCCTCTCCCCCTTTACGCCACTGGATATTGCGCCCCTTGCGATCCAACTGTTTACCCGACAGATCGAACGCAACAGCAAGATCAAAACGATCAAGGCCAGCCAGGTCACGATCATACGCCAAAAGCCGGGAATGATGCACCTCGACGGCGAGCCGGTCATGGACGACAGCCGGATAGAGATCGCCATCCTTCCCAAAGCGCTAAATGTACTGACGCCCGAAACCACCACTTTCTCCCAGGAAGTCCGCTCTTTCTTCGACCAGATTACGCGGTACTTTGACAAAAAACTTCCTTACATATTCAGGTAAAAATCGCGGGTCAGCTCCCTGTATGCCGGCGTGTAGTGATGGCGGGATTCTTCCAGGGTCAACAGGCCGGTCGAACAGGGCAGGGATGGGTCGGTCGACAGCTCGATCAGGAAACGTTTGGGGAGGGCGCCCGGACGGGGGATCACCTCCGTTTTCCGTATCGGGTTCAACCCATGCTTTCCGGCTATATCCATCAACTCATCCTCCCGCGAAGAGGGAAGGATAAAGGCCATGCGGCCGTTGGGCGTCAACAGGCTGAGGCTGTCACGAACCAGGCAGGGCAACGGCAACGTGTCGGCATGACGCGCCATAGTCCGTTGCTGATCGGGACTTTTGAGCGACCGGACGAAATAGGGCGGGTTGGACACCACGAGGTCATACCGCCTCTCCGCCGTCGAAGCATAAGCCGCCAGCGAAGCGTGATACACGTTGATCCGTCCGGCAAACGGGGAGGCCGACACATTCGCCCGTGACTGGAGGAAAGCCGCTTCGTCCAGGTCAATCGCATCAACGACGGCGCCGCTCCGCTGAGCCAGCATCAAGGCGATCAATCCCGTCCCGGAACCTACATCCAGAATGGTTTTACACGCCCCGACAGCGACCCATGCCCCCAAAAGAACACCATCCGTACCGACTTTCATCCCGCACCGGTCTTGCCATACGGTAAACTGCTTGAACTGGAATGACAACATACTATTTCCCTTTAATACCCACAAATATACTCATTCTTTGATATTCTTTCCTGTCTGATGATTCGTTTCGGGGTGGGAAAAATGCGTATATTTGTGTCGTTCGTGGATGAAAATAATCATGTAGTATATGAAAAACAACATTTTTACATTGTGGATGGCCGGTATGCTTTGCGGTGTACAGTTCGGCTATGCCCAAACCGACCGGATTGTAGCCAATCCGATGAATCTGGCTTATCGTTTCCAGATGCCGGATAATGACCCTGCTCGCAGGGAAGCTGCCGACCCCGTTTGTGAGTATTTCAACGGGAAATATTATCTCTTTGCCTCCAAATCGGGCGGATATTGGAGTTCGCCCGACCTGGCCGAGTGGACATACATTCCATGTACCTCTATCAAGACCCTCGAAAATTATGCCCCTACCATTTTAATCATCAAAGATACCCTGTATTTTATGGCTTCGTGGGAACCGGCAACAATCTACAAAACATCTGATCCTGATAAGGATAACTGGCAAGAGGTCGAATCCGAATTTCATTTTCCTACGCCCGAAGTGAGTCAAGAT
>JAISQD010000137.1 GCA_031274415.1 Tannerellaceae bacterium | reverse complement strand
TTATGCAAATATATAAAAATAACTTGTCCACAATCAATGCAAGTCTATTTTTCAATAATTACATCATCATTGGAAACTTATCATGACGACAAATACAATCGCCTGAAAATCAATACGTATCCGTCATTGCGAACAAAGTGAAGCAATCCAGAGAGGTGTCTGTGGGTAACTCTGGATTGCTTCAGGCTTCGCCTTCGCAATGACGCGCGTTGTCATTTCCCTTCTGGATGGCGCCAGGCTTCGCCTTCGCAATGACGCGCGTTGTCATTTCTATTTTTGATAAACCTGGTTTATTGGAAACTTATCATGACGACAAATACGATTTCCTGAAAATCAATATTTTTAAGCATCCGTCATTGTTTATTCTTCGTTGGGAATGTATGTTTCCATGAGTTTTGTTTGGGGGGAAGGGGTGAGGGTGATGGTTTGTGTGTCGGCGGGGATGAGGAGGGTTTGTCCCTGGCCGACAGTCTGTTTGTTTCCTTTGTTGTCGGTGATGGAGGCTTTGCCGGCCATACAGATGTAGATGACAAAGGAATCCAAGGCGGAGAAGTCGCGGGTAAGGGGCTGCTCCATATCCAGGAGGTTGGTAGTGAAATAGGGGCAGGCGACCAGGTCTACTACGCGGTCTTTGCACGGCTGGTAGGGGGTGCGGTAGTCGGGGTAGAGGGTATAGTCGATCGCTTCTTTGGCCAGTTCGGTATGCAGTTCGCGCTCGTTTCCGTCGACGTCTTTCCGGTTGTAATCATAGATGCGGTAGGTGATATTGCTGGTTTGCTGTATTTCGGCGATGAAGCAGCCTGCACCAATGGCATGGACACGTCCGGCGGGAAGGAAAAAGACGTCTCCCTCCTTTACCTTATATGCCTGCATGATGTCCATGATCGTATCGTTCTGGATGCGCGTGACGTAGCCGGCTGGATCTGTTTGCGTGGAAAAGCCGGAGTAGAGCGTTGCTCCTTCCGCCGCTTTGACGACATACCACATTTCCGTCTTCCCGAATGAGTTGTGGCGTTTGCGGGCTAATGCATCGTCGGGGTGTACCTGTATGGAGAGGTTGTCGCGGGCGTCGATAAACTTGATCAGCAAAGGGAAAGTCGTGCCGAAGCGTTCGATGACCTTTCCGCCGAGCAGTTGCCGGCCGTAGGTGCGGATCAGTTCGTCCAGGCTTTTGCCTTTCAAGGGGCCGTTATCGACTATGGAGCAGTTGCCTTCTACGTGCGACAGTTCCCAGCTTTCGCCGATACCGTCCTGTACGGGGGTGATTCCTTTAAAGGAGCAGATAGCTGATCCGCCCCAGATGACTTGCTTTAGAATGGGTTTAAATGTCAATGGATATACCATACGTCTTTTCTTTTTTATATGTTCAGCTTTCTCAGTACAACGGCGCTACGTGCCGGTATGTACAGTTTCAGCCATTCTTTGTTTTTTTCTTTGTGCAGGGGATCGAAATGGGTGAAATGGTGCAGGCTGTCGTCCGCCAGGTCAAACCCTCCGAAACGGGGTGCATCGGTATTGAGCGCCACTTCATATTCTCCCTTCGGGGTCAGGAACCCGTAGTCGGTATAAGATCGGTTGGGGCTGAAGTTAAAGACAAACAGCAAATCCCCCCGCATATACGCCAACGTCTGGTCGCTGTCGCTTTCCCCGATCTTCCTGAGAGGCGTCGCCTGGAAGTTCTTTACCTGTTTGATCAGCGCCAGCATTTCGCGGTCAAACTCTCCCAGGTAGCTATATTTCAGGTTCGGGTTGTCTGCCAGCTCCCACTGGCGGCGTGCATACTTATACGACCAGTCGTTGCCCGGACGTGGAAAGTCGATCCATTCGGGATGGCCGAACTCGTTGCCCATAAAATTGAGATACCCTCCGTTTATGGTGGATACGGTGATCAAACGTATCATCTTGTGCAGTGCAATCCCGCGTTCCACCATAAAATTATGATCCTTTTTCTGCATATGCCAGTACATCTCGGCGTCGATTAGCCGGAAGATAATGGTTTTATCGCCCACCAGCGCCTGGTCGTGGCTTTCGACATAACTAATGGTCTTCTCGTCCGCCCGCCGGTTGGTGGTCTCCCACCAGAGGGCGGAAGGATACCAGTCTTCATCTTTTTTCTCCTTAATCAGTTTAATCCAGAAATCGGGGATATTCATCGCCATGCGGTAATCAAAACCGTATCCGCCGTCTTCTATTTTAGCGGCCAGTCCGGGCATTCCGCTGACCTCTTCGGCGATGGTGATGGCATGGGGATTGATGGCATGGACCAGCTTGTTGGCCAACGTCAGGTAGGCAATGGCATCTTCGTCCTGGCGGCCGCTGTAATAATCGCCATAGTTGGAAAAGGCCTCTCCCAGTCCGTGGCTGTAATAGAGCATCGACGTCACCCCGTCGAAACGGAAGCCGTCGAAGCGGTACTCTTCCAGCCAGAACTTGCAGTTGGAAAGCAGGAAATGAAGCACTTCGTTCTTCCCGTAATCGAAGCAAAGGGAGTCCCACGCCGGATGTTCGCGGCGGGAATCGCAATAAAAGTACTGCCCGTACGAGCCGTCGAAACGTCCCAGCCCTTCCGCTTCATTCTTCACGGCATGGCTATGTACGATATCCATAATGACGGCGATCCCCATGCTGTGCGCTTCGTCGATCAGCTGTTTCAGCTCGTCCGGCGTGCCGAACCGTGAGGAGGCGGCAAAAAAGCTGCTCACATGGTAGCCGAACGAACCGTAATAGGGATGTTCCTGTATGGCCATAATCTGGATGGTATTGTATCCCTCCCTGGCGATACGCGGGAGTATATGGAGGCGGAACTCGTTGTAGGAGCCTACCTTTTCTTCATTCGTACTCATGCCGATATGGCATTCGTAGATCAGTAGCGGAGAGGTATCGGGTTTAAATGGCGGCTGTTTGAACAGATAGGGATGTGTGGGGTTCCATACCTGGGCGGTGAATAGCTTGGACTGCCCGTCCTGTACGGCGCGGTGCGTCCATGCCGGGATCCGTTCGCCGCTGCCCCCTTCCCATTCCATGAGCAGTTTGTAGAGATCCCCGTGATGGAGCATCTCTTCTTCCAGCCGGAGTTCCCAGTTGCCATGCTCGAGGCGTGTCATCCGGTAACGTTCGTCCTTTTGCCACCCGTTGAATGTGCCGGTCAGGTAAATCGCCGTGGCATTAGGCGCCCATTCACGAAACACCCATCCGTCGTCTACTTTATGCAATCCGAAATAGAGATGGCCGGAGGCGAATTGCTCCAACGTCTGGCTACCGTTCCCTGTCAGGCTTTTCTCTTTCCGGGCAATATATTGACATCTTCCATTAATAGCTGTTTCGTATGAAGAAAGCCATGGATCGTTTTTGATGAGATTAAGTGACTGCATGCCTTATAAAATGAATTGGTTTTGCGGCAAAGATACGGAAAAAAAGCGTTGGCAAGTAGTATAGAATAACGGTATATTTAGTATATTTGCCGGAAACCGTAAGCAGAGATGAGTAATAAAGGAACTAAAAGCGTGACCTTTTATTTGATGATGATTTTCGTATTCGGTTCGCTGATGTACTTCGTGGTCAAAAAGGGTGAAAGTCAGCAACCGAATGAGGTTATTCCATCATTATATGGTACACCGGGTACCCTGGGGGAGGGATTCGCGGTTTTCCGGCAGCTTTTTCTTCATCATATCGAATCTCCCCTCGCCATCCTGCTTTTGCAAATCATCGTGATTTTATTGGTTTGCCGCCTTTTCGGGTGGCTGTTTATGAAAATCGGGCAGCCGATGGTCGTGGGGGAGATTATCGCCGGTATCGTGTTAGGCCCTTCGATACTGGGCAATTGGGCGCCTGAGCTGTCGGGGTTCCTGTTTCGCGAAGAGTCGTTAGCCAATATCGGCATCCTGAGCCAGTTCGGGTTGATCCTTTACATGTTCAGCATCGGGATGGAGCTGGATATCAACGTTGTCCGCAGGAAGTTGAAAGAGACGATACTGATCAGCCATACCAGTACGATCGCCCCCTTCTTTTTCGGGATGTTGACCGCCTATTTTGTATACGATACCTATGCCGACAAGAGTACGCCTTTCCTCTCGTTCGCCCTGTTTATCGGTATTTCCATGAGCATTACCGCTTTTCCCGTCCTGGCGCGTATCATTCAGGAAAAGGGGCTGACAAAGTCCCATCTGGGGACGATCACGCTGGCCAGTGCGGCGAACGGGGATATTACGGCGTGGTGCCTGCTGGCGATTGTTGTGGCGATCGCCCAGGCGGGGACGATGCTCAGCGCGGTGTATAACATCCTCTTTTCCGCTATCTACATCCTTTTCATGTTCTTTGCCGTGCGTCCGTTCCTCAGGATGGTCGGGCACATTTACCACAACAAAGAGGTGATTGATAAGGGATTGATTGCTTTCATGTTTCTGATCCTGATCATCTCTTCCTATTTTACGGAGGTGTTGGGGCTGCATGCGCTGTTCGGGGCGTTTATTGCCGGCGTGGCGATGCCCGACAATATGAAATTCCGCAAGATCATGACCGAAAAGGTGGAAGACGTTTCCCTCTCCCTCTTTCTCCCACTTTTCTTTGTCTCGACGGGGCTGCGCACGGAGATCGGTTTGCTGGATTCCCCGCAGTTGTGGTGGATGTGCGGCGTGATGACGCTGGTGGCGATAGCGGGGAAGTTCGGCGGAGCGCTCTTTTCCGCCCGCATTGTCGACGAAAGCTGGAAAAACAGCTTCTATATAGCCGCTTTGATGAATACGCGCGGATTGATGGAGCTGGTGGTATTGACGATCGGTTACGAGATGCATATCCTGCCGCCTCCCGTTTTTGTGATGCTGGTACTGATGACGTTGGTCACGACCTTTATGACCGCTCCGTTGGTCAGCCTGATCAAGTTCTGCTTTAAAACGCGCGACAAGCTGATCGAACAGCGGACGCAGGAGCCCCAGGAGGGCGTCTTCAAGGTCTTGCTCTCTTTCGGGCGCGCCGGCAATGGGCAGGTGATGCTCGATGCCGTCTACCAGCTGTTTTCCAAAGGGAGGAACAGGCTGAATATAACGGCGCTTCACCTGACGGTGGGGTCGGATGTGAATCCGCTGCATACCGACAACTTTGAAGAGGTCAGCTTCGGGCCTATCCTCTACGGGGCGCAGAAACTGGGCATCCCGATCAAAACCCGGTATGAGGTATCCAATAATGCCGGACAGGATATTGTGGATATTGTCAATAACGAAGGATATGATTTCCTGATGGTAGGCGCCGGCATATCGCTGAGCAACCTGCCTACCGATGTGGTGGTCAACCGCTTCCGCACCTTCTTTTACGACAAGTATTTCAAGCATTTCCGGGCGCCCCAGTCCTGGTTTTACCCCGGTGCGCTGCTCAAGGACAAGACAAAGATCTTTATCGAAAACAGCCATTGCCCCGTCGGGGTATTTGTGAACCGTTATTTTGTCAAGGCGACGAATATACTGGTTGTCATTGCTTCCGAAGAGGATCTCTTCTTGCTGGACTATCTCCCGACGCTGCTGAAATCGACGTCGGGAAGCGTCGCTTTTCTCAACACCGCCGGCAGTACGATGCCCGGCGTGGAGCGCATCAACGCCTCCCTCGACGAATTTACGGGCAGGATTAAACCGTCGAGAGTCCTTTCCGACAAGGATCTGACGCCGGAGCTGTTCAGCGGATACAATTTTATGTTCATCAGTTACCATACATGGAATGATGTTTCCGAACACCGCAAAAAGGCATTACAGAGGATGCCGTCTACGCTTATACTTAGTAAAAAAACATATAAAACAGGATGTCTATGATACGCTATTTATTCTTCGTTCTGCTCATCACCGGCTCTTTTTCCTTCCTTCCTGCACACGCACAGGAAGATGTATGGGCGGGCGCTTCCGTCAATTTTGCACATGGGAAGCTGGAGGTCTCCAAAAACGACCGTTATCTGCAACACAAGGATGGAACGCCTTTCTTTTACCTGGCGGACACGGCCTGGGAGCTGTTTCACCGCCTGAACGAACAGGAGGCCGAAACATATCTGGAGAATCGCCGCGCAAAAGGCTTTACCGTCATACAGGCGGTGATCCTGCCGGAACTCGACGGGCTGCATACGCCGAACGCAATGGGCGAAACGCCGTTAAAAGATATACGGGAAGTTATCCCCAACGAAGCCTACTTCAAGTGGGTGGACAAAGTGATCCGTATGGCGGAAGCAAAGGGGCTGTATGTCGGGCTGCTACCGACATGGGGCGACAAGGTGGATAATAGACAATGGGGGATCGGGCCGGAAATATTCAATCCCGCCTATGCACAGGCTTATGGCGCGTGGCTGGGGAAACGGTACAGGAATTTCAAGAACATTATTTGGATAAATGGCGGAGACCGCTGGGGCGGCGACGGCAATTATGCCAATTGGGACGCCCTTGCCAAAGGCATCAAAAGCGTAGACAAGAACCACCTGATGACTTATCATCCGCTGGGGGAACATTCCTCCGCGCAATGGTTTCATAACAACACATGGCTGGACTTCAACATGGCGCAGACAGGGCATTGCCGGCGCTCTTATGAGATCTACGAGCGGCTGATCGTCAAAGACTACAACCGTATCCCCGTCAAACCTTGCATGGATGGCGAACCGCGTTACGAGAACCATCCGGTCTGCGGGCAGCCTGATTCGCTGGGCTGGTTTGATGATGTGGATATCCGTCAGGCGATGTATTGGAGCCTCTTTTCCGGCGCACTGGGGCATACCTACGGATGCCACGATGTCTGGCAGATGCTTGCCCCCGGACGCGAGCCGGCAGGGCTGGCGCGCGGCCATTGGGAAACGTCGCTGGACTTGCCGGGCGCTTTCGACCTGATCCATGCCCGCCGCCTGATGGAGCGTTTCGACCACGATAGCCGCATACCGGCGGGCGACTTTATCCTCTCCGAAAACAGCGCATACGATCATAAGGTCGTCGCGCTTCGCGGCAACGGCTTCGCCCTGATCTATTTCCCGAACGGGGAAACAGCGACGTTTGATTTTCACCGGATATCAAAAAAGAATGATCTCCTGATCGAGTGGATGAATCCCCGTACGGGTCTCCTGACGGAAGCCGGCACGATGACCCGTGAAACGACACATGAAATCACCCCGCCCTCATCAGGAAGAGGCCATGACTGGGTATTGATTGTCAGGGAGTAGATGTTACATTCTGCCGTCCTGCCAGCCTTGCGCTTTCAGCCCGACCTCTCCCCCGTCGCGTCCTACGAGACAGTTGCCCAATGCCGCGTTGGTCACATGTCCGATGATCTTCACCCCGTTCAATGCCGCCGCTTTATCGTGCAACGCCAGCGGAACGGTGAACAGCAACTCGTAATCTTCGCCGCCGTTCAGGGCGACTGTTGTGAGGTTCATATTAAATTGTTCAGCCATGGAAGCTGTCTGGAAATCAATAGGGATACGCTCTTCATAAATACGGCAACCGGTATGGCTTTCTTTCGACAGGTGCAACAGTTCGGACGCGAGACCGTCGGAGATGTCGATCATGGCGGTAGGGAGGATACCTGCTCCGGCCAGTGACTCGACGATATCTTTCCTTGCTTCCGGCTTCAGTTGCCGTTCCAATAGATATTCTTTTCCTCCGAAGTCGGGCGTAAAGTCCGCCTCTCCCCGATATACGCTTTTCTCGCGTTCGAGCAGTTGAAGCCCCATATAGGCAGCGCCCAGATCGCCTGATACACAAATCAGGTCGGTATCTTTTGCGCCGCTACGGTATACGATTTGATCTTTTTCAGCCTCTCCTATACACGTGATACTGATGGTCAGTCCGGTCAAAGAGGCGGAGGTGTCACCTCCTACAATATCGACGCCATATATGTCGCAAGCCAGTGTTAACCCTTCGTAAAAATCCTCCAGATCTTCTACGCAGAACCGTTTGGAAACGCCTAAGGAGACGGTGATTTGTTTCGGCCGGCCGTTCATGGCATAGATATCGGAGAAATTGACGACGGCGGACTTGTAGCCCAGATGTTTTAACGGGACATACATCAGGTCAAAATGGATGCCTTCCAATAATAGGTCGGTCGTCACCAAGACCTCTTTGCCGGTATATGCCAATACGGCGGCATCGTCTCCCACACCTTTCCGGGTACTGTCGTTTTTCAATACGATGTTCTCCGTGAGGTGACGAATCAGGCCAAACTCTCCCAAGTTGGCAATGTCTGTTTTTTTGGTCATGTATTATAGATAAATTTCTGTTGAAAAGTCGTGATATGTGTGCTTATGAAGTCGTCAAAAGACTTGGCGCTACCTGTGCTGAACCGGATAGTGATCGGCATATAATACATATGCTCTTTCAACTCATCGGGAACAGCCGGGTTATCGACCAAGCGTGAGGCGTCCTTTTCGGTTGTCAGTATCAGCTTATCCGGCGTTTGTATTCGCTTGAAGGCTTCTGTTACCGACTTGAAATTATGTTTGTCAAACGTATGGTGATCGGGATACTGCAACACCGTCACATTGCCCGAATACTTCTCCACCTCCCTGATGAACGGCGCTGGCGCAGCAATACCTGCCAGCAATATGATGCCATCCCCTTCGTTGATCCTGCTCCGGATATCAGGCGCCGCTATGGCCGGATAAACCGGTTCGATCGTTTCATAGGCGATATAGGTAAAGTAGAGCAATTGATGCGCCTGTTTCTTGATCTCTTCTTCGATGATACGGAGGTCGATCGGTTTCAATTGGTTTTCGCATTTGGTGACGATGATCATATCAGCCCGGCTTATTCCCCGTCTGGGTTCGCGCAGGCGGCCTGCGGGCAGTAGCATGTCTTTGTAGAAGAGCCGTTTGTAGTCTGTTAATACGATAGAAAGTGAAGGACTCACGTAACGGTGCTGGAAGGCGTCGTCCAAAAGAATGACCTGTGGTCGTTTCTCCTCCGGCAATTCCAACAGGTGGGAAATCCCCCGCCGCCGGTTGCTGTCTACCGCGATCAGTATATCAGGGAATTTCCGTTTCATCTGATACGGCTCGTCGCCTATTGTCCGGCTGTTGCTTAGCGTGTTTGCCAGCACATATCCGCTCGTTGTCCGTTTATACCCGCGACTGAGTACGGCGACCCTGTATTTGTCTTTCAACAGCCGGATAAGATATTCCGTATGAGGCGTTTTACCCGTACCTCCCACCGAAAGGTTGCCTATGCTGATCACCGGAATCGGGTACTCTTCCACCGGAAGGATTTTCCACGTGAATAACACATTCCGTAGCCTTACCGCCAATCCGTACAACAGGGAAAAGGGGGTAAGGATGTAGTTCAGCTTTATGTGATCACCCGCCGGCATGTCTCCCCTTTACAGCGGTTGGATATCGTATGGCAACCGTGCATGCATACCGGTATTCAACCGCGCATGATTCAATGCCTTGACCAAGTCCCACTCTTCACGGCCTAATACGCTCTTCACGGCAGACAGTTTGATGTTCTCCAACTGTTTTTCCAGCAGCTCTTTGATGAAGTTATTGGAGCCTGAAACGCTGACAACCGTATAATCGGTCAGCTCCGCCAGTTCTGCCGCCGCTTCAATCGCCGTGTCGATATCGCCGAGCGCATCGACCAATCCCCTGTCCAGCGCCTGGCGGCCTGTCCATACGCGGCCTTGCCCTATTTTGTCTATCTCCTCCTTCGTCATCCCCCGTCCGTCGGCGCAACGGGTAATAAAGGTATCATATCCGTGGTTGATATAGGACTGGATAATCGCTTTTTCATCTTCACGCATCGGACGCGACTCATCTCCCAGATCGGCATAGGTATTTGTTTTTACGAAATCGGTAGTCACATCTAATTTCTTATATAAACCGGCGGCATTCGGGAAGAGGCCGAATATACCGATAGAACCGGTCAACGTATTTTCTTCGGCAATAATCTTATGGGCGGCGCAGGAGATATAGTACCCTCCCGAAGCGGCCACATCTCCCATGGAGACAACAATCGGCTTCACCTCTTTCAGTTTGACCACTTCGTGCCAGATCTGTTCCGAAAGAAAAGCGCTTCCGCCCGGAGAGTTGACGCGGAAGACAACCGCTTTGATCTCTTTATCTTCCCTCAGCTTTTTCAGCTCCCGGGCTGTCTTCTCGGAAATAATCTGCCCGCTGTCAAAGAATGGGGATGCTGCGTCTTTGATCTCGCCTTCCGCATAAAGAACGGCGATCCGGTCACCTTTCTTTTTGACGTCCCCTTTGACATGCTTTAATTGATCTACTCCGGCTGTTTTTAGTTTGTCATCGGATTGTCCGGCCAGCTCTTTGACGTTGTTTTCGACGTCGAACTTATACTGCAGCTCGTCAATAAGGCCTGCTTCAACGGCCTTTTCGGGAGGTAAGTAAGCCCATGCCTCATCGGCAAACCGGTTGATGTCGTCAACCGTCAGGTTTCTCGCTTCGGCGATCCCTTTGCAGATATTACCCCATATGGATTGTTGGAAAGAGCTGATCTGTTCCCTGTTTTCATCGCTTAGCTTGTCGAGCATAAACATCTCCGTAGCCCCTTTATACGTGCCTACTTTGAACACCTGCATTTCGATGCCCACTTTGTTCAATGCGCCTTTCACAAAAGTCGTTCTCGAAGAAAAACCGGTCAGAGCCACTATCCCCTTCGGGTTGAGGTAGACTTTGTCGGCAACGGAACATACATAGTAAGCGCCCTGTGTATAATAATCGGCATAGGCGACAAGAAACTTACCGCTTTCCTTAAAATCCAGCAGTGCGCGGCGGATGTTCTCCAGACCGGCTGCACCGCCGCTAAAACTACCGACTTCAATATAGATGCCTTTTATCTTCTCTTCCCTTTTTGCCACACGGATTGATTTCAGGATATCTTCCACCGAGAGCGGCGTATTGGTATCGCCCATCAGTATGGCAAGGGGATTTTCTTCCGCATGGTCGTACAGCGTACCGTTTAAGGACAACTTAAAGACCGTGTTGGGCTTAGGCAGATAGTCGGAAGAGCCGGAACTCATCCCGGCAGAGATGCCGATCACCATAAAAATCCCTACGATGATCAAGACACCGATCGCTATAAAGACGCCTAAAAACGAGGCGAACATCATTTTAAAAAACTGTTTCATATCATTTAGCTGTTAGTTAATTATCGTCTTACAAACATACTACTTATTTATATATCACGTACACAAACGCCACTTTTTTTGTTGCCGTCAACTGACGACAGGGAAAACGTTGTTCACTGTCAGGGGACGAATACTTTTTTCCCTGTTTGAGCTTTTCCTGTTTGGGCTTTTATGATGTAGAACTGTTGATGGTCGGCGCGGATTTCATAGGAGGTTGATGGGGCGTTTGTCCGGTATACCAATATGCCGTTTGTGTTGTATATCTGCAGGTTGCTTATTGTCTCGGTCGAACGGATATGGATCATGCCGTCGTTTGCCGATACGTTCCATCCGGATGCTTCGCCGGCTATGGCGGTGTTATCCGTCGACCGATGCTCCATGCGGAGGGAAAAGCGGTCGTTCAGCTCTACCATGGCGTCGGACGACGATTTCTTTACTGCCGTAAAGGTATAGTACGGGGTCTTTTGGAGGTTGATTTCGACTGTTTTTCCGTTCCGGTCGTTGTCGATGAGGTAGACGTCGTACCCGAAAGTCGCCATGCCGGAGAAATCCAATCTCACTTCGCCCTCTTTCGCCGTCATCAATCCAAGGGCGGTATGGGCGGCGGTATAGTTTCCGTTCGTGTTGATCGCCAACGGCTCTTTTGACGGGGTCAGCGAATAGACCGACAGCGGGATTTCGCTGTAAAACAGTTTGCGGGAATCCTCCGTGCCCCGATAGGCCGGCGAGGCGTTTTCGTCAAAGCAGAGAAGGGCGCTACTGGCGTGGTTCCCCTGCGTCGCTTTTATACGCAACAGGTTGCGCTCTTCCGGCTGCCCGCCGCTACGCAACAGGTTGTAGGGGGCATCTCCCTGTGTGGTTGTCCACTCGGACGAGATGGTCAGCGTACCGACAGAGGCATTGCGATTTTTCTTTTCTACGAAAAAGGACTGCAAAGGAGGGATGAGGGTCAGATTGCCGTCAGGGATTTTATCCGCGTTGACAACAATCAGCCGTTGCCCCTCTATAGCCGGGCCGGTATATATATCAATGATGTCCTCATCCGGCAGGCCGTTCCATATCTTGTAGGAATCGCCGATCACGGAACTGTTTCCCGAAAGGAAAGATGACATATCCAGGTAGGCCATGAAAGGGTTCACCACCTGGATCAACACCTTTCCCGCTTCACCGCCATAGACAGGCAGCTTGAATGTGTTTCCTGTCCAGGCGGCGCCATCCGTAATGAAGCGGTTTCCGTCCGACCGGTCTAAGGCGGGCGTGGGTGTTCCGTCGGCATAGGGATAGGTGGTGGCCGTTTGCGGAAAGATAAATGCCGAATCCCTGTTCTTCCGGGTGGCGGCGACATGCAGGTTAAAGGCTTTTCCGAGGGGTAATGGTGTCGACAGGTTGCCGAACGTGGCGGTAAACATATTCTCTGCGGCGACTGATCCCGGGTTGTCGGGGTTCGCCTGTTGGAAGAGGTTCATATAGACATCGCCCCATACGAGGTTGACGCCGTTGGTATAATGGTAGTCGCCCGAATAGACGTTTTGCAAGGGGGCGGAGTACATCACAAAACGGTCTTTCTCCGTTGGTTTCAGTTTCAATTCCACTTCTGCATTGCGGTATGTCAGGTGGTTGATTCCGGCAATCATGGCGCGGTCTTCCAGCCGGATATCACGGCATACCGCCGCCGCCGTCAATTCGGGATAGTTCGCCACGCCGGAAGGGATAATCACATCCGCATAGGCCGTAGGCAACGCCTTCGCGGGTATTTCAAACCCCTCTTTCACCTCTACCCAGTTGATAGGATTCTTCCAATTCCGGTCGGCTATCCCCGTCCACCGCATGAGGGCGTCCGTTGCCGGCACGGGAACCGGCGAAATGGTGAGCCGTCCTTTCGGGAACTTGTCATGATACGGGTTGGGCGCCGGCGTCATTTTCGGCTGTACGAGATAGGTCGAGTCGCCTGCTATGGCGCCGGCCAGCGTCCTCGAAAAGCCATAGCCTGTATAGTCGCCCCGTGAGGCGTCGAACCAGTTGAACGCTACTTTTCCCTGCGGTTTATCGGCCAGTGTGATGGTGGGCGTATCGCCGTAGTAGGCGGAAAATTCTCCCGTCGCACTCTGGAGCACGTAGATATATACGGTGGCGGTGCTTGTTACAGTTGTGTTATAGGTCACCTTGTATTGGAACGAATCGACGGCATCCGGCAACGGCGCCCTGCCGTCGTGGTGATACGTTATCCTGCTGCCTCTTCCGTTTCCGCTGTAGGTGAGGCTCCCTGCCTTGGGCTGCATGGCAATGGTGAGGTTGCTTGACGGAAGATTCAGATTGGTAAAGAATGCATCCGGCAGAATATCGTTACCCAAGATATCAATCTCTACGGATTGATGATCCTGCACGGTTTGCGCGTCGGCAAAGGTGCTATATGTGTTCTTGGCAACGACTCTTACCGATTGATCCGACCAGTCGCCATCCGCGAACCGGCTGTCGACAACCCCTATCCCATAGTTGGGATCGGCTAACGTACCGTCACGATCTTCATTCAATCCCCAACGCCACTCAGGTGTAGAGGGAGACATATCGCTGTCGTCCGCCAGACGGACAATGTAGGTCTCGTTCGATTCGATAATTGAACCAAATATGTAAAACCGGAGTTCATCACCGGGCTTTATCGTCGTCGAGTTATCGAAAGGAGCATCCGAACCCGACGAGGTTAAGTACCTCTGGCCGTTCAATGTTGTTTTATACAGAAGAGTCTCTTTCGAAACCTTGTTACTTTTATAAATAGAGATGGAGGTAGCCGCTGTGATATCCGCCGTTGCCGTCGTGCGATTCCCTATGTTGATAACGATAGCGCCAAATTTTTCGTCTATGGTTGGCCTTCTACCGATATCGGGATCGTCATAGCCTACAATATAGCCTTCAGTCATAGGCGTATTCGCTCTGAGATCAATGGCTTCCGCCTGGAAAAGGGAAAGGAGAAAAACAGCGAGTAAGGCCAGCCTCTTCAGATGAGCCGGCATTTTCATGAGATAGTTCAATTGTACATTTTTTTTCATGTGGACATATATTTAGTTTCTAGCGTAAAAAGCATACACAGTATAGTTATAATAAAAACGATCCGTTGTTATCCGGGTACCAATACGTATGCGTTTAAGTTATTGCATGGGTGCAAAGATAGGCATTTTTTTTTAAACGCCTATCACAATCCGGATATTTTCTTTCATTCCCGTGCGGAAAATACCTCTATTATGGGGTTAATCTAATTTCAGGACGGCAAGGAATGCTTTCTGCGGCACCTCCACGCTGCCGATCTGTTTCATCCGTTTTTTCCCCTCTTTTTGTTTTTCCAGCAATTTGCGTTTGCGTGAGATATCTCCGCCGTAACATTTGGCGGTCACATCTTTGCGGACGGCTTTGATCGTTTCGCGCGCGATAATCTTCGAGCCGATCGCCGCCTGTATGGCTACATCAAATTGCTGGCGGGGAATGAGTTCTTTCAGTTTTTCACACATCCTGCGCCCGAAGGTCACGCTATTGTCGATATGCGTAAGGGTAGAGAGGGCATCCACCGGTTCGCCGTTGAGGAGGATATCCAGCTTCACCAACTTACCCGGACGGAAATCCTGTATATGGTAATCGAAAGAGGCGTACCCCTTTGAAATGCTCTTCAGTTTGTCGTAGAAATCAATCACGATCTCGCCTAACGGGATATCGTAATAAATCTCTACCCGGTCGCCCGAAATGTATTCCTGCTTGATCAGGATCCCCCGCTTGCCCAAGCAGAGCGTCATAATAGGGCCGATATAGGTGGTATTGGTGATCACGGAAGCGCGGATATAGGGTTCGTCGATATGGTCGATCTGGGTAGGGTCGGGGAGTCCGCCAGGGTTATGCACCTCCCTGCAATCCCCTTTCTTGTCGTATACTTTGTAGGAGACGTTCGGGACGGTAGTAATCACATCCATATCAAATTCGCGGTCTAACCGTTCCTGTATAATCTCCATATGCAGCAACCCGAGGAAACCGCAACGGAATCCAAACCCCAAAGCCACCGAGCTTTCGGGCTGGAAGGTCAGGGAAGCATCGTTCAGCTGGAGCTTCTCCAGCGACGAGCGCAGGTTCTCGAAGTCTTCGCTGTCGATCGGATAGACCCCTGCAAACACCATCGGTTTCACCTCTTCAAATCCGGCAATACCCTCTTTTGTGCCTCCCTTTACATGGGTAATGGTGTCTCCTACCCTGACTTCGCGCGATGTTTTAATGCCTGAAATGATATACCCCACATCGCCGGTACGGATCTCCTGGCGGGGCGACATCTCCAGCTTCAACACCCCCACTTCGTCCGCGTCATATTCTTTCTCCGTCGCAATGAACTTCACACGGTCCCCTTTACGGATCACGCCGTTTACCACTTTGAAATAGGCGATAATACCGCGAAACGAATTGAATACCGAATCGAAGATCAGGCATTGCAAGGGCGCTTCGGGATCTCCCTTCGGGTGGGGCACCTTGTCGATAATCCTGTCCAATATCTCATACACGCCTTCGCCGGTCTTGCCGCTTGCGCGGAGAATCTCGTCCGGCCGGCAACCCAGTAGCTCGACGATCTGGTCTTCCACCTCGTCGGGCAGGGCGCTCGGCAGGTCGATCTTGTTGATGACGGGGATAATCTCCAGATTATGTTCGATCGCCATATAGAGGTTCGAAATCGTTTGTGCCTGAATACCCTGCGCCGCGTCGATAATCAGTAGCGCCCCTTCGCAGGCGGCGATGGAGCGCGATACCTCATACGAGAAGTCGACATGTCCCGGTGTGTCGATCAGGTTCAGCGTATACTCTTCCCCCCGGCAGGTATATTTCATCTGGATAGCATGGCTTTTGATCGTGATTCCTCGTTCACGTTCCAAGTCCATATCATCCAGCACCTGTTCCTGCAAATCTTTGCCTTCTACCGTTTTAGTATACTCGAGCAAACGGTCTGCCAGGGTGCTTTTCCCATGGTCGATATGAGCAATAATACAGAAATTGCGGATATGCTTCATTGACTACTTTCATTTAATACGGCAAAGATACGGATAACTCGGATGACTTGCAAGAGTAATGTCTTCCCACTCGTTATGTAAAAGGAAATATCTCCCGAAGAGGTCTTATAAAGGTCGTTATCTAATCTATATTTGACAGTTGTCGAACAGCTGTTTGACAGTTGTCGAACAGCTGTCCGACAGATGTCAAACAGCTGTTCGACAACTGTCGAATACAGAATAGCTAAAGACAAAAATAAAAAGACTTCGTAACTGCTCCGAAAAGACTTCGTGACTGCCGGAAAAATAGATGCAGAGGAAAAATAAACGTTTTTTTTGTACCTTTCGGGCGCATTAGTTGTATCACCATAATATAAGGAAGGGATATGTCGGGACGGCGTTGGTTGATCGTTGCTTTTTTAGCGCTTCTTTTGGCCGGGGTTCTTCACCGGGAGGCGGAAGCGAATGAATTGTATTTCAGGCATTACAACAATAAACATGGACTGTCGCATAATACGGTTTCCTGCTCGTTGCAGGATAGCCGGGGCTTTTTGTGGTTTGGGACGGAAGACGGGCTGAATCGGTTCGACGGGCATACATTTAAAGTATACAGGCATAACTCCTATCTCCCCAACGGTTTGCCCGATAACCGGATTGTCCGTTTATTTGAGGACTCGGAAGGGAAGATATGGGTCTGCACGGCCTATTATACCTGTTATTATGATGATCGGACCGACTCGTTTTATCCCTTTACGCTGGTTGCGGGGAACGATACGCCCGACTATTTCGACGGCATTGCCGAAGACGGCAAAAAGAACCTGTGGTGCATCGACTATAACCGTATTGTCCGGTATTCCTTATCCGACCACTCGTTCAGGATCTATCCGGCCTCCTCTTTCTTTCATCCGGGGTGTATGGCGGTGACGGCCGGTGAGGAGCCGCTCTTTTCTTCCATGAGCGACCTGTACCGGTATCGGCAGGAGACCGATGATTTTACCCTGATCCCCATATTAAGCGAAGAGGAGAAGCGGGAACAGGTACACATTTCCGCGTTGTGCCGGATACCGGATTTTGGCGTACTGATCGGGACGGATAAGGCCGGCTTAAAGCGCTATTCGTATCTGAACCGGACGATTGAAACAGTGATTCCCGCCATTCAGGTGAGGGCGATTACGGCATACAGCGCGACGGTCTATTGGGTCGCTTCGGAATCGGGCGTGTATATTCTGAATGTGATGGATCAGTCGGTGACGCACCTGACCAAGTCGCTGACCAACGAATACACCTTAGCCGACAACGCGGTATACTCCCTGACGAAAGACCGGGAGGGAGGGATGTGGATCGGCTCCTTCTTCGGGGGGATCAGTTATCTGCCCCGCCAATATACCCGCTTTAACCGTTTCATCGGCGGGAAAACCCATGTGCAGATGGTGGGAAACGCCGTGCGGGAAATCTGTCCCGACGCCTATGGAAACCTCTGGCTGGGGACGGAAGATAACGGCATCAACCGCTACAATCCCCAGACGGGCGCGATCACCAATTTCTCATTGACCAACCCGTCCCACCCCCTGTCGGCCACCAATATACATGGCCTCTTGGCCGACGGCGACCGCCTGTGGGTCGGTTCGTTTAACAAGGGGATCGACCTGCTGGAACTGCCGTCCGGTAAACTGATCAAACGGTATACGCAAGCCGGTACGCATAACGGGTTACCGAGCGATTTTGTCTTGTGCTTCCACAAACGGGCGAACGGGGATCTCCTGATCGGTACCTCTTCGGGCGTTGTCCTTTTTGACCGGAAGACGGAGACGTTCCAGCCGTGGCAGGATCTCCGTTCGTTGGTGAGGCAGATCTATACGGACCAAAAAGACAGGATATGGGTTGTTACGCTCGAAGGGCTTTATTGTTACCGGCCGGACGAAGATGCGTTGATCCGTTACCAGGCGGGAAGGCACCAGTCGCGAGGGTTGGGTAGCGATAACTGTACCTCCGTTTTTGAAGACAGCAAGGGGCGTATCTGGGTCGCTACGGCCAACGGCTTTTCATTATATCATGAGATCACGGATTCCTTTAACCGGATTACGGTAGAGGATGGCTTACCGAGCAATATCGTTTACCGGATACTGGAGGATGGTGACCGGCTGTTCTGGATATCCACGGCCAACGGCTTGGTGAAGTTTAATCCCGAAACCCATGCCATGCGTACGTTTACCTATACCGACGGCCTGCACGAAACGCAGTTCAATTACAGCTCGTCGTATAAAGCGCCCGACGGGACGTTGTATATGGGTACGATTAACGGTATGATCTCCTTCAATCCCCGCCGGTTTGAAGACGATATGTTTGAACCGCCCGTCTATATAACCAATATCCATCTTCCGGGCGACAAACTCCCTCTTCGTGGCGACATGAAGCGGCTGCGGCTCCCCTATCATGCGTCGACGTTTACCCTTTCGTATGTCGCCCTGAGCTTTACCTCCCCCGACGCCATCCGGTATGCCTACATACTGGAAGGAAGCGATACGGAATGGAATGATATGGGCAGGAACAAAGATGTCACGTTTGCCAACCTGGCTCCCGGCAACTATACATTTAAGGTGAAGTCGACCAATAGCAGCGGGGTATGGCAGGAGAACGAAACGGCTTTATCCATTGTGATTGTTCCGCCCTTCTGGGCTACGGGCTGGGCGTTTCTCCTGTACGGCGTATTGATTGGCCTGCTTATTGCCGCATTCTACCGCTATAAAAAGTCCAAACTGGAGGAAAAACACCGGATGAACAGGGAGATCTTTGAAAATGAAAAAGAGAAGGAACTGTATCAGGCCAAGATCCGGTTCTTTACCTTTATTACGCATGAGATACGCACCCCGCTGACCCTGATAAAAGCCCCATTGGAAAAGATCCTCCAGTCGGACGACAATCCGCCCGCTACGAAAAAGAACCTGCACACCATCGAAAAAAACACGCAGCGGTTATTAGACCTGAGCAATCAGCTGCTTGATTTCAGGAAAGCGGAAGGGATGGGCTTCAAGCTTCATTTCGTGGGGACAGATATCACGCTATGGATGGAATCCATTATTCAACGGTTCAAACCGACCTTCGAGAAGGATGGCAAGAGGCTGACGGTTGGTAGGCCGGACGAACCGTTGTATGCATGTATCGACAGGGAGGCCTTCTCAAAAATCATCACCAATCTGCTGACGAACGCCCTGAAATACTCGGATAAACACATCGGGATAGCATGGAAACTGCCTGAAGAAGGGTATTTTGCCGTATCGGTCACGAACGACGGTATTTTAGTGCCGGAAGGGGAGGCGGAGAAAATATTCGCCCCCTTTTACCGGCTAAAGGCAACGTGGAACATACAGGGTAGCGGCATCGGACTGTCGTTAGCCCGCTCCTTAGCCGAGTTCCATAAGGGAAGCCTCTCATACGGGCGGACAGCAGGCGGGCTGAACTGCTTTACCCTTCGCCTTCCGTCCGTACAGGAGGAGAGGTATTCCTTGCAGCCGCCTGGGGATCCGGAAGATCCCGGTGCGGTTGCTTCCATACCGGACAACGGCAAACCGGCCATCCTTATTGTGGAAGACCAGGAGGAGATGCGGCGCTTTATTGCCGACGAATTGTCCGGCTCCTATGCCGTTCTGGAGGCGGATAACGGACGGTCGGCACTGCACGTGTTGGACAGGAACAATGTCAAACTGATTATCAGCGACGTCATGATGCCGGTGATGGATGGGTTTGACTTGTGCAATGCTGTGAAGAACGATATCAACTTCAGCCATATCCCGTTTATTATCCTGACGGCACAGCATAACCTGCAGTCCAGATTGACAGGGCTGAATAACGGCGCCGATGCCTATATCGAAAAACCCTTCTCCATAGAACTCTTAACCGGACAGGTTGCCAACCTGCTTAAAAGCCGTGAAATATTGAACCGTACCTACCTGGAGAAGCCGCTCACGTCGACCCTGTCGTTAGCTCCTTCACCCATCGACGAAATCTTCCTCGACAAGTTCAACCACTATATCGAGGCGAATCTGACCAATGAGCATCTCACGGTCGAGATCCTCGCTTCCGAAATGCATATGAGTGCGTCGAGCCTGTACAGGAAAGTAAAGGGATTGTCCGGCTTGTCGCCTGTCGATTTTATCCGGGTTGTCCGCCTGAAGAAAGCGGTACAACTGATACAAGGCGGCGAAACGCGGATCAGTGAAGTCGCCTTCAAGACCGGTTTCTCATCGCCCGCCTATTTCTCCACCTGCTTTCAGAAGCAGTATGGGAAAAGCCCTTCTGGGTTTATTAAAGAGAAGCGGTAGGCGGATGGGGGAATGGAGGGACGGCTTCCACGACAACCGTATGGCCTTTTTTCGTGCATACCAGGCATTTGTCCTGCAATGTCCGGCGCTCGAAATCAAAGAGCAGAGAGGGGTTGAAATGCTGTCCGTCGATACGGGTCTCGAAGTGGAGATGTTCGGTTGTCGCCCTCCCTGTCCGTCCGAGCAAGGCCACCGGTTGTCCGGCGGTGATACGGTCTCCCTGTTTGACGAGATGCCTGGCGTTGTGGCTGTAGACGGTTTCCAGACCGTTATAATGCCGGATGACCATCACATTTCCGTAGGCTGCATAGGGTTTAGCCATACGGACAACGCCATCGAATGCTGCACGGATGGTATCATTTGCAACCGTTTTTAAATCAATCCCGCTGTGCCCTTTCCGCCTGCCGCCATAAGGAGAAATGACTTTCGCTCCGGGAAGTGGAAAGGCATACCCCTCTTTTTGCAGTTGCAACAGGTCGATCAAGAGGATATTCCCTTCGGTAAACAGTCTCGGATCGCTCGTTCGGACATGGTTGATCTCACGTGACGAAAACGATCCGGTGATGTCGAACCTCGGCAGAGGCGGCGTCTCTGCTTTTTCTAAGGCGACAAGGGGAAACAGGAGATTGATCTCTGGCGCCGGCGGCCGGTCATACACGAGATCCGGACGGGTAATGACCGCTTTGGGCGGCGTCTCCTGTTGGGTATACTCGTAGGTCGAATGACAAGCGGTCAGCAGGCCTGCCATGACGGGGAAGAATACGCTGTAACGTCTGTTCAATGGATAAATTCAATGATACATTAATATAATAGCCGCGTATGATGACCGGTTATGCTTCGCCTTTTATTCCGCCGATGGCTGGAATGAACTCGTCAAACTTGGCCGTTCTTTCTCCTTGCTGTTCTTCAAATTTTGCGATATTGTCTTGCAGGGCGAAGAGCAGGCGTTTGGCATTGTCCGGCGTGAGTATGATCCGGCTTTTTACCTTTGCTTTGGGCGCTCCGGGTACAATACGGATAAAATCGAGGATAAACTCGGATGATGAGTGGGCGATGACGGCAAGATTCGCATATGTTCCTTGAGCGATCTCTTCGGAAAGCTCGACCTGAATCTCGTTTGCTGGGTTATTATGCTTATTTTCCATGTGTTTTGCCTGTTTACAGGTTCTTTGAAATTGAGAAGCAAACATACATAAAATTTCTCATTTCCCGCTTCAGCAAGGATGTTATCTGATGAATTTGCAATAAAATTTCATCTTGGAGAAAAAATGAGCGCCAATTCTTTTTCCACTTAAATAAAAAGCTATATATTTGCATTCCAAAAAATTAATAGGTATAAATTATTAATTCTTTATAGATATGACAAAAGCAGATATTGTTCGCGAAATTTCAAGAAATACCGGTATTGACAAACAAACGGTATTGACAAGTGTAGAATCTTTCATGGATATTGTAAAGGATTCATTGTCTCAGGGTGAAAATGTTTATTTAAGGGGCTTTGGGAGTTTCATCATTAAAAAAAGGGCGCAGAAGACGGCTCGTAATATTTCAAAGAATACGACGATCATTATTCCTGAGCATAACATCCCTTCGTTTAAACCGGCGAAAACGTTCCATGAGAAGGTAAAATAAACAGTAATAAATTCTAAATCAGAAAACGACATGCCTAGCGGAAAAAAAAGGAAAAGACATAAAATGTCTACGCACAAACGCAAGAAGAGACTGAAAAAGAATAGACATAAGAAGAAATAAGTCTATTTTTAAGCACACATTAAAGAACAAACTTAATTCGTGACCTTTTAAGTTTGTTCTTTGCGTATTGTATAAGGTCTGTTATTAAAACATCTTTTATAAGTGATTAGTGAATTAGTAGTAGATGTTAAGCCCAAAGAGGTATCTATCGCTGTATTAGAAGACAAAAACCTTGTGGAGCTCCAGAAAGAGGCCCGCAATGTTTCATTTGCCGTAGGCGATATCTACCTTGGTAAAGTAAAGAAATTGATGCCGGGTTTAAATGCTGCTTTCATTGATGTAGGATACAAAAAGGATGCATTTCTTCACTATCAGGACTTAGGTCCTAATTTCAACACGCAACAGAAATTCCTGAAACAGGCTTTAAGTGATCAGAAAAAGCTTCCGGCTCTTTCTAAAATACAGATCCTTCCCGAAATAGAGAAGGATGGAAGTATTGGCGATGTACTTAAAGTCGGACAGGAGGTGTTGGTTCAAATTGCGAAAGAACCGATCTCAACAAAAGGCCCCCGGCTCACTTCCGAACTTTCGTTTGCCGGAAGATACATCGTTATGATTCCTTTTGCTGATAAGGTGTCTGTCTCCACTAAAATCAAATCAGGCGAAGAACGCGCCCGTTTGCGCCAGTTGATACTGAGTATCAAACCAAAGAATGTCAGCGTTATTGTGCGGACATCTTCGGAAGGTAAACGTGTCGCCGAACTGGATCATGAATTGAAGACATTAATGAAACGCTGGGAGGATAATGTTCCCAAAGTACCTAAAGCGAAAGTCCCCTCTGTCATATATGAAGAGACGGCACGCACGGTAGCCCTTTTGCGTGATATTTTTAATCCTTCATTTCAAAGCATTCATGTAAACGATAAGGACATTTGTAATAATGTACGCGATTATGTCAGCCTGATTGCCCCCGGCCGGGAAGATATCGTCAAACTGTACACCGGCGAGCTGCCTATTTTCGACAACTTTGCCGTTACGAAACAGATTAAATCGTTGTTCGGACGTACCGTAACATACAAAAGTGGAGCTTACCTGATTATTGAGCATACGGAAGCTATGCATGTGATAGACGTGAACAGCGGCAACCGTTCCAAGGGGAGCGACGCCCAGGAAAAGACGGCTATCGATGTCAATATCGCTGCCGCCGATGAAATCGCCCGCCAGCTTCGTTTACGCGATTTGGGGGGTATTATTGTGATTGATTTCATTGATATGGTAGAGCCTGCTAACCGGCAAACGCTTTTTGAACACATGATAAAAGCCATGGCAACAGACAGGGCTAAGCACAACATTCTCTCTCTTAGTAAATTCGGTCTGATGCAAATTACCCGCCAAAGGGTTCGTCCGGAAATGGATGTCACCACGTCGGAAGATTGTCCTACCTGTTTTGGAACAGGCAGTGCAAAACCTTCTATTTTATTTACGAATAGTTTGGAAGGCAAAATTGATTGTTTGGTGAACAAACATCGTGTGAAGAAATTTACCCTGTATCTACATCCTTATGTTGCAGCATATGTGAGTAAAGGATTTTATTCTTTAAAATGGAGATGGAAACTGAAGTACACATTCGGACTGAAAGTCATTCCTGATCAAAGTCTCGCCTTTCTTGAGTATAAGTTCTTTGATGCTGAAAAGAATGAACTGGATATGAAAGAAGAAAAGGAGATTAAGTAGCAAAGAAAGAAAAGGCTGTCCCTGAAAATGTGGGCAGCCTTTTTTCTTTCTTGTGTACGGGGGAATACCGAACGTTCGTTAATTGACCTTTTCGTCAAATGATTTGAGGTCGATTAATTTTTTCTCAATCTGTTCTTTTTCTTTAATCAGACGAAGTTCTTCTTCTCCTAATTTTTCCTTTTTATAGCGTTGTGCTAACGCAATAAAACTATCCAATTCTGCATAAGACAAATTCTTTAGATTGGATTTAATCACTTTCAAGGCATTCTCTTTTGTCTTTTTATTCAATTGTCCTTTTTGTCTTGCCATACTGTTTTCTTTTATTTAGTTATTAAAATACGTAGAAATTAAATTGTTTCACAAAGTTAGTAATAAAATATATAAATAAAACAAGCTGAGCCGTTTTATTTTTTCAGATATTTAAAGCGAATATATATAGTCTATCCCAATAACATGCCGCGTAAACGGAATGGTGTGGAAAAACTCCTGCATATAATAGAGATCCAATTGATGGCGTTTTTTAAATATGTAGGAACCTCCGACGGCATAACGGCCTTTATAAAACCGGTATTTCTTCTCCACTATTTCATGATAAGGTTCGGCAGAAATAAAAGGTTTAACAGGTATTTTTTCTAACGTATAGCTGACTCTAAGCATATTTCGATGTTCAAAATAGGGATGTATCCATTGAAGAAACGTATTCATCAGCCGCGAACGGAAGATGAACGAAAAGCGGTTGATAGTATAGGACAACATGCCTTCCGGAAAATAACGATGCCTGTGGGTGAGTTCGCCGTTGCCTGCATTTTTCAGGAAAAACTCATACCCCATTCCGATGGATACATGGTTGTTGATAAGATAATGGAATTTAAACATGGCACTGGATGTATCCAATTCCCGAAGGTTTTCCTTACTTTTATATTCCAGCGAATACCATGTTTTCCATTTTCCGGCTATAAGCTTGGAGGCAATAGTGACATTGGTCCACGTACCGACATCCTGTTTATCCGCTTGGTCTTGTGCTATTCCGGTAAAGCATACCAAATGTGCCGAAATAGCGATGAAAAGGGTTTTAATTCTCATGATTCTTTTTGATTTATATATTTCAACTTGTTTTAAAGATATAATTTCTTGTACCATCTCTCATAATCCGGTAATCGAAACGGCGCTTTGCCGGCTAAATAATGGTTCGTGAACGTTTCGTTTTCGATCGTATATTCGATCACCCACATGGACTGTGTTCCGGTTCGGGGAATGTACCCGACCGTTGTTTTTCCATTCACCGGGATCACGAACTTTCCGGAAAATAAAACGGCTTTCGAATCCACGTCCCTGACCGCCACCGTACCTTGTTTTTCCGTGCGGGTATCGTTGACGGCTACGACCGGATGGTTCCCCTCCTTATTGGCGTCGCCGATCATCACGCATGCATCGTACTGTACCTGCCTGATGTAATAATAGGCTAATTTTTT
>JAISQD010000083.1 GCA_031274415.1 Tannerellaceae bacterium | reverse complement strand
TTCCATATCGTGGGGTGCATGAATATGGCGGAATCAATGCCCACCACGTTGTCGTGAAGCAGTGTCATGCTGTCCCACCAATACTTTTTAATATTGTTTTTCAGTTCGGCTCCATACTGTCCGTAGTCGTAGACGGCGCCTAATCCGTCATAAATTTCAGAGGATGGAAATATAAAGCCATACTCTTTACAGTGCGAAATTATTTTCTTAAAAACATCTTCCTGTGCCATAGTCGCATATTGTCATTTATCTTTTTCAACTTTGAGAGTTGCAAAGTAAGTGATTTTTTGCTAATATGTTGTCATCCATCCCTCACGATTTTCAGCGATTCGTCAGGATACATAGCCTACTTATTTTAATATTTGCGCGTAACTACATATTTTTGTGTATCTTTATGCGCATAATAAAATAAGGAGATGAAAAAATATCTGGAAGAGCTTCACCAGGCAGGCCTGTTTCACATCCGGCACAGTGGCGGCTTGGAAGAGTTGGTCATGTGCTTTTCCCTGATTACTTACCTGAAAGAAGAACAGCTACTTACCTATCTGGAAGCATACCGGAAACAGTTTTTATTCCAAAAAGCCGGTTTTATTTTATCCTATTTCCAACGGGAAATGAAACTCAGCGATGCTTTTTTCAAAGAGTGCCGCCAACGAACCGGTAAAAGTATCCGTTACCTCACCGATACAAGCAGCGCTAAGGTGTACCATAAAGAATGGAATCTTTATGCACCGGAAAATATTCTATCGTATTTAGAACAAGGAGACATCTCACCATAGCACCTCAAAAAAAGATTTAGCCATAAAATGTCAACATATTCGGTATATTCCTGCCTTTTATTACCTTTGCAAACCTATGTGGGACAATATGGAAGATGAGTTTGATATAAGGGATAGCCGGGTGGCGGAGAATGAACGGGAGTATGAAAATGTGCTGCGGCCGCTCTCTTTTCGTGATTTCAGCGGTCAGGCGAAAGTGGTCGAGAACCTGAAAATATTTGTCATGGCAGCCCGGATGCGCAAAGAGGCATTGGATCATGTGCTGCTGCACGGCCCTCCGGGACTGGGGAAGACGACGCTGTCGAATATTATTGCCAATGAACTGGGGGTCGGGTTTAAAATCACTTCCGGGCCGGTGTTGGATAAGCCGGGCGATTTGGCGGGCGTATTGACTTCGCTGGAAAAGAACGACGTCCTTTTTATTGACGAGATACACCGGTTAAGCCCTGTCGTAGAGGAATACCTCTATTCCGCGATGGAGGATTACCGGATTGATATTATGATCGACAAAGGGCCGAGCGCACGCTCGATACAGATTGATTTATCGCCCTTTACGCTCGTGGGTGCGACGACGCGTAGCGGGTTGTTGACCAGTCCCCTGCGCGCCCGTTTCGGGATCAACCTGCATTTGGAATATTATGAGATAGAGACGCTGACACAGATCGTTCTCCGGAGCGCCCGGATACTGGATGTGGCCTGCGAAGCGGATGCCGCCCGCGAGATCGCTTCGCGCAGCAGGGGGACGCCCCGTGTGGCCAATTCGTTGCTGCGGCGGGTGCGCGATTTTGCACAGGTCAAGGGGTCGGGCAATATCGACAAGGCGATTACCTGCTTTGCGTTGGAGGCGCTGAATATCGACCGGCATGGGTTGGATCAGATTGACAATAAATTACTGATAACGATTATAGACAAGTTTCAAGGCGGGCCGGTAGGCCTGACGACGATCGCTACTGCGCTGGGGGAAGATCCCGGCACGCTGGAAGAGGTGTATGAGCCGTTTCTGATCAAGGAGGGGTTCCTGAAGCGGACTCCCCGC
Organism: Tannerellaceae bacterium; assembly: GCA_031274415.1. Lineage (GTDB taxonomy): Bacteria > Bacteroidota > Bacteroidia > Bacteroidales > Tannerellaceae > DFXE01. The sequence goes on along the minus strand of JAISQD010000083.1, from coordinate 4,071 downwards.
GGCAGGGAGGTCACCGACCGGGCGTATGTCCATCTGGGCAGGAAGCGATGGAGCGAACAGGGGTTTTTATTTGATTAGACAGGTATGGCGGAAGGAATGAAGCGGTTGGCGAAAGACACCGCTGTTTATGGGTTGAGCAGTATTCTCGGACGGTTTTTGAACTGGCTGTTAGTGCCCATGTACACGCGTGTATTTACCCATACCGGCGAATTTGGGGTGTTTACCAATGTCTATGCATGGGTCGCCCTTCTGCTGGTGCTGCTGACATACGGGATGGAGACGGGCTTTTTCCGTTTTGTCAATAAGGCGGAAGAGCGGCATCCGTTGCGGGTGTATTCCACTGCTTTGTATAGTATAGGGCTGACCTCTTTGCTGTTTATGGCGGGGGGATGCCTTTTTTTGTCGCCGGTCAGCGGCGCGCTGGGGTATGGCGATCATCAGGAGTATATCCTGATGATGCTGGGGGTGGTGGCGGTTGACGCTTTTTGCTGTATCCCGTTCGCTTACCTCCGCTACGAGGGGCGGGCGTGGCGTTTTGCCGCTATCCGCCTGACAGGTATTTTATTGAATATCGTCCTGAACCTCTTCTTTCTGGTTGTCTGCCCGTGGTTGTACAGGAAGATGCCGGAGGCCGTCGGTTGGCTGTATACTCCCGGGTATGGAGTGGGGTATGTCTTTGTGGCCAATGTCCTGACGACGTTTGTTACCTGTCTTTTGCTCTTGCCCGGTATGCTTCCCGCTTTCCGGTATAAGCCCAGCTTTTCGCTGCTGAAACAGATGCTTCGTTATTCCTTTCCGGTGCTGGTATTGGGTATTGCCGGTATTTTCAACCAGACGGCCGATAAGATCTTGTTTCCTTTCCTGTTTGACGATAAGGCGTATGCGAATGAGCAGTTGGGGATTTACGGCGCCTGTTTTAAGATCGCCGTCGTGATGGTGATGTTTGTGCAGGCTTTCCGCTATGCGTATGAGCCGTTTGTTTTTGCAAAGCACAAGACGACAGGCGGTAAGGAGGCGTATGTCGAAGCCATGAGGTACTTTATTATTTTCTCTTTGGTGATCTTTACGGGGGTGATGTTTTACCTGGATGTGTTGAAATATTTTGTGTCGGCGGACTATTTCCCGGGGCTTCGCGTCGTGCCGGTCGTCATGTTGGGCGAGCTGTTTTTTGGTATCTATTTTAATCTGTCCCTGTGGTATAAGGTGAGTGATCAGACGCATTGGGGAGCCTATTTCTCCCTTTCGGGATGTGTGGCGACGGTCCTTATTATTGTTCTCTTTGCCCCTGCTTACGGGTATATGGCGTGTGCCTGGGCATCGTTTGCCTGTAACCTGTTGATGATGCTCATGTCCTATTTCGTTGGGCGTAAGCGATATCCGATCGCGTATGACCTGAAATCGGCGGGTATCTATTTCTCGGTGGCCGCCGTTTGTTACCTGGCAGGGATGTTGCCGGAGATTGATTCTGTGATTTTGAGGTTGCTTTATCGCACGGTATGGTTCGTGTTGTTCCTGCTGTTCATCATAAAGAGGGATATTTCGATACATCGTATTAAATATAAATAAAAAAAGAATGAATGTAATGAAAAAGATGTGGGCGGTTTTACTGCTGTTGACGGTGGCCGGCCAGACATATGCCGATGAAGGCATGTGGGCGTTGAAAGAGTTGAACAGGCAGAATCTGGCAAGAATGGAAGAGCTTGGGTTGAAGGTCTCCGGCGAACGGTTATACAGCGAAACAGACCCATGCGTGGCTAACGCGGTGGTTATTTTCGGCGGAGGATGTACGGGTATTACCGTGTCGGAAGAGGGATTGATTTTTACCAATCATCATTGCGGGTATAGCTCGATTCAGAAATTAAGCAGTGTGGAACATGACTACCTGAAAGATGGTTTTGTGTCGCAGAGTAAAGAAGAAGAGTTGCCGGTGCCGGGGTTAAGCGTCCGTTACCTGAAGGAGACGATAGATGTCAGCGACCGGATCAACGCGCAGAGCGCTTCCTGCGGGAGCGAATACGAACGCATTCATGCCGCCGATTCCATTGGCAATGCGATGTGTGATTCGATTGGTTCAACGCCTTTTCTGGCGGTGGATGTGGTCCCTTTTTATAGCGACAACAAATACTATCTGGTCGTCTATGACGTCTATCGCGATGTGCGTATGGTGTTTGCGCCTCCCAGCTCGGTCGGTAAATTCGGAGGAGATACGGATAACTGGATGTGGCCCCGCCATACCGGCGACTTCTCTGTTTTCCGCGTATATGCCGGCGCCGACAATGCCCCGGCGGAATATGACGAAAACAACACCCCCTACAAACCGAAATATGTAGCGGAAATCTCTATCCAGGGATACCGCGAGACGGATTACGCCATGACGATCGGTTTTCCGGGAAGTACCAGCCGTTACCTTTCTTCATGGGGTGTCAGGCAACGGATGGAAAACAGCAACGAACCCCGTATCGAAGTACGCGGCATCAAACAGGAGATATGGAAAAAGGCGATGGACGCCAGCGACGCGGTGCGTATCCAATACGCGTCGAAATATGCCGGCAGTTCCAATTACTGGAAAAACTCGATCGGGATGAACCGCGGCCTGGTCAATCTGCATGTCATCGACCGTAAAAAGGCGGAAGAGGCCGCTTTTGCCGCTTGGGCTGATCAGAACGCAGACAGGAAAGCGGTCTATGGAGAGGTCTTACCGTTACTGGAGAAAGGGTATACGTCGACCAATGAATATAGAGAGATATCCACCTTCCTGATGGAAGCGTTCCTGGGCGGGACGGAAATTATCCGCCTGGCCAGAATGGTACAAAGCGTGGATATAAAAGGGTCTACGCCGGAAGAGCTGGATATTTTCCTCAAAGACAGGGTAGAAGCGTTCTTTAAGGACTATGCGCCCTCTGTGGACGAGAAGGTGTTGGCGGCCATGATGAAGATTGTCAAACAGCGCGTTCCATCACGGTATCTTCCTGATATTTACGCCTATGCAGATAAGAAATTCAAAGGGGATTATGACAAATACGCCGCCTATGTGTTTAAGAAATCCGCCTTGCTGTCTTATGACCATATCGCCGCCATGATTCGCGACCCGAAGCAGTACGCTCAGCTGGAGAAAGACCCCGCCGCCAAACTGAGCCTTTCCGTTATGCTCTCGCTCTTTGAACTACAACAACTGATGGGTGAATCGCAGTATGATATCTCGAAAGGCGAACGGCTTTATTTTGCCGGCCTGCAAGAGATGTATCCCGAGAAGACGTTTTATTCGGACGCCAACTTTACGATGCGTCTCAGCTATGGTTCGATCAAGGGCTATCGTCCGTTTGATGCGGTGTGGTATGATTATTTTTCTACCGACAAAGGCCTGTTGGAAAAAGAAAATCCCGACGACGACGAGTTCTGGGTACAACCCGGACTGCTGGACATGGTACGCAGCAAAGATTTTGGCCGTTATGGCAATGGAAATGAGAGCATCAACCTCTGCTTCCTGACCAATAACGATATTACCGGCGGCAATTCGGGCAGTCCGGTCTTCGATAAAAACGCGCGTGTGATCGGCCTTGCTTTCGACGGCAACTGGGAAGCCATGAGTGGCGATATCGCCTTTGAGCCTGAACTCCAACGCTGTATCGGCGTCGATATCCGCTACGTCCTGTACTTGATCGAAAAATGGGGCAAATGCCCCCGCCTGATCAACGAATTAATAGTGAAAAGTGAATAACCAATAGTGGTATCTGCCAGAAGGTGCGACACATAGACACACCTTCTGGATGGCGCCACTACATTCCGTAGCCCGTGATTCAAAACCAAAGAATAACTAATTGCCATACATACATGATTTTAAATGAATACTCCGACAAAGGTATGACCTGCGGACAGCCTCCTGACCGTTAACTGTTTTGGACGTATTTTTTTGCCTCTTTTTGCCCCTTTTTGCCTCTTTTTGCCTCTTTTTGCTGTTTTCATTTATCATGACGAGTTTCCAATAAACTGCGTTTATCAAGAAGGGAAATGACAACGCGCGTCATTGCGAAGGCGAAGCCTGAAGCCATCCAGAGTTACCCACAGACACAC
>JAISQD010000210.1 GCA_031274415.1 Tannerellaceae bacterium | reverse complement strand
TAAATTGTTAAACAAATTTAAATATCGCTCGGAAATTTGGATTACAACATAGAAGGTGTCTCCACTCGCTACGCTCGGTCGACATGACGTTTTTTTTCTCAACTCTCAACTCTCAACTCTCAACTCAGAAAGCTCTCAACTCAGAAAGCTCTATTGCCTGTAATGCACCCTTTTTACGCGGGGGGAGATGGAGGTGAGGACTTCGTAGGGGATCGTGTTCAGTTTATCGGATATCTCCCTTACGGGTAGTTCTTCTCCGAAAATGATCACCGGATCGCCCTCATGGGCGTTTATGCCGGTCACGTCGATCATGGTCGTATCCATGCAGATGTTGCCGATGACCGGGCAACGGCGTCCGTTGATGACCACTTCACCCTTTCCGTTACCCAACTGCCTGTCTAAGCCGTCGGCATATCCGATCGGGATAATCGCGATACGGGAATCACGGGAGACGTAGCTCCTACGGCTATAACCGATCGAATCGCCTGCCGGCACGTTTTGTATCTGTAGAATCGTCGTTTTTAGCGTCGTCACATTGCACAGGTCAGCCTCCCCCGATGCGCTGATACCGTATAGTCCGATCCCCAGGCGCACCATATCCATCTGGTGCTGCGGAAACCGTTCGATACCTGCCGAATTGAGGATATGCCGGATAATGCCATACCCCAATCCCGCTTCCAGCTCACCGGCCGCCCGGGTAAAGAGGGCGGCCTGCTTTTCGGTAAAGGCGTCGAACTCCGGGGAGTCGCTTCCCGCCAGATGGGAGAACGCCGAGCGGACAACTACGCCGCTCTGGTTCCTCAGCCTCTCGCAGACCGCCGGCATGTCGTCCGGCTGGAAGCCCAAGCGGTGCATACCCGTATCGACCTTAATATGGACAGGATAGGAGGTCATCCCCCGCCGCTCCGTCTCTTTGATGACGAGATCCAGCAGGCGGAAGGTATAAATTTCGGGCTCCAGGTTGTTCTCCAGCATCAGGTTGAAGCTGCCGGATTCGGGGTTCATCACCAGTATGGGGATGGATATGCCCTCTTTGCGAAGCTCCGCCCCCTCGTCGGCCAGGGCGACCGCCAGGTAGTCGCAGCGATGCTCCTGCAGGGTCTTGGCCAGCTCGTTGGGGCCGGCGCCATAGCCAAAGGCTTTCACCATGCATATCATCTTCGTTTCGGGCTTCAGCTGCGAGCGGTAGTAGTTGTAATTATGGACAATGGCATCCAGGTCGACCTCCAGGATGGTTTCATGTACTTTCTTCTCCAGCAGGTCTGAAATACGCTCGAAATGAAAGCGGCGCGACCCTTTCAGCAGGATCAGTTCGTCCTTGAATTTCCGGATCGAGGGAGAGGCCAGGAACTCTTCGGTGGTCAGGTAAAACTCCTTTTCCATATCGAACAGCGCGCTGCACTCCTTGATATCCCGCCCGATACCGATGATCCGGTCTATCTTCCGGCGTTTGACCAGGTCGGCGACTTTCTTATAGAGCGACTTGGGCAGCGTCCCGGACTGTAGAATATCCGACAGGATCACCGTGCGTTTCAGCTTCTTGTCTGCCCGTCGGCTGCGCAGGAAATCGAGTGCGATATCTAAGGAGTTGATGTCCGAATTATAGGTATCATTGATCAGCAGGCAATTGTTAATCCCCTGTTTGACATCCAACCGCATCGCCACCGGCTCCAGTTGGGAGAACTTCGAGAAGTTGCGGATGCTGCTGGTCGGTTTCAGGTAGAGCATCAGCGCCAGGCAGTGGATCACGTTTTCGATCGATGCATCGTCGGTAAACGGGATGACATACGTATCGGTAATCCCCATCATCGTACAGGTAATCTCCGTCTGCGCCTCCCGCTTTTTTATTGCTTCGACAAAAAGGGGGGCGTCGGAATTGGTACGGCTCCAGGCGATCGCCTTATGGGAGAGCAGAGCCGACTCGATACAGTTGGCGACGAACTGGTTGTCGCCATTATAGATAATCGCTTCGCAGTCGTTGAAGAGGGCGAGCTTTTCGACGCATTTCTGTGTCTGGGAGATGAAGTTTTCCTGATGCGCTTCCCCTATGCCGGTCAGAATCCCGATGGTCGGCGCGATGATGGGGCGAAGCGATTCCATTTCGTTGGGCTGGGAGACGCCCGCCTCAAAAATACCCAGTGTATGCTGCCCGTCTATCTGCCATACGGAAAGGGGAACGCCCAACTGCGAATTATAGCTGCGGGGGGAACGTACGATATTGAAATCGTTGTGCAGTAGCTGGTATAAAAACTCTTTGACGATCGTCTTCCCGTTACTGCCCGTAATGCCGATAACGGGTATGTGAAACCGTTTCCTGTGCCAGGCCGCCAGCTTTTGTAGCGCCTTTAACGGGTCTTTTACGACTAAGAAATTCGCCCCCGTCATGACCTCGAACTCCGGACGGATTTCGCTCACCACAAAATTACGTACGCGCAGGTGATACAGTTCCCGTATATAGTTATGCCCGTCATTTGTCTTGGTTTTCAGTGCAAAGAAAAGGCTTTGCTCCGGTAAAGAGAGCCGGCGGCTGTCGGTAAGCAGGATGCGGATGGTCGCCGGATGAAACTTCTCTCTTTTCACGCCAATAGCCCGTGCTATCTCTTGTATTGTATATTCCATCGCCTCTATTTTAGTTTGGACTTTAATAATGTCATCTCTTTTGAGAGGCTAAAATACGGAAATTTTCCGGTAAGGCGCTCCGCTTTTAACAAAGTTTGCATGATGAAGCGGCGATAGGCCTCGCTCTCCGGCTGAAACGGCTTATGGTCGATGGCTTTTTGTATCTCCTGCCATTCGCGGAGGATCGTATGCGTCGCGGAAGAAAAAAAGGCCTGCCCGAACTGTTGCCAGATATAGTCGACAGCGATGGAAGAGGGGTGAAGCATGTCGCCGGCATAAAAGCGGTAGTCGCGCAAATCGTCCATCATCAGTTCATACGCCGGAAAGTAAGCGACCCGTTCGGGATAACGCGATTGCAACTGATGGATAGAGAGCAGGAGGGTGGATTTACTCAACTGATTGCCGTGAGCGCCATCCCTCGCATGGCGCACCGGACTGACGGTGAACAGGACTTTCAGCTCCGGAAAATGTTCCCACAATGAAAGGAGCAGGCTCTTCCACTCGGACACAACCGCATCGACCGGCAACAGCTCCCTGTCGAACATCTTTTCCGGCAATTTGTGGCAATTGGAGACGACCTGCCCGTTCTTTTTCAGCCGGTATACGTAAGCCGTGCCAAAGGTAATCACCAGCCTCGAGGCGTTGGCCAACCTGTCCGACGACTCCGCCAGCCCCCTGTTCATGCCCTCCAAAGCCTCCCTTTCCGAAAGAGAAGAGAAACGGCTGTGATGTGCAAAACTGTGATAAACCCCCTCATGCCGGAACAGATCAGCAGGCGAAAAGCGTTCGGGACATAGCATCCGGAGAAGCGATGAGGCAACGGAAGCCGGATTGTATACGACCCCGAAAGGGTTGATATCGACCCTGAATTTATTTGCCTGCAATTTGCTCCCGATATATTCAACAAAGCAGGAACCTAAAAGCGTTATTTCGTCCGTATGGGAGAACTCAAAAGAGGCTTTAGGAATCGAAACGGGTGTCCTGAATTCCATAAATTCTTATTCTCTTATGAGTGCAAATATAGTTGAAATTTCCTATTATTTGGAATTTGCTCCCGTGCAATTTCGTCGTATATTTGCAGGGAAATAGAATGAGGATGAAAAGAGGCAGGATAGTTCATGTTTTTGTACTTTTGCTGTTGTTGGCCGGTTGTGGGAAGAAGCCGGCGGACAGGCGGGTTATCTCCGTTACCATAGAGCCGCAACGCTATTTTGCAGAGAAAATTGCCGGCGACAGGTTTACGGTTTATACAGTCGTTCCTTCCGGACAAAGCCCTGAAACGTATGATCCGACGCCGCAGCAGATGCTCAGGATAGGGAAAAGTCTCGCTTACCTGCAGATCGGGTATATCGGATTTGAACAGGCGTGGATGCACACTATCAGGGAGAATAACCCGGATATGGAGGTGTTTGATCTTTCAAAAGGTGTTGCATTAGTGAGCTATGAAGAAGAAACCGCCCACCGTTGCGACGATGAAAGCCATCACCATCACCACCACACGGGAGTCGATCCGCATATCTGGAGTTCGATCAACGGCGCAAAGGTGATTGCCCGGAATACGTTGGATGCGTTTCTCTCTTTAGACAGCGACCATGCGGATGATTACCGGCAAAATTATGCCCTCTTGATGAAGGAGTTAGAAGAGACGGAAGCGGCTGTCGACGCCTTGCTTCGCCCCCGTGCCGGCCGCGCCTTTGTGATCTATCATCCGGCGTTGACCTATTTGGCCGGAGAGTACAACCTCCTTCAGTTATGTATCGAAATGGAGGGGAAAGAGCCTTCGCCATCCCACCTGAAAGAGCTGGTGGAACTGTCGCGGGAACATCGGGCGGGAGTGGTTTTTGTCCAGCAGGAGTTTGACCGGAAAAATGCCGCCTTGATCGCTAAAGAGACCGGATGCCGCCTTGTCACAATCAATCCGTTGGCCTATAATTGGAACGAAGAGATGATCCGTATTGCCAAAGCCTTGTCGGATGAATAAGCTGATCGAAATAGGGGGGATGAGTGCCGGATATGGTGGTAAAACCGTGCTGCGCGATGTGACGGTAAATGTGTATACAAATGATTTTCTTGGAATTATCGGCCCTAATGGAGGCGGTAAGACGACGTTGTTGAAAGCGATATTGGGCTTGCTTACCCCCTTTTCGGGTTCGATCCGTTTTTATCAGGAAGGGAAGGCGGTACCTTCTTTGAAAATGGGTTACTTGCCGCAGATGAATCAGATTGACAAGAAGTTCCCTGTCTCCGTCAGGGAGGTTATCGCTTCGGGGCTGGCGTCGGAAAAGCCCCTTTTCCGTTCGTTCCGGGCGGAACAAAACCGGCGGATAGACGAAGTCGCCGGACAGATGGGGCTGGAAGAGCTGGTGGCGCGTCCTGTCGGCGAGCTTTCGGGAGGACAGTTGCAGCGTGTCCTGCTGGGGCGTTCCATCGTATCCCGTCCGCAGGTGTTGATTCTGGACGAGCCGAATGCGTTTGTGGATAAACGGTTTGAGTCCCGTTTTTACCAACTGCTGGAAGAGGTGAACCGCTCATGCGCGATCATCCTTGTATCGCACGATATCGGTACGGTACTTTCGATGGTAAAGAATATCGCCTGTGTAAACGAAACGGTGCATTATCATCCCGGTATTGAAGTATCTGAAGAGTGGCTCAATGAGAAATATGCCTGTCCTATCGAACTGATCGGGCATGGCCATCTCCCCCACCGGGTATTGAAAACCCATCCGGATGAGGGAACAGGCAGGAAAGGAGGCAAGGGATGAAGAAAGTACTGATCACGGGAGCAAGCGGTTTTATCGGCGGCTTTTTGGTGGAGGAATCGCTTCGCCGGGGGTATGAGACATGGGCGGGGATACGCGCAGGGAGCAGCCGGGCGCATTTACAGGATGAACGGATTCGTTTTATTGATTTGAAATACAACGATCAGGCTGCGCTTACCGAACAGTTGTCCGCCTTTTCCGCCCGGTATGGGGCGTGGGATTATGTGATTCATAATGCCGGCCTGACGAAAGCGGTAGACCGGAGGGATTTTTTCAGGGTAAATGCCGGATATACCCGCTGTTTGATAGAGGGGCTGGCTGCCGCCGGTTGCCGGCCTGAGAAGTTTTTGCTGATGAGCAGTCTGGGGAGCTATGGCAAAGGAGACGAAAAGGGGTTCCGCCCGATTTGCCGGGATGATGGGCAAACTCCGGATACGGATTATGGGCGAAGCAAGTTGGAGGCGGAGAAGTATCTCTGTTCCCAATCCTCCTTTCCCTATGTCATTCTTCACCCGACGGGTGTATACGGGCCGGGGGAAAGAGATTATTTTATGGCGATAAAAACCATCCGGTCGGGCTTTGACCCGGCTACCGGCCTTATGCCGCAACGGATCACCTTTATTTATGTCAAAGACCTGGCGCGGGTTGCTTTTCTGGCTCTGGAAAATGAAGCGGCGAGAGACAGGCGCTATCTGGTTGCCGACGGGGATGTATACACCGACAGGGCATTTTCGCGCATGATCGGGGATATTCTGGGGAAGCGGTTTCTCTTGCATATCCGCATCCCTTTGGGGTTGGTGTATATCGCTTGCCTTTGTTCGGAATGGATTGGCCGGTTGGCCGGTAAAGGCATGACCCTGAATGGCGATAAATATACCATATTGAAACAGCGCAACTGGATTTGCGACGTAACGCCGCTAAAGGAGGAGTTGGGTTTCACTCCTGCCTACACGCTACGTCAAGGGCTTGAGGAAAGCATTGCGTGGTACCGGTCGCGGGGATGGCTGTAAAGTGTTAATACCTTGTAATGATCATATAAGCGCTTTTTACGACTACAGTCTGCGTCGAGCCGACCGGTTTGATCGTACAGCAAATGCCAATCCCTTTATTTAAATTCCCCATATAGGTAACGATGTTCTCCACGGGGCCGGAGGATACATTACTCTGGGTTACGAAGTTCTGGTTCAACGGTTGATAATAGTTCTGTTCCAAGATGAAAAGTCCTGAGACTGATCCGTTACTGCCCTCTATCGACGCGCTACAGATCAGCTCGTAAATGCCATCTTCCGGTACGACATATTGATCCGTTGCCGGATTATATGCTCTTTGGCTGTCGAACGTTTTTTTATCGAAATGTAGCGTATCGCCGTAAGTTTTGCTTGTCAGATGTACCGTCTCCGGCGCGGATTGTTCTACAAACAGCACGTTTTGAGCAATATGGCGACTTTTGAGCAGGTCGAAAGCCGCCCCATTGCTCAAATACTGGTTCCAATTGCCCTGATACCAGCAATTCAATCCTGTATAAGCCGCTCCAAGGGAGGGGGAAAAGACGAGCAGATAATTAGCAGGGTTCGTGATCTGGCTTTTGTCTGTGGAATGGCCGATGGTAATCTTTGGAATCAGTACCCCCAGACCGCTATTACCGGATAATGACATATCCAGTATGGCAGACGGGTGGGGTGGCGTATTTGTCTTGTTAATACTTACCTGCGCTTTTACCAGACTGAAAAAGCCGGCAAGAAACAGTGTACACATGATTGTTTTTTGCATGATTGTTAAAATTGAGGTGATTTAGTCTAATCGTTTTATGCTCAGAAAGGCGCTCTGTACATATATACGCACACTCGAAACATTGCTGTAATAAAACACGTTAATGCCTACTTCATCCGTGGTTTCCAGCTCTCCGCAGTATGTTGTTTTACCTGTTATTTTCGAAAACGCCCTCGTTTGATACCCGACATTCTGGCTTAACAGTATTGTGTCGGAATTCTGTGTCGAAACTTTGTCAAGCCGTATGGCATAACAGGCATCTATGCTGCTGGTTATGGTAGCCGTAAAATTCGCCGTGATTTCATAGATGCCGTTGGCGCTAACCTTACCCCGTTTACCGTATGTACTGCTCCCTCCATTTCCAAAAAATCCTTCGATAGAAATGAACGCATATTTTCCCGATTGGATTTCGATCGCGCTCACAGTTTTTGCAGCTAAATTGGCTATTTTCCCAGAGTTGGCAAGATGTGCCTTTGCCACCTCGTAGGTTTCTATTTGTTCCCACTTTTTCCCGTTCCAGAAGACCAACCCTGCTCCGCTCGCCGCAAAGACATTTATGGCTAATAAACCGGTTTTCGGGTTACTTACCGGGCCGGGTAATGACAAATCCGGTATGCTTATTCTTGGAATTAAAACGCCTGCGTTGGTCGATTTTACTTCAAGTGCGACAGGGTTCCCCGTCGGTTCCGTCCCTATGAATACCTGCCCGTTAACCCATCCGGAAACCGTTAGGAGTATGGTGTATAGAAATCCTGCTTTTCTCATGTCTCTTCATTTAAAAAATGCTGATATATAAAAATATGTTCTTTCTACCTTTGGCGAATTGGTCATTATATAATATCCCTGAAGGGTTATGGTCTCTCCCTTTTGAAAGTAGCCGATGAAAAAGATGGACGGCGTCAGAGGTATGTTCGCAGAGGCATCCACCCGTTCTGTTATTGTCTGTATGGGATTGCGGGTAGATTTTCCGAATAATAACTGTATTCCGGCTTCATCTGTCGTCCTCGCACTGTTACAGCTTATCTCCATTCCGCCTATTATCTTGTAAAAACCATCTTCGGGCGCAGTAAAGGTGTTATTGTAAAAGCACTTATTTTTATTGAGAACTTCAGGGCTTGAAAAGGTCAGGGTACGGAAAGTGCTCCCGGAGCTCATCGACTGACTTGTACTGTTTGCTACGAGATAGGCGCTTTCTATGGCAAAATTAGAGACCATCTTATTGAACGTGTCTTTGGTGACGATCTGATCCCATGTCTGTTTCTTCCCGCTCCAGAAATAAATTCCCTGGTATAATCCGTTTTGCGGGTCGTTTGTCGTGTTGAAGATCAATAATCCGTCGACAGGGTTTTTTATGACCGTATCATAGATTGATGTCAATGCGATTTCCGGAAGCGTGATGCCTTTGGCCGGCGCAGATACTTCCAATGCTGCGGATGGATCGGGGGTTTGCCCTGATCCGATATGTATCTGCGCCGAACCGTCATTTAAAAAGCATGTCATATAGACTAAAAAAAGAATTTTTTTCATATGATCTTTAGTTTGTTCACCTATAAACTTTCTCTCTTTGTGAAATGAATGCTTATCATATATTGTTACTATCTGACGCATATTGGGTTTTCTTTTTGCAAAAATAGAAACAAAAATTTAATATAAAGCATAAAGCGTGTTTTTCTTTCATAATTTGCGCTATTTGTATATATTTTTACCATAAATAGTAAGTTTGCGATTGCATTATCCTGCATTTATGACAAATTCATATGAAATATTTGTTCATCTGTCATATATGGCGACACAAAGCCCCATACGTTGGTCAAAAAGGATGTTTTTATTATTACGTGTAGTCAATATTGGCATTATTAGACTGGGTCGATCATGTATAATCATGATCTATTCATAATAAAATGCGTATATTTGTCTCTGCCAGCGGGGGAGTTGTTTTTTTGCGTTTTCTTTTATTAATTGATAGGAAGCCCTTCGCCTTGTCGTTTAGCATGGATAAAGATTTAAATAAAATATTGGTGGCAAAAATTGCCGGATGTATTCCTTCTCATGTAAAACTAATTGATTATGTAACGGATACTCTTGGGATTACGATACAGTCTGCTTACAGGAGAATACGGAATGAGATACCGTTTACTTTTGAAGAGATCAGCAAATTGTCGAGGGCACTTCACTTTTCGGTAGACGAAGTGATCGGATTGGAGCATAACAAGCAGGCGTTGTTTGAGTTACAGGGAAAAGTGTCGTTTACCCCTCTGGAGACTTTTTCCGTCATGCTTGACCGGTATCGCGTTTATTTGTTGCGTATGTATGAAGCGAAAGAGAAGGAGTGGATCACGACGATGAATCATCTATTGCCGTTGTTTTCGGTAGGATCGGATCATTTATTCAGATTCTTTTATTATAAATGGATTCATCAGATAAGTAAAGTGCCCATTAATTATTACTTCTCGGAAGTGACAGTCCCTGCGGAGATCCGCGTTTTATACGAAGAGATAGGCCATTATTCGCAACGGATAGGCAATGCGGCTTATATCATTGACCGGAATCTTTTTCTGAACACGGTGAAAGAGTTGCAATATTATTATAAAAGAGGACTGATTTCGGATGAAGAGATTGGGCTAATAAAAAATACGTTGTCCAATGCCGTGGATTATATGGAGAAGCTGATAAGGGAAGGAGCGAACGGCTTGGGGATATCTTCCCTGTTCTATCTTTCGTCCGTAGGGATTGAAACAAACAGTACCTATATGAAATATGATGAAATAACCGAGTCTTATTTCTGGATATACATGGCCGCACCGATCAATACCCATAATAAAGAAGTCTGTTCGATGCATAAGAAATGGCTGGATTCGTTAAAGAAATACACAGTCCTGATTACGCAGTCAAATGAAAAACTACAGTCTGAATTTATTGATGAACAACGTAAATCAATAGATCGTATAACCTATATATAATGGTAATAACAAAATAAATTCACCCCATGGATAAAAAGCTGAATAAACTGCTTGTAACGGAAACATTGAACCATATTCCATCCAATATAAAACTTGTCGATTATTATGTCGAAACGCTTGGAGTCAGTAAAGAATCGGCCTACCGTAGAATAAGGGGAGAAAACTCTTTTAGTTTTGACGAGGTCTGCAAATTATCTTTGGATCTTGGTTTTTCGATCGACAAAATGGTTGAACAAAACAGTAACGGGCGCGTGTTCTTTAATCTGTTAGTCAATAAGTCAATCGATCCGCCGAAAGCTTTTTTCCTGATGCTTGAACAATATTATAAAGATAGGCTCCCGATGCAAAAGGCGGAAAACGTTGAATCGATCTGTGCGCTGAACCGTGTACCGGTGCTTTATACGATTTTCTCCGACTACCTGTTTAAATTTATGTATTACAAATGGCTGCATCAAAACCATGAAGTGCCGTTGAAATTCTATTACTCCGATGTGGTGATCCCTCAGGATATTCTTTCTGTTAAAGAAAAATTAAAAGCCGGCGGCGTAAAAAACAGGAACAACCAGCTTATTGTTGATCCGGATGTCTTTTCAAGCCTGATAAAGGATATCCGGTATTATTATGACAGGGGGCTGATTAACGACGCCGAGCTGTCGATGATCAAGAAAGATGTTTCCATGTTGATTGACAGGATGGAGGATCTGGTACTAACGGGGTTTCTCACCCCTAAAGCAAAATCCGATGTGTATATTTCATCCATTAATATTTCAACCACCAGTATGTGTATGGAATATGACCGGAATGTACTCTCTTATTTTTATGAATATTTTGTGAACCTGATCGTTATCCATAATATAGAGGTCTGTATGCTGCACAAAAAATGGTTGAATTCCCAGAAAAGATACGCGACCCTGATTACACAGTCGAACGAAGCGCTTCAAGCGGAATATTTCAGCCGCCAACGCGAATACCTTGACTTGCTATGATTTGTTGGTTGTTCAAACTTTTATTACCTTTGTGTGATGAATGACAAAAAAATAATTGCGATGGATATACCCATTCAAACCGACGAATCGCAACTTCCGGATGTGAATCCTGCCGAAAACACGCTACCAGCAGGTTATACGGTGGAAGAAGTTTTTGACAAACTGGATAAAAAGTTTGTCGAATTTTATGGTGAATACGGTCGTAAATTAGTCAATGAAAAACGTACCAAATGGAATAAAGAGGGTCCGTGGACATTTGACCTTTTTTGACGGTTTCATGGATGAAAAAGCGCAAAGTATGCATTACGCCTGAAGCATTGCGGGACATCGAAAGGTTGTACGATTATATTGCTTATGAACTCCTGGAGCCTTTTACAGCTCAAAAATATAGTGAAGGCGTATTTGATGCCATAAAAGAACTCCATAGGTTGGGAGAGGCTCTTGCCGTCAACCAACGGGAATATCTTCAACGGTTTTACGGCCCCGATGTCCGTACTACCAACTACAAGAAGGTGACAATTGTATTTAATATTGTCGGGAATGTCATACTTATCCGTCGTGTGATAGCAGGTGGGCTGGTGAGATAAAGTTGACGCTAAAATACGATGATTGATGTTGGTTGTTCAAACTTTTATTACCTTTACTGCAAAATCATAAAAATCGTTTTTGTATTATGAAGAATCTGATATTAACAGCTGTTTTGGCTGTACTGACTGTTGCCTGTTCGCAGGAAAAGAAGACAGAGTCATTGGTGTTTAACAACGCGGATTTCTATACCGCCGGTGGTCAATTTAATGAAGAAGCGGCTAAAGATGCCGTCATCAGGTTGATGAACTATTACGGCTATCCCGTTACGGATAAAACGCGCGCCCAGCTCTGGGTAAGCGACTACGGGACAGGTCATTTTACCGAAGTGGGACTGGCGGCTATCATGTATGCCAATGATACGGAGGATCTTTACATGTTGCAGGATATCTTTTTGCTGCCCAACCAAATGTTGCCCGAACACTGGCACGAAAAACCGGACAGCAACCTGCCGGCCAAGATGGAGGGCTGGATGATACGTAATGGGTTGAGCTATGTCGTGGGAGAGGGTGCGGACAATCTGGCCTCTTTTCCCGATATCAAGGTGCCGGCCTGCCATACGGGCGGGGTCAGCGTGGCGCATGTTGTCAAAGCGTTACCCGGAGATTTTGTCCCCCTGTCGCGGGTCTATTCGCACCATTGGCAATTCGCCGGCGATAAGGGCGCGATCATTACTGAAGTGGCCAATGTGCATGATAATGCGAGCGTACGCCATCAGGTACCTGCTATCAATGATCATTTCCTTGGAAAATAAGGTGAAGAATGAAGGAGAGATGCATCACCCTATTGGTCATCCTTTTCTCCCTGACGGCAACTGTTTCCGGCACGGGGAAAACCGGCAAGGAAACGTACCTCCCCAGTCCGGAAGAAAAAGCCGTCTGGGAACAGCTGCTCAAGCAGGGTATAGAGAAAATCGTCTTTGTTAAACGCTTCACCTACAACAGCAACCACTACTATACGGAATACCTGAACAGCCAATGGATGCCGGGCGGGAATCT
>JAISQD010000192.1 GCA_031274415.1 Tannerellaceae bacterium | reverse complement strand
AAGTGGTTGCCACGTTCTCCCAAACGCGCGATTGGCAGATGGTTCGCCATATCCAAAACCGGATATTGTACTCCTATGAGGGTGATTTTTCAAAACATGCGCCGGAGGAAATAGTGCCGCGAATCCGGATGGTGTGGCAAAGTATCCCCGCACAACTGGCTAAAGAGAACAAGAAATTCATCTATGGCGTACTGAAAGACGGCGCACGGGCTAAAGAGTTCGAATTAGCTATCCAATGGTTGGTTGATTCGGGATTGCTACTGAAAAGCTTTCGTATATCCAAACCTTACTTGCCGCTTTCGGCTTATCAGGATTTTTCCGCTTTCAAACTGTTCCTGCATGATGTTGGTTTGCTGGGTGCAATGGCGGGATTACATGTCAAAACGATTATTGAGGGCAATACTATTTTCACGGAATTTAAAGGAGCTTTCACCGAGCAATACGTTATGCAGCAATTGAGACTGAACGAAAATGGCCACATCGGCTATTGGACGAACGACCGGAATACGGCGGAAGTCGACTTTGTCGTTCAGAACGAGGGCGAAGTGATACCGATCGAAGTCAAAGCCGGTGAAAACCTGAAAGCAAGAAGTTTCCGATTGTTCTGCGAAAAATACCAACCGGGAAAGGCCATCCGCACCTCCCTCTCGGAATATCAGAAAGAGCCGTGGATGACAAACATCCCGTTATACGGAATTGAGGCGATCTGCCGATAAAGCCGCATCCATCGCGGCGGCGGCTTTGCGGCCGTCGCCCATGGCGAGGATGACCGTCGCGCCGCCACGTACGATATCGCCGCCGGCGTACACGTCGGACAGGGTGGAACGCATCGTCGCTTCGTCGACGATCACCGTTCCCCGCCGGCCGACCTCTAATCCTTTGAATGTGCTTGGAATAAGCGGGTTGGGGGAGACGCCGACGCTGACGATCACCTGGTCGACGTCGATCGTTTCAATCGCCCCTTCGACCGGTACGGGACTGCGGCGTCCGGAGGCATCCGCTTCGCCCAACGTCATTTTCTGCAAGCGCATCTGCCGGACGCGGCCGTTTTCATCGCCGGTGTATTCGACAGGGTTATGGAGCGTCAGAAATTCGATGCCCTCCTCTTTGGCATGTTTCACCTCTTCGAGGCGGGCGGGCATCTCCTCTTCGCTGCGCCGGTAAACGATCATGGCGCGGTCGGCGCCCAGGCGGCGGGCGGTGCGTACCGAATCCATCGCGGTATTGCCCCCCCCGATAATAGCGACGTTTTTGCCCTTTAATATGGGCGTATCGCTGTCCGGGTTGGCGGCGTCCATCAGGTTCACACGTGTCAGGTATTCGTTCGACGACATGACGCCGGCTAAGTTTTCGCCCGGTATATTCATGAAATTCGGTAATCCCGCGCCGCTGGCGACAAAAATACCCACGAATCCATCGTCGTGCAGCTCTTCGTAAGTGATCGTTTTTCCTACGATACAGTTGTTCAGGAACCGTACGCCCATCTTCCGGAGGATATCAATCTCGACCTCTACAATGCGGTTAGGGAGGCGGAACTCCGGGATGCCGTATTTCAGTACGCCCCCTATTTCGTGCAAGGCCTCAAAAACCGTCACCTCGTATCCCCGCTTGGCCATATCGCCGGCAAAAGAGAGGCCGGCCGGGCCGGATCCCGCCACAGCGATTTTGATTCCGTTCCGCGCCGCCGTTGCAGGGATGGACATCTGCCCGCTTTCGCGTTCATAATCGGCGGCAAAACGTTCCAGGTAACCGATGGCAACCGGCTCTTTTTTCATTTTGAGGTGGATACACCGGCATTCGCACTGTTTCTCCTGCGGACAGACACGTCCGCATACCGCCGGTAGCGCGCTGGTCTCTTTCAGTGTCCGGGCGGCATCAAGAAAGCGGCCGGCCTCGACCTGTTTGATAAACGTGGGGATATGGATGCCGACAGGACAGCCGTCCATGCACGACGGGGAGGGACAATCCAGGCAGCGTTGCGCCTCCTGCATCGCCTGTTCGGGCGTCAGTCCGAGGTTGACCTCTTCGTTGGTGCGGCTGCGGTATACGGGGTCGAGTTCGTTCATCCGTACACGGGGGATATCCGTACGTTCTTTGTTTTTCCTGTTTTTGCGTAAGGCTTCCCGCCACGGTTCGGCGCGACGGGAGGCTATCAGTTCTTCTGTTGTCATATGGCTTGTTTGTTAGTGCTTTTCTACCTCTTTATAGGCTCCGAGACGCATGAGCATCTCGTCAAAATCGACCTGGTGGGCGTCAAATTCAGGGCCGTCGACACAGACGAAGCGGGTCTTCCCTCCCACCGTGATACGGCAGGCGCCGCACATACCCGTCCCGTCAACCATGATCGTATTGAGGGAGGCGATGGTGGGGATCTGATAACGCTTTGTCAGGGCGGCCACATATTTCATCATAATGGCCGGGCCGATCGTCACGCACAGGTCGATCTTTTCGCGGTTGGCAATCGTTTCAATGCCGTTCGTGATCAACCCTTTGTTGCCGTAAGAGCCGTCGTCGGTCATCACGATGACTTCGTCGGAATGGGCGCGCATCCGCTCTTCCAGGATGACAAGCTCCTTTGTACGGGCGGCCAGTACGACAATCACACGGTTCCCCGCGTCATGGAACGCCTCTACGATCGGAAGCAACGGCGCAACCCCTACCCCCCCTCCGGCGCAGACCACCGTACCGGCCTTTTCTATATGGGTAGCTTGCCCCAACGGCCCTACAAGGTCTGTGATTTCATCGCCTACGTTCAGGTTACAAATCTTTTTGGATGAGTTCCCTACCGCCTGTATCACCAAGGTGATCGTGCCCTTTACGGTATCCGCCCCGGCGATGGTGAGCGGTATCCGTTCGCCTTTGGCGCCTACCTTGACGATGACAAAGTGTCCCGCCCGGCGCGAGCGGGCGATCAAAGGCGCTTCTACTTCTAATTTCACAACGTTGGAGGAGAAGTATTCTTTACTTACAATTTTATTCATACATGTCGCTTTTATTCAAATAATCCGTCGTCTCTCACCAGCATCAGGATGGCGGAGTGGGGAACAATCATAAATGTCTCGTCGTTGAACCGGATCTCATATGCCGCATTTTGCAGGTAAACGGCCAGATCCCCTTCGCGTGCCTGAAGAGGGAGGTAGTGCACGTGTTCTTCTTTTTTCTTTTTCCAGACCTCCTGTTCTTCCGTTTGGGAAGGCAAGGGATATCCCGGTCCTGCTTTAATGATATACCCGCTCTGCATCTTTTCGTTCTGCTGTACGGTAGGCGGAAGATAAAGCCCCGACTTCGTCTGACTCTGAGGGTTTTTGGGCTTGATCAGTACCTTATCGCCCACCATCAGAAATTTCTCAACATCTTTCGGGCCTATGGATAATTGCATAATCTTATAGTATTTGTAGTTAAGCCGCAAAGATAATAAAATATTTAATGAGCGCGTCATGTCGAATTTCCAATAAACTGCGTTTATCAAAAAGGGAAATGACAACGCGCGTCATTGGTAATACAAAATGACACGAAAAAACCGCTTTTACTGACAATGCGTATTTCCTTAACCCCCTGTTTTCGTCGATAGAATCGATCAGCTCGGACCGCGGTCCGATCCAGCCGAGTTTCAGAGGGGTAAAAATATCATTTTGTCATTTCTCCACTCTTCACAAAAACGGACGGCAAAAAGTATCAAAGTATCAAAATGTAATCCGTGACAGGTTAAGTCATACGAAAAAAATTTGCTCCCGACACGAAAAAAAAGCAAAAAGAGTTTAGGACATTTTGCCGTTCGTTAGTCTTATAATAAAGCCATCGTTCCAAAAAGTGTGATAGTCTTAGAAGAACTATGGCAATAATGAAAGATGTGATTTATATAAACCATTGAGAATAAGACATAAAGAAGAACAAAATAAAAGACAAATAAAAGAGGATTAGAAGAGGTAGAAATAATAAAAGCCTGTTGTAGACTGACAGTAGGCAAAAAAAAAGTGCCATAGTTCTTCTAAGACTACGGCAAATAACGGATGAAAGAATGCAAAAAGAGAGAAAAATAGATTTATTACTGCTGGCGCGTTACTTCTCGGGGAGTATCAGCAGGGAGGAATGTGCGGGAGTGGAAGAGTGGATGTCCCAGAGTAATGAAAACAGGGTGTTGGCCAAACAAATCCAATATATGTTTCATACATCCGATGCACTGGCGGCGCTCAACAAAACAAATGCCCGCGCCGCCTTGACGAGGGTGAAAACACGGATCAGGAAGAAAAAGAGGATCGCAGCGCTGAAAAGAGCGGCATTGCCGGTGAATGCCATCATCCTG
>JAISQD010000191.1 GCA_031274415.1 Tannerellaceae bacterium | reverse complement strand
ATCGGCGCAAAGGTGAACCACCGCTTAGTCCCGCTCAGCCACCGGCTATCGAGCGGAGACCAGATAGAGATCCTCACCTCGCGTTCCCAACAGCCGCAAGCGGAATGGCTTAGCTTTGTGACGACCGCCCGCGCCCGTACAAAAATAGACGCCGCACTAAAACGCATTCGTAAAGACATCGCAAAAGAAGGGGAAGCCAAAGTCGTCGCAGCATTCAAGCGGGATGACATGGAACCGGCTCTTTCGGATATGGATAAATTGGCGCACTATTTCGGTTTCTCAAAACGGGAAGACTTCTTCTATTCTGTTGAAAAAGGAGATGTGACGCTTCCCGATCATATCAAGAAGCTGTTGAAGGAGAATACCGGCAATGTGCTGATGAAATATGTCAAACAGGCTCTTGGCGTAAGTTCGAAAAGTAATATAAAGGAAGAGAAAGCGGCAGAAGAGAAGGAAAAACCGAAATTCAACAAGGCCAAGACCTATATATTGAGCGAAGAGGCCTTCGATCACAATTACGTGATTGCACAATGTTGCAAACCGATTCCGGGAGATGATGCGTTCGGCTTTATCAACGATGACAATACGGTGATCGTTCATAAACGTTCTTGCCCTATTGCCATGCGGCTGAAGAGCAGTTTTGGCGAACGTATCCTCTCTACCCAATGGAGCAGCCATAAGAATGCCTCCTTTGAAGCCACGCTGGAAGTGAAGGGGATTGATTCGTTAGGCGTATTGAACACCATCACCAAAATCATTTCCGACGAATTTAACGTCAATATCCAACGTCTCCTGATTGAAGCGAAAGACGGCGTATTTGAAGGGAAGATCAAACTGAAGGTGCACGACGTAGAAGATATACAACAGTTATGCATCACGCTTTCCAAAATAAAAAACATCAAATCGGTAGCCCGTATTGCCGATTAGGCCGGTACCCGGACAAGATAAACGGTATACGCAACATAACAGAAAATCATCACCGCCCCCTCCCAGCGGGTAATCATCCGTTTCTTGAACAGTAATCCGAAAAGATAGAGGAAGACACAAGAGAGGATAAGTATTCCCAGATCAATATTCGTAATGCCCTGCATCTTCATGGGAGCAATCGCTGCACTAGATCCCAGTACGAAAAAGAGATTGAACAGGTTGGAGCCGATCACATTCCCGATCGCCATCTCTGGGCTTTTTTTAAGCGCGGCGACAATCGACGTCGCCAGTTCGGGCAGGGAGGTGCCGCCGGCCACCAACGTGATGGCAATGACGGATTCGCTTACCCCCAGGTTTCGTGCAATACCGGATGCGCCGTCCACAAAAAACCGCCCGCCATAGATCAGTCCCGCCAAACCGCCCATGATATATAAGCAGGCGCGCCACACCGGGATCTTTTTTATGGAGATCTCCCCGCTTTCATCCGTGTTACGGGCAATGGCAAAGGTGTATCCTAAAAAGATCAGAAAGAAACAGAGCAACAGCAACCCGTCGCCACTGCTTATCCTGTTTTCGCCCGCGCCATCTATCATCACGTCGTTCGCACAGATAAACAACACAATAGCGGATAAAAGACATAAAGGGATCTCTTTGCCAAGCGTTCCTTTTGTTATGCTGATCGGGACTATGACCGCCGTACAGCCGACAATCATCAGCGTATTGACGATATTGCTCCCTACCACATTCCCGATCGCCATATCCGGGCTGCCTTGTAATGCCGCAATAACGCTGACGGACAGTTCGGGCGCCGACGTCCCGAACGCGATAACCGTAAGCCCGATCACCAAACCGGAAATATGAAACCGTTTGGCCACCGAAGCGGCGCCGTCAGTCAGCACATGCGCTCCGGCCAGAATCAACAACAGGCCTCCGGTCAGTAACAGGATATTCATTAAAAAGGCAAATCATCGGTTGCGCTTGGGGAAGATAAATCAGGCGCTGAAGCAACCGGAGCTGCTGCCGGAGCGTAATTGCCGGGTATAGCTGCCGCTCCTTCGGACGTACCGGCGGCAACATGCTCTATTTTCCATGCATTGATACTTGTGAACCAACGCCCGTTAAATTCGCGGCTGTCGATATCAAACGATACGGTTACATCTTCGCCCGGTTGAATGGCCGCCTGTTCAATACGGTCGGCGCCAAACAATTGGAAACAGACTTTCTTCGGATACTGGTCATGTGTTTCCAATACATATTCCTGCTTCTTCCACTCGTTTCCGGCTTTGCTTATCCCCCCTTGTACGGGTAATACGGCAATAATCTTTCCTGTAACTTCCATTTCTCTACTTTATTTGATTAAACGACAAAAATAGAACATTTTCAGGAATTTTGAAAATTCTCCTGACGAAAACCGCAGTTCACACTCCACCCTTTAAAAGGCGTTTTAATTCTTCAATTTCCTTCACGGTCACGGACGGGGATTTTCCTATACCTACACCAAACGGTATAGAGCCGAAAAAAAACGTTGGGAGTGGATAAAAAAGTTTTCGATCCGTATACGCTTTCTGTCAATTTTACGTTATAATAGGTACGAATAACTAAGGAGAAGTAGAGGATGATTGAATATATAAAGGGTGAAATTGTAGCGTTCGCTCCCGCCCGTATGGTGATAGAATGTGGCGGTATTGGATACGAACTCCATATTTCGCTTAATACGTATAGCGTCTTTAATGGGAAATCCTCCGGGAAGATATATATATATGAGGTGATCCGTGAAGATGCGCATACGCTTTACGGTTTTGCCGAGAAGGTCGAACGCGAGCTGTTCCTTTTACTGATCTCGGTGTCGGGCGTAGGCCCGAATACCGCTCGCATGATTCTTTCTTCCCTTCCGCCTTCCGAACTGATACAGGTGATCGCCGAACGGAATGAGGCGGCGCTCACTGCCGTGAAAGGGATCGGACTGAAGACGGCGCAACGGATTCTGGTTGATTTAAAGAATAAGGTCAAACCGGTAGAAAGTATTTCAGGGACGCCCTCTGTTTCAGGCGTTTCGAAAGTCGCAGAAGAAGCAGTCGCCGCATTGGTTATGTTGGGATTCCAGAAAGCCGCTTCACAGAAAGTGGTGGCCTCTATCCTGAAAAGTTCGCCCGCCTTGCCGGTTGAGCAGATTATAAAGAGTGCGCTCAGAATGCTTTAATGAAAAAAAAACGCACATACCTTATCCCATTAACCGTATGTTTGTCGGGGCTTGGACTATTTAGCCTGAATGCCGGCTACCTTGCCCCTTCGGCCTCACCACCGGAGGCTGCCGTATACCATAATCTGCCGGAAGCCGTTCCGGTAGAAGAAGATACCCTGCCGCCCCGTTATCCCGTCGCTAAAACCATACCGGAAGATTACAAAGAGCCGCTGAAACAGTCTGCCGTCGACCTGCGCGATCCGGAGAATGTCAAGACAACCATTGAGTACGACAACCGGTCGGGGATGTATCTCGTGCGGACAAAGGTCGGCGATATGGAGGTGTCCGTACCGCTCTTGCTCACGCCGGAGGAGTACCAGGATTATAGCCTGAGGCAATCGATGCGTTCCTATTTCAAAAAGAAAAACGATGAAGAATTCCAGAACGAGGAGAAGAACCGCTTCAACCTCTCCGACCTCCAGTTCGATCTGGGCGCCGCCGAGAAGATATTCGGAAAGGGAGGCGTCCGCCTGCAAACACAAGGGTCGGCGGAAATTACGCTCGGACTGAAAACGAATACGACCAACAACCCCTCCCTGCCGGAACGTTCACGCAGCCGTACCTATTTCAACTTCGACGAAAAGGTGCAGCTCAATGTCAAAGCCAGCGTAGGCAGCAAGCTCAACTTCGGGATGAATTACAATACGGAGACGCAGTTCGACTTTGATTCCAAGAAACTGAACCTCGCCTATTCGGGGGAGGAAGATGAAATCATCAAAAGCATAGAAGCCGGTAACGTGAGCATGATGACCGGCAACTCCCTGATCAACGGTGGCGCGGCGCTGTTCGGCGTAAGAACGGATATGCAGTTCGGGAAGCTGCGCGTCAATGCCCTGCTTGCCCAACAGGAATCGGAATCCAAAACCGTCAATTCCAAAGGAGGGGTACAGACAAAACCCTTCGAGATTACGGTAGACAAATACGACGAAAACCGCCACTTCTTCCTTAGCCATTACTTTCGCGACCATTACGACGAGTTTGTCGAACAGCTCTCTTTCATCCGTTCCCCGATCAGTATCAACAGGGTGGAGGTCTGGATCACCAACAAACGCAGCAATTTCAGCGAGGCGCGTAATATTGTCGCCTTTACCGACCTGGCAGAACACGATTCGCGGCATATCGGTAACAGCCGTTTCCAATCTTCCGGCGCCAATGATTTTCCGCACAATGGGGCGAATACCCTGTACGGGGATATCAAAACAAATTATCCCGAAGCAAGGGAAATCAGCCGGGTCAATCAGGTATTGGCCACCGTGCCGATGGAGGGCGGACGGGAATATGAAAAGATAGAGAGCGCCCGCCGGCTAAGCGAATCGGAATATACCGTCAATAAACAGTTGGGGTATATCTCGCTCCGTACGCAGCTACAGCCGGATGAGGTCATAGCCGTTGCTTTTGATTACCAGGTAGGAGGGGTGGCGTACCAGGTGGGCGAATTTTCGACGGATAATGCAGAAAACACCACCACCTGCCTGTTCGTGAAACTGCTGAAAGGGACCACCCTGTCGCCCGACATGATGTACTGGAACCTGATGATGAAGAATATCTATTCGTTAGACGCCTATTCCGTGCAGAAAGAGAAATTCCGTTTAGATATCCTCTACCAGAGCGATACGACCGGTATCTATTTAAACTATCTCCAGGAGGGCAACGTGAACGGCCTCATCTTACTGCGCGTGATGAATCTCGACAGGTTAGACGCGAGGGACAACCCCTATCCCGACGGATTCTTTGATTTTGTGCCGGGCATAACGGTGCTGCCCGAAAACGGACGGATCATCTTCCCTTCGGTCGAACCTTTCGGCTCTTACCTGCGCAAGAAGATCGGCGACGACAGGATTGCCGATACCTATGTCTACCAGGAGCTGTACGACTCGACCCTGACCGTTGCCCGCCAGATTGCCGAAAAGAACAAGTTTATCCTGCGGGGGGAGTATAAAGCCTCTTCCGGTACGGAGATACAGCTGGATGCCGGCAATGTAGCGCGCGGCTCTGTACGGGTGACGGCCGGCGGTGTCCTGTTGACGGAGAACGTGGATTATACGGTGGACTATACCTCCGGCACGGTGACGATCCTGAACGAAAACTACAGCGGATCGCAGATCAGTGTCAGCCTCGAAAATCAAAACATGTACAGCATGCAGCGGAAAACCATGATGGGGGTAGACTTGCAGTACCAATTCAGTAAGGATTTCCTGTTGGGCGGTACGCTGATGCACCTGTCCGAAATGCCGCTGACGACGAAAACAACCTTTGGCGACGAGTCTATCCGGAATACGCTATGGGGCGTCAACACCGCCTATAAAGGTGAAAGCCAGTGGCTGACCAACCTCGTCGATAAACTGCCGCTACTCACCCTCACCAAGCCCAGCCAGATCTCGTTCAATGCCGAGTTTGCCCATTTGATCGCCGGGCATTATGAAAACAAATATACCGGCGGGTATTCCTACTTAGACGATTTCGAGTCGACGCAAAGCGGCATCGACCTGCTGCAACCCTACCCGTGGAACCTGGCCAGTACGCCTTACGAGGCATTCGACGAGGCCAAAGCGGTCAACGACCTCGCCTACGGGAAGAACCGCGCCCTGCTCGCCTGGTATTATATCGACGGGATGTTTACACGTACCAACTCATCCCTTATGCCCTCCTACCTGAAAAGGGACAGGGACCAGCTATCCAACCATTACGTGCGCTCGGTCCGGTCGGACGAACTGTTTCCCAACAGGCAGCTGGGGTATAACGAGAACAATATCCTGCCCGTATTGAATGTGGCGTACTACCCGAACGAACGCGGCCCGTATAACCTGATCGCGGACGAACTCGACGGAGACGGGTGGCTGAGAGATCCCCAGAAACGGTGGGGGGGGATGATGCGTAAATTAGATCAGACAGACTTTGAAGCGTCCAATATCGAGTACATTGAGTTTTGGATGTTGGATCCCTATATCTATAAACCCCAATCGGAAGGCGGATATCTCTATTTCAATCTGGGAGAGGTATCGGAAGATATCCTGAAAGATGAAAAGAAGTTTTATGAGAACGGACTGCCGATCGACGGCGATACGGCCAAAGTAGACCGGACCGTCTGGGGGAGGGTGCCCCGCCAGCAGAGCACGGTGTATGCGTTTGACAATTCGGCAGGCGCCCGCGAAGTGCAGGACATCGGGCTGGACGGATTATCTTCTACCGACGAACAGACGCACCATGCCGGCTACCTGCAACAGCTGCAAGGCCGGCTAACGCCCGACGCCTACCAGAAAATAGCCGTCGATCCGGCCGCCGATGATTTTATGCATTACCGCAACTCCCTTTTCGACCGCGAAGAGACCTCTATCCTGGATCGCTATAAACGGTATAACGGGACGGAAGGGAACTCCCGTTCCAACGACAGCAACGAACAGTACAACGGCTCTTCCCGCTCCGTGCCTGATGTCGAAGACCTCAACCAGGACAATACCATGAACGAAAACGAGAAATATTTCCAATACAAAATACGGCTTCACCCCGACAGTATGAAAGTGGGGATGAATTACATCGTCAACGAACGAACGGCGACCGTACGGTTGGAAAATTCGGCGGAAGAGAACGTCACATGGTACCAGTTTAAAGTGCCGGTGAAGGAGTATACCCGCGTGGTGGGATCTATCCGCGATTTCAAAACCATCCGTTTCATGCGTTTGTATATGACCGGATTCAGGGATACGACAATCCTTCGTTTCGGCGCCTTCAAGTTGGTGCGGGGAGAGTGGCGCAGCTATGGACAAGACCTCTCCAAAAGAGGAACAGTGCCGGCGGTCAACGGGATGTTGGATGTGTCGACCGTCAATATCGAAGAGAATGGCGACCGCCAACCGGTCAACTATGTCCTGCCGCCGGGCATTACACGGATGATCGACCCCGGACAGCCCCAGATAACGAAACAGAACGAGCAAGCGCTCTCCATGAAGATCACCAACTTAGCTTCGCAGGATGCACGGGCGGTCTATAAAAATACGTTCTACGACTTCCGCCAATATAAGCGGATGCAACTCTTTACACATGCCGAATCGCTTATTAATGATGTGACAGACCTCCGCAACGACGAGCTGTCGGTCTTTATCCGCTTAGGCTCCGACTATAAAAACAACTATTACGAATACGAAGTCCCGCTAGCGCTTACTCCCCACCGCAACACCTATAACACCAACAACTCCAGCGACCAGGAGGCTGTCTGGCCAAGAAACAACCTGCTGGATTTCCGTCTCGAAACGCTGACGAACCTCAAGCTCCGCCGCAACAGGGCAAAGAGCGAAGGGATAAGCGGCGTCACCTACCAAACCCCCTATTCGGAATACGATCCCGACAATACGCGCAATACCGTTACGGTGGTCGGTAATCCCAGCCTGTCGGAAGTCAAGGTGATCATGATCGGGGTACGTAACAACTCAAACACTATGAAAAGCGCGGAAGTCTGGATCAACGAACTGCGCATCACCGATTTCAACGAATCGGGCGGCTGGGCAGCCAACGGAAGCCTGAATATCGCCCTCTCCGACCTGGGGTCGGTCAATCTGGCGGGACGGATAGAGACGGCCGGTTTCGGAGGATTAGATCAAACGCTCAACCAACGCCGCCTCGACGATTACAAACAATACAGCGTGGCCACTTCCGTAGAGCTGGGAAAGTTTTTCCCCAACAAGAGCAAGGTCAGTGTCCCCCTCTATTATGCCTATTCGAAAGAGATCCTCGATCCGAAATACAACCCGCTGGATCAGGATGTCAAGCTCAAGGAGGCGTTGGATGCCGCAGCGACAAAAACCGAAAGGGATTCTATCCTGAACTTCTCACGCGAACGGATAAGCACGAAAAGCATCGCCTTCAACAACGTCAGGGTCGATATACGCAGCAAAACCCCGATGCCATACGATCCCGCCAACTTCTCGCTGGGGTATTCCTACAGTGAGAACCAACGCAACAAGCCCGATACGGAATATGAAACGACCCAAGATTACCGCGCCAATTTCGGCTATAACTATACGCCATATGCCAAGCCTTTCCGCCCGTTTGAGAAGCTGAAGCGAAACAACAATTACCTGAAGCAGCTGAGCATTAACTACCTGCCGGCAACGATTAGTTTCCAGACAGCCCTCGTCAGGAACTACTACGAGATACAACTGCGCGACCTGAACAACGCGGCGGGAGGCAATAACCTGCCGGTCTCTTTTAGTCAGAATTTCTATTGGGACAGGGCGTTCTCTTTGACGTGGAATTTCACTACCGACCTGAAAGCAACCTTCTCTTCCGGCACCAATGCCCGTATCGAAGAGCCGCACGTACAGGTCAACAAACGGCTGAATCCCGATCAATACCAGGTCTGGAAAGACTCCATCAAGCAAAGTCTCGCCGATTTGGGTACTCCCCTGAAATACGACCAGTCGTTTAAAGCGACCTGGAACGTACCCTTACAGCGCCTGCCGGGAATGGATTGGATGACCGTCGGGATCACCTACGACGCCTCCTACAACTGGGATCGCGGCGCGACCATCGACGCCGGCACCGAGCTGGGCAACATCATCAGGAATCACCGGCAGGAAACAGTACAAGGGACTTTCGGTCTCCTGAACCTGTATAACAAAAACAAATTCCTGCGCTCCGTCAACCAGAAATTCTCCGGTTCGACACGCCCCGCCGTTTCAAATCTACGAAACCGGAACGCTAACCAAACGGCGGCAGCGGATAGAAACCGGCAGAAGAAAGTGGAGAAAGAGGTGCAACTGAGTGCGGACAGCACAACCCTCGTCAAGCATGATTTGAAAACGAAAAGGCTGTTAGTCACAGCAAAAGGGGCGAATGGAAAGAGCTATGCCGTGAAGTTCAAAGCCGTTGATGATACACAAATTAATATCTTGAACCGCGATACCGCAAAGGTAAAAGTCACGATCTTCCCAAAACCTCCCCTCTCGGAGAACTTCCTGTATCAAACGGCGGAATATGGCGCCCGCTTCCTGATGATGGTCAGGCAGGTGGGTTTCCAGTATACGCTGACCGACGGGATGATGATCCCCGGATTCCGCCCCGAGATCGGCGACATGTTCGGGCAAGGACGCTCTGCCGGCCAATTGACGCCCGGACTGGGGTTTGCTTTCGGCGCCGTCGACAGAAGCTATATCGACAAACTGATCGCAAGAGACCTCTTAGTCATGAATAGCAACAATATCAATCCCGCCATCATAAACAGCTCCAAAAACCTGGTGGCAAGCATGCTTCTGGAGCCTGTCGCAGGATTGAAGATCAATCTGAATGCCGATCGTGTCGATACGCGGAATACAACGGTTCAATACATGTACAAAGGGCGGCCGGAAATCTACGGTGGTACGTTTACCATGACGACAGTCGCTTTGGGGACTGCATTTAAAGGGGTGGGTGATGCCGGAAACGGCTACGCTTCCGCCACGTTCGAAACGTTCCTGAATAACCGGAAAATCATAGCCGAACGCATGGAAAGCGCCTATGCCGGCGTATCTTATCCCCAAACGGGATTTCTGGCCAATACGTCGCTGGCCGGCCAGCCATACAGTCCCCTCAACGGCCGTGTGAAGGAAAATTCGACCGATGTATTGATTCCGGCATTCCTCGCGGCCTATACCGGAAAAAGCGCGAAGAACATCACGCTGTCCGCCTTTCCCTCGCTCGCCAGCCTGTTGCCGAACTGGCGTATCACGTATGACGGCCTGGTGCGTTTGCCGGGTGTAAAGAAGTACTTTAAAAGCGTCACGCTGAGCCATCAGTATCGCGGCTCGTATTCGGTGGGGGGATACAACTCGTCGCTCGACTGGGTCAGCGCCGGAAATGGGCTGGGCTTTACGCTGGATAAACAAACCGATGACGTCTTGCCCTCTTCACCCTACGTGATCGGGACGGTGAGCATTACCGAAGGATTCACCCCGCTGGTCGGCGTCGAAGGAACCCTGTTGAACAATATCACGCTGCTTACGGAATACCGGACAACGCGGACATTGAACCTCAATATCTCTTCCTACCAGATCATTGAAGCTGTTTCCGATGAGTATAAAGTCGGTGTCGGATACAAATATGCCGAGTTCAACAAGATACTGAAAATGAAGAAGAGCAGGGATTTCAGCAACGACCTGACCGTAAAACTGGATTACTCCTACAAAAAAATGCAATCCCTGATCCGTAAAATATCCGACAACCTCACCCAAGCCACCAGCGGCAACCAGGCCAAAGTCATCCAGTTCTCCGCCGAATACGGACTGAGCCGTGCGCTGACAGTACGCGCCTTCTACGACCTGCAAATCAACCAACCCTTAGTCTCCAGCAACGCCTACCCCACCACCAATTCCAGCTACGGCATCACCATCCGCTTCTCCCTCACCCAGTAATT
>JAISQD010000131.1 GCA_031274415.1 Tannerellaceae bacterium | reverse complement strand
TTTAAGGCGCCTGTTTCCTGGTGGCTTTTTGCCGTTGCCCTGATCATTACCGCAGCCGTTTCGCTGCTTACGTTAGTATGGCAGATCCGTCAGGCCGCCTCCGCCAATCCCGCAGAAGCGATTAAAACAGAATAATACAAACAGTATGAAAATTATCCGCTTAGCCCTTCGCTCCATTTTGACGTTCCGTTCCTACTCGACGGTGAATGTGATCGGTTTGACATTGAGTCTGGTTTGTGTAATCGTGATCTTCCGCTATGTGCATGGCGAGCTGACGGTCGATCATTTCAACAGCCGCCTGGAGCGGATGTTTGTCACGTATATGGAAGACTCCAACTATCCGGATATGCTGGCATTCGGCGGGATATTCAATCCTAACATGGAAAACGGTTTTGCCGATTTATCCGGACATCCCGGCGTAGAACGGCATTCCCTTTTCTTTAGGATGGCGGATCGTGAACTTGTCTATGGGGAGCGGACGTATAATGGCGCGGTCTTGGTGGTGGACAGCAATTTTATGCAGATAACGGATTATCCGGTTGTTGAGGGGACAGGCGATCTGGTACAGCCGGAAGATGCGCTGATCGCGAAAGCATTTGCGGAGAAGCTTTTTGGCGAAGAATCCCCCATCGGAAAGACGATCCGGTATGCCTCATTGAATAAAGAGGTGCGTTTTACGGGCGTGATAGGCCGGCCTGAAACAAAAAGCATGTTGAACTTTGATATTGTGTTGTCTTCCCAATTGTATCCCGTACCTTCCGTAATGCCTCAAAAGCTGCTATTGCTCTATCCTGGCGTAAACTATCAGGATATCAACGTGCAATATAATGCATTCATCAATATGGGTGACCGGGGAAATAGACGTTTCCAGTTGTATCCCTACAAAAAAGTCTATTTTGAAAGCGATATCATGGACTATTCCGGTTATGCGCACGGGCGGTACGTGTATGTAACGGCCATGTTTATCGTAGGGTTATTGATCCTGTTGATCGGGGTGGTCAATTTTATCAGTATTTATACGGTCGTTGTGCTGCACAGGGGGCGTGAGTTCGGGATGAAAAAGGTGTTCGGTGCAAAGGGGTCGCTGATCTTTATCCAGCTGTTTGCCGAGAACTTTGTCCTGATCGCCCTTTCGCTTCTTCTTGCGCTTGGGGTTGCAGAGGCGTTGAATCCGGTTGTACAGAATGTGCTGGGGTTTGACCAGTTCCCTTATACCTCGTTCGATGGACGTTTTATGCTCGGTTTGTTGTTCGTTTTACCGCTTGTGACAAGCCTTTTTCCCTATTACCATTATACGTATTCCACGCCCGTCCGCTCTCTCCAACAGGTGTCCAAGGGTGGAAAGGCGGGGCTTTCGCGCCGTGCGTTCCTGTTGTTCCAGTATGTGATCACGTTTACGATGATTATCCTTTCCCTCTTTTTTGTCAAGCAATTGAATTATATGCTTCATGCACACATTGGTTACCGGACAGAAGGGATCATTAAAGTGCCTTTCCTCCGGCAGAAAGAGTATAATAAATTTACGGATGAAGAGCGTGAAAAAGAGAAACAGTTCCAGGATGAAATAAAACAAAAGTTAGATGCATCCCCGTTGATTACGGATTGGATAATCGGAAATAGCCCGAATTCCCGTCATTCCAGCTTTGAGTTTAGAAAGCCGGGAGGGGAGTTTAAAAAAGTGACCATGCTCGGCGCCGATGAGAAATGGCTCAACCTGTTCGATATCCAATTAGTGGAGGGGCGACTGTTGGAAGATGATAAAGATGATTTCTATGGTTACAACCTGATCGTCAGTGAATCGGCGCTTAAATTGTTTGAGATCGACGATTATAGGGAAGCCGAGTTAGAGCCTTTTCAGAGGCTATGGTGGGCTACCGGCAGTGAAGAAGAGAGGAACAGCAATCCGCCTTACCGTATCGTCGGCGTAGTAAAAGATTACTATACCTCCCATCTATCGCAGCCACAGCATCCGGTGGTCATTTATTATTCACCTTCCTGGTTATATGATCCTGTTATTGCCGCATACACTCCCGGCAGGGAAAAAGAGGTGGTCGCCTTTATGAAACAAACCTACGATGAAATCGTCGGTGGGGAGTTCAGTTACTCCTTTCTGGCCGATGAGGTGGCGGCGGTATACAGGGAAGACAAGCGGGTGGCGACGATCTATTCCCTTTTCAGCTTGATCGCTATTATTGTCTCTTCGCTGGGGTTGTTCAGTTTGTCCCTTTTTGATGTCAGGCGGCAACGGAAGAACATCACGATCCGCAAAATAAACGGGGCGACGACGAAAGAGATCATGTCCCTCCTGTTAAAGAAATATATCTTTTTGTTGGGTATCTCCTTTGTCGTGGCGGCTCCCCTATCATGGCTTGCCATTACCCGTTATTTGGAGGGCTTCGCTTTTAAGGCGCCTGTTTCCTGGTGGCTTTTTGCCGTTGCCCTGATCATTACCGCAGCCGTTTCGCTGCTTACGTTAGTATGGCAGATCCGTCAGGCCGCCTCCGCCAATCCCGCAGAAGC
>JAISQD010000099.1 GCA_031274415.1 Tannerellaceae bacterium | reverse complement strand
TTCAAAGGTGTGCCGACCGCCTCGATTTTAGCCTTTATTCGCTGTTCAATGGGCGAAAGTACCACCCAACTGTCCGAACCAAAACGGCAAATGGACGACGACTGTCTAATAAAAACGCTGGACTACTGTATATAATAATGGTATGTAATAATTTAGACTATATTCGTTTTATTCTATACAGATAGAATTAAGTATTAATTTTTAATTTAAAAATGGAGAATATTATGACTTATGGTTACATTCGGGTAAGCACTGACAAACAAACAGTAGAGAATCAACGTTTTGAGATTAACCAGTTTTGTGATAAAAACATAATGGTTATTGACAGATGGATTGAAGAAACCGCATCAGGTTCAAAAAACATTCAGGACAGGAAACTGGGTAAATTTTTCAAAAAGATGAAAAAAGGAGATATCCTGATTTGTTCGGAGTTATCACGCTTGGGTAGAAATTTACTCATGATTATGGGAATCCTAAATGAGTGTATGAACCGTGATATTCAGGTTTGGACAATCAAGGACAATTACCGTTTAGGAAGTGATATTAACAGCAAGGTGCTTGCATTCGCCTTTGGCCTGTCTGCTGAAATTGAACGCAATCTCATTTCTCAACGCACCAAAGAAGCCCTTGCCCGCAAACGAATCGAAGGGGTTGTGTTGGGGCGTCCTAAAGGTAGCAAGTCAAAAGTGAAGAAGCTTACTGGCAAAGAAGCAGATATTAAGGATTTGCTGGATAAAAAGGTTTCAAAAAGCGCTATTGCAAGGATTTTAGGAGTGCATAGGCTAACGGTCGCTAAGTTTGTGGAAGAAGTTTTGTGCACTTAGTCTATAAGCATCGAAACGTCCGTGGGGGAAAAGTTGCCAAACAAACAGAGAGGATCGCATTTCCTTGCAATCCTCTCTGTTCCACGTAGCGAGACGGGGCTATGATCCCCGGACCTCATGATTATGAATCATGCGCTCTAACCAACTGAGCTATCTCGCCATGACCGTCTTTTTTTGACGCTGCAAAAGTAGAGGTTATTTTTGTCTTCTGCAACTCTTTCCTGAAAAAAATCATGAAGCCTTTCCCCCTTTCCTACGCAGGGGTGGCATTTGGGTGGAGAGATTTTCGGTGCGAAGAGGCGTTTTTTTGTTTTATTATATCGCTCGTTTGGATTCTTTTATGTACCTTGCCAAACTTAATATTTTAACCTAATGAAAAAAGAGAAGTTTCATATTGAATATATTTTGGGCACTGTTTCGAAAAGAAGTTTATGGAATCACATCACGACTCCTCCCGGATTATCTTCATGGTTTGCTCACGACGTCATTATTCATGACAACAAATATATTTTTAAATGGGATAAGGAAGAGCAGGTGGCGGAAATCATGTCGATGAAGCCTGAAATAAATGTCCGTTACCATTGGATGGATGATGAAGAGGATCACACTTACTTTGAATTTAAAATCCATTCGGTCGAATTAACGGGAGCTACTGCGCTTGAAGTCACCGACTTTGCCGAACCCGACGAGAAGCAGGATTCCATTGAA
Organism: Tannerellaceae bacterium; assembly: GCA_031274415.1. Lineage (GTDB taxonomy): Bacteria > Bacteroidota > Bacteroidia > Bacteroidales > Tannerellaceae > DFXE01. Next base: position 7,226 of record JAISQD010000099.1, on the reverse strand, counting down.
TTATGGGATACCCAGATAGAAGAATTAAAACGCACGTTAGGCATTTAGCTTTGTTTTACAGAATCAGATAGGAATCATATCGTTTTTTACACTACTTTTGCTCTCTCAATCAATCGGCAATGTTGAAATTAAAACGATTATATACTTTCATGCTGCAAACTTTCTTTCCGTTGTTTATTATGACTTTCGGAATTTGATAGTTTATTGTACTGATGCAATTCCTTTGGAAGTATATCGACCTTATGGTGGGAAAGGGGCTGGATATGTTGGTTTTAGGAGAGATGTTCTTTTATGCCGCCTTATCGCTTGTCCCGTTGGCTCTTCCGCTGGCCATCCTGCTTGCTTCGCTTATGACTTTCGGCAATTTAGGTGAACGCCTGGAGCTATTGGCCATGAAATCAGCCGGCGTATCCCTTATCCATATCATGCGTCCGTTGATTATCTTTGTCGCTTTTGTCTGTGTCGGCGCCTTTTTCTTCCAGAATAATGTCTTGCCTGTCGTTCAAACAAAACTTTATGCCCTTTTATACTCCATGCGCCAAAAGTCTCCGGAGCTGGATATTCCGGAGGGCGTTTTTTATAAAGAGATCCCCGACTTTAGTGTTTATATCAAAGAGAAAGATAAGCGTACCGGATTATTGAAGAATGTCATGATCTCCGATTATTCGGAGGGGTTCAATAATGTAAGGGTCATCCTGGCCGATTCGGGCCGGCTGAAAACATCCGCCGATAAATTATTCCTTGTCCTGACGCTGTATAATGGCGAATCTTTTGAAAACTTGAGGAAACAACCCAACTCCGCCCAGATAAAAGAGGCCGTTCCCTACAGGCGGGAATCTTTCGGGACAAAAGATATCCTGATCGAATTTGACGCGAACTTTATCCGGACGGACGAATCCCTCTTTCAAAACCAATACCTGGGGAAGAACCTGGCCGATCTGCAGTTATTTATCGATTCGGTTGCCGTACGCGTAGACAGTATAAAGAATTTGAATTCCAAGATTCTTTATGACAACTCATACAAAAAGAGCATCTCATTACCGGTTCTTCACCCGTTGAATGAAGCGAATGAGCCGGAAAAAGCGGCTGAAACGCCTCCCGCTATTACATTACATTATGACAGTCTGTACCTGGCGGAATCGCCCGGCAATAAGGTCGCTTTATTGAACAGGGCGAAATCAGCCATCGAAAACGTCAGGAATGAGCATGTTTTTAAGGCAATGGTGATTGGCGAGGAGGCCTATAAACTGCGGCGGCATTTCACCGAATGGCACTCTAAATTCACGGTTTTATTCACCTGCCTTGCTTTCTTTTTCATAGGCGCACCGTTAGGCGCCATTATCCGTAAGGGAGGGCTTGGTATGCCGGTCGTTATTTCCGTTCTCCTGTTTATTTTTTATCATATCGTGTATAATACAGGATTTAAGATGGCGCGCGACGGCGTATGGCAGGCATGGCAAGGGATGTGGCTGGGTGCGTTTTTCCTGGCGCCTTTAGGTATCTTTCTTACTTACAAGGCGGTAAACGACTCGGTCATACTGAACGCCGACACCTACCTGAACGCGCTAAAGAATATGATAGGGAAACGTTCTTCCCGGAAAATCGAAAAGAAAGAGGTGATTATGTTCACCCCAGATTACCCAAGCCTCGTTTCGAGGTTAGGCAGCCTGACGGACGTATGCCAGGGCTACCTGTCCGGGCATAGGCGATGGATGAATTATATCACTTATTGGAAAGAGGGCGGTAAGGATCAGGCAGCAGAGCAGATAGCGGGAGAGATGGAGGCGATCATTGAAGAACTGGGCAATTCCGATCAGAATCTTGTTTTAAACAAACTGATGGATTATCCGGTCATCGGAGGATACAAACAGTTGGGCGGCCACCTGAGTAAAACCGTCGGCCTATTTATCGGGGGCTTCCTCCCTTTGGGGCTATTCGTTTATTTCCTTGCCATTTACCAACGGAAGCTGCTTAGGCAGGACATACGAACGGTGCAGGCTGTAAGCAATGAGTTAAAAGAGATGATCAACGATTTAAAAACGAAAGAAAATAATATATGAGCGAGATTAAATTAAACACCATAGAAGAGGCGATAACAGACTTCAGGGAAGGAAAATTCCTGATCGTTGTCGATGACGAAGATCGTGAAAACGAAGGTGATTTTATCGTTGCTGCTGAAAAGATAACACCTGAGAAAGTGAATTTCATGATGACGCATGGCCGGGGAGTATTATGCGCCCCGATAACGGAAGAGCGTTGCGAAGAGCTGGAGCTGAACATGCAAGTGACCAATAACACCTCTGTCCTTGAAACGCCGTTTACGGTGACGGTAGATAAATTGGGCGGCGGCTGTACCACCGGCGTATCCATGTACGACAGGGCGCAAACGATCCTTGCGCTTGCCAACCCGGAGACCAAGCCGTCCGACCTCGGGCGACCGGGACATATCAATCCGCTGCGTGCCCGTTCCCGTGGTGTATTGCGCCGTTCGGGGCATACGGAGGCGGCGGTAGACCTGGCACGTTTGGCAGGGCTTTATCCGGCCGGCGCACTGATTGAAATCATAAACGAAGACGGGACGATGGCACGCCTCCCCGACTTAATCAAAGTTGCCAAGAAGTTTGATATTAAGATTATCAGCATAAGAGACCTGATCGCTTTCCGTTTGCAAAACGAATCCATTGTCGACAAGGGAGTGGAGGTGGATATGCCGACACAATACGGGCACTTCAGGCTGATTCCTTTCAAGCAGAAAAGCAATGGATTGGAACATATCGCCTTGATTAAGGGTACCTTTACCAAAGACGACCCCATACTGGTACGCGTACATTCGTCGTGTGCTACCGGGGATATCTTCGGATCCCTGCGTTGCGAATGTGGAGAGCAGCTTCGTAAAGCCATGCAGATGATTGAAGAGGAGGGGAAAGGAGTCGTTATCTATCTGAATCAGGAGGGTAGGGGGATCGGTTTGATGGAGAAGATCAAGGCGTATAAATTGCAGGAGGACGGCCTGGACACGGTGGATGCCAATTTGCATTTGGGGCATCAGGCCGATGAAAGGGATTATGGCGTGGGCGCACAGATATTACGCCATATCGGTGCGTGTAAAATGCGCTTACTGACCAATAATCCGGTTAAACGCGTAGGTCTTGAAGCGTATGGGCTGACCGTTGTAGAAAATATCCCGATCGAAATAACCCCCAACCCATACAATGAGTTTTACATGAAAACAAAGAAAGTGCGTATGGGGCATGAGCTTCATAACATTAAATAACTATACAAAAAATCAATATTATGACGCAAGTTTCGGATCGTTTAGAACGTTTATCGCCCTCGGAAACACTGGCGATGTCGCAAAAAAGCCAGGAATTGAAAGCCCAAGGGGTTGATGTGATTAACCTGAGCGTAGGAGAACCGGATTTCTTTACGCCGGATCATATCAAAGAGGCGGCTAAAAAGGCCATTGACGACAATTTCTCTTTTTATTCTCCTGTTCCGGGTTATATGGATCTCAGGAATGCGATCGTAGAAAAACTGAAAAAGGAAAACAACCTGGAGTATACTGCCGACCGGATCATCGTGTCCAATGGCGCGAAACAATCGGTTTGTAATGTATTGTTGAGTATCATCGGGCCTGGAGACGAAGTCATTATTCCGGCTCCCTATTGGGTCAGTTATGTTGAAATGGTGAAACTGGCGGAAGGTACAAATGTGATCATCCCCGCAGGAATCGAACAGGATTTCAAAATCACGCCGGCACAATTGGAGGCGGCGATCACGCCGAAGACAAAGGCATTGATCCTTTGCTCCCCGTCCAACCCGACAGGTAGCGTATACAGCAAAGAGGAGTTGAAAGGGTTGGCGGATGTCCTCTCCCGTTACCCCAATATCATTGTCCTGGCCGACGAGATCTACGAACACATCAACTATGTCGGCGCTCACCAGAGCATTGCCCAGTTTGAATCGATTAAAGACCGGGTCGTTGTCATCAATGGCGTATCAAAAGCATATGCGATGACCGGATGGCGTATCGGATTCATCGCCGCTCCATTATGGATTGCAAAAGCGTGCAACAAATTACAAGGGCAATATACTTCCGGCGCCTCTTCCATTGCACAAAAGGCCTCTGTCGCCGCTTTTACGGGAGATCAAACCTGTGTGAAAACGATGCGTGAGGCGTTCCTCCGCCGCCGCGATCTGGTGGTAGAACTGTGTAAAGATATCCCGGGATTGCAGATCAATATTCCTCAAGGCGCTTTTTATCTTTTTCCCAAAGTAAGTGCATACTACGGGAAAAGCGCCGGAGACCGTAAAATCAATGATGCAGCCGACTTAGCCATGTATCTATTGGAGGTCGGACATGTGGCCACCGTTGGCGGCACAGCTTTCGGAGCTCCCGAATACCTCCGCCTTTCCTATGCCACTTCCGATGAGAACCTGGTTGAAGCTATCCGGCGCATCAGGAAAGCATTAGCGGAATTGAGCTGATTTGCATTCCGATTAAATGTCGTTGCCCGTAACCAGGATGATCATACAAAGAACATCTCGTTTGTTGAACGTGGCGCAATCCATCCGGCTTATCTGGTAAAAAAGAAAAGCTGTCCGGTTTCGGGCAGCTTTTCTTTTTTATAGGATGAACATGTCGACCTTAGTCTACGTTCAGTGTAACGCGTTTGATAGCGACTACCGTCAGGTCTTTGTTTTGCTGTTTCAGGTATTGGTCGATCGTCAATTTCGTGTCTTTCACAAACTCCTGTTGCAGCAACGTGTTGTCTTTATAGAATTTCTGCAATGCACCTTCGGCAATACGATCCAACAAGTTTTCGGGTTTTCCTGTCTGACGCGCCTTATCGCGTGCGATATCCATCTCCTGATCGATTACCTTTTGTTCGACCTCTTCCGGACAGACAGCCACCGGATTCATTGCTGCCACCTGCATGGCGACGTCACGTGCTACCTGATAGGCTACGCCCGGTTGGTTAAATGCCACGATCGTAGCCAGCTTGTTTCCCGGATGAATATAAGAGATGGTAGAAGCGCCATTGATAAACTCATAAAAGCCCAGCTCCATCTTTTCACCCGTCACCCCGATACGGTCGGTAATATGCGCCTGAACAGGGCGGCCGTCAGCCATAGGGGAAGCCAGCAGGTCTTCCAGAGAGGCCGGTTTCTTATCTATTGCTATATTCAGGATGTCACGGGTCAAAGCGACAAACTGTTCGTTCTTCGCCACAAAATCCGTTTCGCACTTCAGTGCAACGATCGCTGCAAAATCCTCTTTTTCGGTAGCCAGCACACACCCTTCGGATGCATCGCGATCCGAACGCTTTGCGGCAATAGCCTGACCTTTTTTACGGATGATCTCCATCGCTTTATCGAAATCACCACCTGCTTCTTCCAAAGCATTCTTACAATCCATCATACCCGCTCCGCTCATTTTGCGCAGGTGGGAGATATCAGCCATTGTAACTGCCATAATCTTAATTTCCTCGTATTTTATTAGTCTTCCAATTCAATATCTTTCGCTACTTTGGCGAGAACTTTTGCGTTCAAAGCCTCTTCATCTTCCCTCTTTGTCCGTTCTTTCTTTACCGCAGCTTTCACCTTGCGCTCTCTTCTAGGAGCCACCTCTTCCGCCGAATCCGTTGTATCGATCTTTTCCGCCTTGCGCTCCTGCAAGCCTTCATTGATGGCTTCGCAAACTGCGCCGAGAATAATCTCTACCGATTTTGTCGCGTCATCATTCGCGGGAATCATGAAATCTATATTGGTCGGGTTGGAGTTTGTATCCACCATCCCGAATACAGGAATACCCAAACGGTTTGCTTCACGAACTGCAATATGCTCTTTCATCACATCAACGATAAACAAAGCGGAAGGCAGGCGTGTCAGATCGACAATGGATCCCAGCATTTTTTCCAGCTTGGCGCGTTGACGTGTAATCTGTAGCTTTTCTCTTTTCGAAAGGTTATCAAAGGTGCCGTCTTTCGTCATTTTATCAATCGTCGTCATCTTCTTGATGGCTTTACGGATCGTCGGGAAATTGGTCAACATACCACCCGGCCACCGCTCGATAACGTAAGGCATACCTACTGCTGCCGCCTTGTCGGCGACAATTTGTTTCGCTTGCTTTTTGGTGGCCACGAAAAGGATCTTCTTTCCTGACTTCGCCAAATTTTTCATCACCTCAGCCGCTTCATCGACTTTAGCCACTGTTTTGTGTAAATCAATGATATGAATACCATTGCGCTCCATAAAAATATAAGGAGCCATTGCGGGGTTCCACTTTCTCTTTAAGTGTCCAAAGTGTACTCCGGCTTCTAATAACTGATCAAAATTAACTCTTGACATTGTTTTCTTTTTTAAATCGTTTACATTCTGTTTTACCATACAACCATCAGGTAGTTCGCCGCATCATTTTTGATGCAAAAAGAAATCCTGACAATTTAGATACTAAACGCTTTTTTAGTGAATAACGAATAGTGAATAACTAAGACGCGTAATTCGTAATTGTTTTCAGCGTTTACTGAACTGGAATCTCTTACGCGCTTTCGGACGTCCCGGTTTCTTGCGCTCAACCACACGCGGGTCACGTGTCACAAAACCTTCTGCTCTTAACGCCGGTTTATCTTCCGGATTGATCTTGACCAATGCACGGGCAATCGCTAAACGGGCTGCTTCAGACTGTCCTTTAAAGCCTCCGCCGACCAGATTGACGCGGATATCATATTGCTCGGCAACATTCAGCGTGTTCAGCGGCTGTTTGACAATGTACTGAAGAATTGAAGAAGGAAAGTAATGATCAAGGTCACGCTTGTTGATAGAGATTTTCCCGGTACCTTCACTTACGTAGACGCGAGCAACTGCCGCTTTACGCCTTCCTATTGCATTTACTACTTCCATAGTGATTATTTAAGTGAGTTTATATCTATTGACTTCGGCTGTTGAGCCGCGTGTTTATGCTCGCCTCCGGCATATACGTGCAAATTACCCAGCAACTTCGCACCCAGGCGATTCTTGGGCAACATCCCTTTTACCACTTTCCTGAACAGGCGGTCTTCGCCCTTCTCCTTCAAAGAAGCAGGAGTATATGACCTCTGTCCGCCCGGATATCCGGTATATCTCAAATAAATACGGTCGTTCCACTTGTTACCGGTGAGGACGACTTTGTCTGCGTTAATGATAATTACGTTATCACCACAATCAACATGCGGCGTAAAATTGGG
>JAISQD010000089.1 GCA_031274415.1 Tannerellaceae bacterium | reverse complement strand
AACGAGGAAAGATGAAGAAGTTTAAATCCGGTACATACATTACCCAAGACAACTACAAGAGTTTTCAGCCAACGCCGTTATGCAGGAAATGGTGCATTGATAATATGTCGGTGCTTTCGCTGTTAAGCCGGGCGGACAGATGCCTCGGGCGTTTGGACATTTCGGTAGCCGAAGCAACCGGCTTAATCAATAAGACGCCACAAACGGCCTATAATTTGATTACCGATTTGGAAAAGCTTGAGATAGTCAAAGAAATAACCGGCGCGCAACGGAATAAATTGTATTCTTTTGAGCCTTATATCCATTTATTCGACACTTTGTGAGTAAACGACCTTGTATGTTTTAGCGGGAAATCGTATTTTTGTCACTCAATTCATTATTAACGCTTTTATATATAAAAATGTATGGCTAGTACTGCTGATTTTAGAAATGGAATGTGTCTTGATATCGACGGGAATTATTACTTTATCGTTGAATTTCTCCATGTCAAACCGGGGAAAGGGCCGGCTTTTGTACGGACGAAACTGAAAAACGTCACGACGGGACGTGTGATTGACAAGACGTGGAACTCAGGCGTCAAGGTGGATGAGGTACGTATCGAACGGCGTCCGTATCAGTTCCTGTATAAGGACGAACTGGGATATAACTTTATGCATCCCGAAACGTTTGAACAAATCTCGATCCCCGGCGAAGGGATCAGCGGCGTCCAGTTTCTCAAAGAGGGAGATATGGTGGAAGCGATGGTTCACGCCTCAAGCGAAACCATCCTGACGTGCGAACTCCCGGCGCATGTCGTATTGACCGTCACCTATACCGAACCCGGTATGAAAGGAGATACAGCGACCAATACCTTAAAACCCGCCACGGTTGAGACAGGCGCGGAAATCCGCGTCCCCCTGTTTATCAGTGAAGGTGAAAAGATTGAAATTGATACGCGCGACGGCTCTTATGTAGGCCGCATCCGTGAATAATCCACGAGCGCTTTATGGACAATGAATTTCTCCAAACCGAAGAGGCGATTGTCGCCATGCTGAAGACGGTATATGACCCGGAAATCCCTGTCAATGTCTACGACCTTGGGCTGATCTACCGTGTAACGGTCGACGACAGCCGGAACGTACAGATCGACATGACGCTCACCGCACCGAACTGTCCGGCAGCCGACTTTATCATAGAAGATGTCCGTATGAAAGTGGAATCGGTCGAGGGGGTACAGCATGTCGATATCAACCTTGTTTTCGAGCCGGAATGGGATAAGGAGATGATGACGGAAGAGGCCAAATTGGAATTAGGCTTTTTATAACCCAGCGCCCTCTTGATGGAAGAAAACGGAAAGACAATCTATTTTGCAGCGGATGCACATCTGGGCGCCCGTTTCCATAAAGACCCGGTGGCCGTTGAAAAGAGGCTCGTGCGCTGGCTGGAAAGTATCAGGCATGACGCTTCTGCGATTTACTTTCTGGGCGATATGTTCGATTACTGGTATGAATACAAATATGTCGTCCCAAAAGGGTATGTCCGTTTTCTCGGCAAACTGGCGGAACTCTCCGACGAAGGGGTGGAAATCCATCTCTTTACCGGAAACCACGACGTCTGGCTGTTCGACTATTTCCCAAAGGAGATTGGTGCGGTTATTCACCGCTCTACATTGACCGTAGAGCTGTTGGGGAAACGTTTTTTCCTGGGGCATGGCGATGAGGTCGATTTCCGCAGCCGCTCGTTCCGGTTCATCCGGACGCTGTTTCGTAACAAATTCTGCCAATGGTTGTATGCCGGAATCCACCCGCGCTGGACATTCGCCTTTGCGCTCGGCTGGTCGTTAAACAGCAGGGAAAGCGGGCTGGAGGAGAAAGAGGCGCAGGAATACCTGGGCGAAGCGGGCGAATACCTTATACACTTCTCAAAAGAATACCTCAAAACCCATCCCGATATCCATTTCTTTATCTTCGGCCACCGGCATATCATGCTCGATATCATGCTGAGCCGGACATCCCGCCTCCTGATCAGCGGCGACTGGATGACCTATTTTTCCTATATTGAGTGGAATGGAGAAAAGCTCGAACTGAAACAGTTCGAGCAGGAAGACTAAACGCCCTATAACGCGTTACCCAATTCTTCTACCCATTGGCTGATACGGCTGTCCGTCAAACGACTTTCATTGATTTCATCTATTGCCAGACCGACCCATTGACCGTCGACAACGGCAGCGGAATCGTCAAACGAATACCCTTCTACGCTGACCGCCCCGCAAAAGGAACATCCCGACTGCTGCAACTCCTTATACAGCGTACCCATCGCATCACAAAACGAATCACTGAAAGAAGAGGCGTCGCCCGTCCCGAAAACAGCCACCACCTTACCGGACAAATCCAATTTCTTCAACTTGGGCAGGAAATCCTCCCAATCATCCTGCAAATCGCCAACGCCCCACGTAGAAGAGCCCAAAATCAAGACGTCGTAAGGGATAACCGCCTGTACATTCGCATCGCCGACATTATGTATATCGGCAGGTTGAAGCCCTAACTTCTTCGCAATACGTTGCGCGATATCTTCTGTTGTCCCTGTGGAAGAACCATAAAAAATGCCAATCTTTTTCATTTTTCCCTTTATTAATGATGTTTATTCTTTAGGGCAAAGTTCCAACAAAATATGTGGCGGGACAATACCTACATATATGTATTTTTAAGCATCTTTAAGTATCTCCATGGTATCGGCGGCGATCATAAATTCTTCGTCCGTTGGGATCACCATCACAGTCACCGGACTGTCCGGCGTACTGATAATCACCTCTTCACCACGCGTTCCGCAGTTCTTTTCCGTATCGAACCGGATACCCATAAATTCCATCTCCTGGCACACGGCAGCCCGCGTACTCCATTGGTTCTCCCCTACTCCACCGGTGAATACCAGGATATCCAGTCCTCCCAATGCGGCGGCATACGCCCCGATATATTTTTTGATCCGGTAGTTATACACATTCATCGCAAGGATGGCACGCCTGTCTCCTGCGGCAACGGCAGCTTCTATCTCGCGCATATCGGAAGAGATCCCGGAAAGTCCCCATACGCCGCTTCGCTTATTGATCAGGTCAGACAGGGCTTTGGCATCCATCCCTTCCCTGTCCATCAGGTAAACAAGGGCGCCGGCGTCTATATCGCCGCAACGGGTTCCCATAAGCAGCCCCTCGACAGGAGTCAACCCCATGGATGTATCGACCGATTTGCCTTCCTTAATCGCCGTAACGGATCCGCCGTTACCCACATGGGCGGTAATGATGCGCTGCTGTTCGTACGGTACGCCTAACAGATCACAAGCCCTCCTGGAGACATACCGGTGGCTTGTCCCATGAAACCCATAACGGCGGATACCGTATTTCTTATATAACGAATAGGGTAACCCGTACATATAGGCATAGTCAGGCATCGTTTGATGAAATGCCGTATCGAACACGCCGACCTGCCGTATACCCGGAATCAAGGCGCTCATCGCACGGATACCTTTCAGGTTCGGCGGGTTATGCAAGGGGGCGAGGTCGATGCATTCTACCATCTTGCCAATCATTTCGGGCGTGATTTCCACGCTGCTGCTAAACGCTTCCGCGCCATGCACGACACGATGGCCGACGGCGTCTATCTCATTGTAGGAGGTGATACAGCCATACTGCCCGTCCGTCAACATACTCAGGATAAATTCGATGGCCGCCGTGTGTTCCGGCAAGTCATGTTCCAGCACCACTTTGTTTCCGTCCGGTTGTGTGAACTTCAGGAAAGAACCCGGCAAACCCAGTTTTTCTACGCCGCCCTGTGCCAGCACTTCGTGGCTCTCCATATCGAAAAGCTTATACTTTACAGACGAACTGCCGCAATTTAATACCAATATTTTCATCTCTTTTATCCCTCTTGTTTAGATGCTTTAAGCCCTATTGACTGATTCGCTGTAATGGCCACCATTTTATAAATATCACCGGACGAACACCCGCGCGATAAGTCGTTCACCGGCGCAGCCATGCCCTGCAAAATAGGACCGACCGCTTCCGCTTCTCCCAGCCGTTGCACTAATTTGTACGCAATATTCCCCACTTCGAGCGAAGGAAATACCAATACGTTTGCCTTTCCCGCTATTTCACTGCCGGGCGCTTTCTGTGCGCCTACCGATGGGACTAAAGCCGCATCAGCCTGCAATTCGCCGTCTATTTTCAGGTGAGGCGCCATCTCTTTGGCCAAACGGGTGGCCCCGACCACCTTGTCTATCATCTCATGCGTAGCGCTTCCTTTTGTCGAGAAACTCAACATGGCCACGCGTGGTTCTATCCCCGTGATCGCACGGGTGGTAGCTGCTGTCGCAACAGCAATTTCCGCCAGTTCGGAGACGGTTGGGTTAGGGATCACCGCACAATCGGCAAAGACCAAAAGCCCATTCTCCCCATACCGTCCGTTTTTAGTAAACATCAGGTACGCACCTGAAACACTGCTCATTCCCGGAACCGTTTTGATCAACTGAAGCGCAGGGCGAAGCACATCCCCCGTAGTATTTTGTGCGCCTGCAATCTCCCCGTCCGCATCTCCCGCTTTGATCATCAGGCAGCCCAGATACAACGGATCTTCGACCAAAACAGAGGCCTTCTCCGGAGTCATCCCCCTCTTCTGGCGCAATTGAAAAAGCAAATCGGCATAAACCCCTTTCTTCGGGTGATCCACCGGATCGACAATGGTTGCTTTCTCGATGTGGGACAATCCGTAACCGGCAGCAAGTTCCTTTATCTTTGCCGGATTCCCAATTAAAATAATCTCCGCAACCCTGTCGGCCAACAGACGATCAGCCGCTTTAAGCGTCCTCTCTTCAGTTCCTTCGGGCAGAACAATACGCTGTCTGTCTGCTTTAGCGCGTGCAATAATGTCGTCAATCAAATCCATAATGGAAGAAAATTTATACTATGTTAATAATTATTTCTCTCTTTCAGATACAAAAGTAATGATAATGCCATATTGAGTTTGCAATATGACCATAAAATATACAAGCCAATGTATCAGTTTTTGAAAGTTTAACAGAGATTGATCACCTCCCGTTCTCCTGAAAGAAGTTGTTGCAACTCTTCCGCCGTGACATTCACCGCCAGTTTCCCTTTGTGCGCGACCGATATTTTCCCCCTCTCTTCGGAGACAATGACAACCAACGCATCTGTCTCCATCGACATACCCAGGCCTGAGCGATGCCGCAATCCCAGTTCCTTCGGTATAACCGCGTTCTGGGCGACCGGGAGAATACACGCGGCAGCCTTGATGCGGTTATCCGCTATGATCATCGCCCCGTCATGCAACGGGCTGTTTTTGAAAAAGATATTCTCAATCAGGCGGGCGTTGACGTCGGCATTAAACATCTCTCCCGTATGTTCGTAGATCGACAGATCCATCTCCCGCTGTACGACGATCAGCGCACCGGTCTTTCTACGCGCCATATTCATACAGGCAAGAGCCACAGGCGTCACATACCTGTTTTCATTCTCTTTGTCGCGATTCGTCCTTTTGGAGAATATCTTGGAAATAAATTTCCACCCCCGGTGCGATCCCAACGCCAGTAAGAACCGGCGGATCTCATCCTGGAACAAGATAATCAACACAATAAACCCTACGCTGATAAACTTATCCAATATCGCACCCATCAAGCGCATTTCCAGTACCTGTGAGACCAATATCCAAACAATAATGAATGATACCACGCCGCTGAAAATGGCGGCCGTACCCGTTCCTTTCATCAGCCGGTAGGTCTGATACAGAAAGAAAGCGACTAACAAAATATCAATCAAATCCTTTATCCCAACATGCATCCACATAGCTTACCCTTTCTTATATTCCGCCACTAATCCGGCCACTTCGACAGCCTCCCTGACATCGTGTACCCGCAGGATATCCGCCCCGTTCAACAACGCCATCGTATGCAGCGCCGTCGTACCGTTCAAACTATCCTCAGGCGTACCGCCAAGCGCTTTATAAATCATTCCCTTACGGGAGACGCCAACCAGCAGGGGAAGGCCGAACATCTCGAAATCCTCCAAATGGCGCAGAAGCGTATAATTCTGTTCCAACGTTTTACTGAAGCCAAAACCGGGGTCAAGAATGATATCGTTCACCCCCATCTGCCGGAGCTGATCTACCTTTTCGGCAAAGTAACGCCTGATATCCCCCGTCAAATGGCCATATCCGGTGTGCTGCTGCATCGTTTGCGGCGTCCCCCGCATATGCATCATGACGTAAGGAACCTGCAGATCCGCAACGGTTTCAAACATCGACGCATCCAGCTCCCCGCCGGAAATATCATTGATCATGGCGACCCCGAACTCCTCCACACAATAACGGGCGATGCCGGCACGAAACGTATCCACCGAAACAACCGCACCGGGGCACCGCCGGTTTATGATGCCCAATGCAAAGGCCAGCCGCTCCCTCTCCTGCTTTTCCGGGATGTCCGCAGCGCCCGGCCGCGACGAGTATCCCCCGATATCAATCATATCGCCTCCCTCTTCGAGGATCGCCTCTATCCGCCTTTCTATTTCCTCTGCCGTCTGTTTCCGGCTGCCGGCATAAAACGAATCGGGGGTGATATTCAAAATCCCCATGATTAAAGGAGCTTCCAAAGTAACGAGAGAACCCTTGATATTAATAGACTTACAAACCACGTGAATAAATTTAATACACTATTTCCCACAAAAGTAAGGAAATATTATAATATCCGCTACTTTTGTACTTTACAAAACGCTATACAAAACAAGTGTATGACCACATCAGAATTATACGGGTTATTTTTGCATCATCCAAAAGTGACCATCGACAGCCGGAACTGTCCGAAAGGCTCGCTGTTTTTTGCCTTGAGAGGGGAACGGTTTGACGGAAACCAATTTGCTGAAAAAGCGCTCTCCATAGGCTCAGCTTACGCCATCATCGACAATCCCGATTATGTCATCAACGAAAGGACAATCCTCGTGGAAAACGTGTTGAAAACGCTGCAACAACTGGCCTCGCGCCACCGCAAAGCCATGAGGATACCCCTCATCGCCATTACGGGATCGAACGGAAAAACCACCACAAAAGAGCTGCTCGCCGCCGTCCTGTCGACAAAATACAATGTCTTGTATACCGAAGGCAACCTGAATACCCATATCGGCGTACCGCTGACGCTGCTCCGCATGAACCACGAGCACGAAATGGCCGTGATCGAAATGGGAGCGAGGCGTCAGGGAGAGATCAAAGAACTGGCCGGTATCGCACTGCCCAATTATGGGATAATCACCAATATAGGGGCGGCGCATCTGGAAGGTTTCGGATCGTACGATACGATTGTCAAGACAAAAGGGGAACTGTACGAATACCTCCGCCACACGAAAGGCGTTATCTTTATCAAAAAGGAAAACAACGTGTTGCAAGCGATCGGACAGGGCATCGAACAGGTGACCTATGGAGAAGCCGAAGAGGCCTTCGTTTGCGGACACGTAGCCGGCAACACGCCCTACCTGACATTCGACTGGAAACAGCAACTCAAAACACATACCGTTCAAACACAGCTTATAGGAAGCTACAACCTGGACAACCTTTTAGCCGCCGTAGCCGTAGGCCGCTACTTTAAGATCCCGGCCGAACGGATCAGCCGCGCCATTGCAGCCTACCAGCCGGACAACAACCGTTCGCAATACAAGGAATCCCACACCAACCACCTGATTATCGACGCCTACAACGCCAATCCAAACAGTATGCGGGCGGCGTTGGAAAACTTTGCCCATCTGCCCCTGTCGCCCAAAGCCGTTATTCTGGGAGACATGAAAGAGCTGGGCGCAACCAGCGAAGAACTGCACCGCAAAGTGATCGAACAGATCAAATCCTGCCACTTCGACAAAGTGCTCCTCTGCGGAGAACAGTTCTCGAAAACAGGCAGCCCATTTACCACCTTCGCCTCTACCGAAGAGCTGATTGCCGCATTAAGAACGAACCCGTTAAAAAACCATTACATCCTGATAAAAGGCTCACGAAGCATGGCTCTGGAAAAAGTGGCCGAAATGTTTGACGAGTCGTGAACGTTGTATTGTTTTTTATGTCATTGTATAACAATCAATTTATATCCGATTCCTCTTATATTTACTATTTTAATCCGTGTATCCTCTGCCAACAGTTTCCTTAGTTTGTATATAAATACATGCAGGCTATTTCTGTTACAATAGCTGTCGTCATGCCATAGATCACACAGGATATCTTTGATTTCAACTACTTTATTACGGTTACTACATAAATGTTTGAGTATTCCGTTTTCCAGATACGACAACTCCCGGCTTTGTCCTTTGTATGACAGGATCTGTGTGGTGGTATTGAATTGGTAATCGCCAATTTCATAGGTCTCATCGCTGGTTCCCATTGGTATAGTCCTGTTGACTAATGCTTTAACCCGGACTACCAATTCCCGCATCTTGAACGGCTTCTTCAGGTAATCATTTGCGCCGAGATTAAAACCGTTCACCAAATCGTCCAACGTAGATCGTGCCGTTAGAAATAATACAGGAGTTGTCCTGTCGATCTTCCTGATCTTTTTAACCATTTCAAACCCATCCATTTCCGGCATCATGACATCAGCGATGATCACATCAGGTTTCCCGGTATGAAAGCAGTGTAGCCCTTTGACGCCATCCGGTACATGCATCAATTCAAACCCCTCATCTTCCAATGTGTCCTTAACAATCATTGAGAGTGTTGTTTCATCCTCAACCAAAAGGACTTTCGGTTTCTTGTTCTCATTCATTGTATGGGTAATTTTATCGTAAAAACAGACCCTTTATTCACCTCACTTTTGACGGATATACTTCCGTTATGCTTTTCCACCATCTGTTTGACATAGAATAGCCCCAGACCATACCCCTTTACATTGTGCAGGTTGCCGCTGGGAACCCGGTAGAATTTATCAAAGATATGTTCGATATGATTGGGCGCAATTCCTATACCATGATCTTTTACCGTCAACACATTAAACGCCTTTTCCCGATACGCCGTTATTTCTACAACCGGTTTCTCTCCGGAATACTTTATTGCATTGTCAATCAGATTGCTGATGATATTGTTCAGATGAACTGGATCAGCATACATCGTCATCTCTTCCGGCGTTATGCGAACCCGGAACACCACCTCCCTTTTCGCTTTTACCTGATGTAATTCAATCAGTTGATCAATCACGGTCTTCACTTCGATATAGCCTGCATGAAGCGTTATGGATTTGCCTCTTTCCATACTCACCGACAGGATCTGTTCAACCAGGCCGTTCAAATGTGCGAGTTGGTCAATACACACCTGAAGATATTTCTTCCGTTTTTCCTGATCATCCCCTTGCCTGAAATTCAACAACGTATCGGCAGCGGAGTAGGCAACAGCTATCGGCGTTTTTAACTCATGCGTCATATTATTCGTAAAGTCGTCTTTCATTTCTTCCAGTGTTTTTTGTTGCATGACAGTCCTGATAAGATACCAGAATGCAATACCCAACAGAATGATTATAAGAAAGGTAGAAATCAAAATGCCTGACATTTGTTTAAAAACGATACGTGTCAACGAAGCGATATGTACTTTATAGGCATGGTTGTTGTCCGGATCATACGTGTATAGGAATGAATAATCGTCATTTGATCCGCCGGAAGACTCTTCACGTGAAGTTTGCAAAACGGTTCCTGTTTCTTTGTCTACTATTTCCGTATAATACACCTCCGAATGAATGCCTTTATTTTTTAACTCAATGATGAGTAAGCTGTCCAACTTTTGCAAATCGACAGGCAATAGATCATCCAGATTCTGGTGTATGGTCGACCTGATCTCATGTAAGAGTTGACTGAAAGCAGCACGGAGGCCTAACGCCTCCGAACGAACTTTGGTTGCCGTATCGTTATTGCTTCTCATAGAGCGGATTGTCGTTTGAAGAATACCGGTTTCCGATGTAGAATCAAGCCTGAAAGATTTATCAATCATAATGGCATGGATATCATCCGGGTATCGGGAGAGTATATCCATGCGGATTTGCATCTCCCTGTTATCAGCTTCTTCTATACATGAAGAAATAACCCGCTCCGTATCCACCTCTATAGAATGAAACAAGCCCCTTAAATAGACGATATTGAACACAAAGAGTACAGATATGCTCACGATAATGACGACTATGACATGTTTAAATCTCCACATATTACCTCTATTACCTCTATACAAAAGCAAAGATACAACTTTGAATGCTATATAGTTCCGTGTGATAAGACTAAATAAGATTATATAAGCATCTGATAATGAAACTGTGTGGAAATTACACTCACCTTTGTCAAAAAATACAGTTATGAAAAGAATAAGACTTTGTTTATTGTCACTTTTATTGACGCCTGGCGCCAATGCGCAAACGATCAATGGAATCGTTATCAACGGGGATCGGTTACCTATTGAAAATGCAACAATTGTTATGCAGACGCCGGATTCAATTTACGTCAACTCTACCACTACCGACGCGTTGGGCGCTTTTAATATGGCTTCGGATTTAACGTCGTACCGGCTGATCGTCCAACATTTAACTTACGAAACGTATGAAAACCACTATACCGGCCGGCATGACATCATCATTCAGTTGACGGAGAAAGACAACCAGCTCGAAGACATTGTGGTGAAAGGAGAACGTCCTGTCGTCAAACTTGTTGACGGTAAGATTACGTATGATATGCCTCGTTTATTACAGGGGAAAGTCGTAAGCAATACCTACGAATCCTTGCTTCAATTACCCGGCGTCAGGGAACAAAACGGTCGTTTGATGCTGGCCGGTTCGACCGGAGTCACTATTTTAGTGAACGGGAAAATGACTTCAATGCCGGCCGCCAATCTGATAGCCGCCTTGAAAATGCTACCATACGATCAAGTTCAATCGGCTGAAATCATGTACAGTACCCCTCCGCAATACCATATACGCGGGGCGGCCATTAACATTATCCTGAAAGGAGGCGGTTCAACCAACGGGTTGTCAGGACAGGTGAATACGGCGTACGCACAAAAACACCATGCGAACTACACAGCCGGAGCCTTTTTACAGTTCTCAACGCCAAAGCTGACGACAGACCTCAACTATTCCTACAACCTAAACCATACAAAAAACGATGTAGACATCTACTCCTATCATTTATATAACGGAGCCGTTCACGAGATCGGGCAATTTAACAGGGGAGATCGCCAAGCGAACGAACACAATCTCCGCCTGGGGATGGACTACAAGCTATCAGACAAAGATAGGCTCGGCCTCGCCTATACCTCACAAATCATTGCAGGATTGAACAATAACGAAAACTCGAACGGCATTTTTTCCCAGTCGACCAACCATAAGCAAGAAGATAAACCCATACAAATGCATCATATACTGCTGGACTATTCCTCCCCGTCCGGCCTGAAAGCCGGCATGGAATACACCGGTTACAGAGACCGTACTTCTCAACATTTCACAGAAAAAAAAGAGCAGAAAGAGCATGATTTTATAGCACATTCCCAGCAAGAGATCAACCGGTACAGGCTATTTGCCGACCACAGCCATTCTATTGAAAGCTGGACACTTACATACGGGGCACAATACCTGTACGCCACAGACCATAGCGCACAGAAGTATGATAGGGGGACAGGGCAAAACACGCCGGCTTCCAATATGGATAGTAAACTGAAAGAATATACGGCCAATGTTTATGCCGGCTTCCAAAAGAGCATGGGAGACAAGTTGTCGGTATCAGCCTCACTGACAGGGGAATATTACACGCTGGCAGAGGTTGACGAATGGACTGTCTTTCCTGCGCTGGAAGCAACCTATTCCATCTCCCCCTCCCATATCATGCAACTTTCGTTCTCTTCAGACAAGGTGTATCCTACCTATTGGGAATTGCATGGCGGAATCAGTTACCTGAACGGATATGCAGAACTCCATGGAAACCCGCTGTTGAAGCCCTACAGGGAGTATTCCGGCCAACTAAGCTACATCCTGAAGAGTAAATATATCCTGACCGCTTTCTATCATTATATGAAAGATTATTCCGCCCAGTTACCTTACCAGGCGCCGGATAGACTAGCATTGATCTATCAGTCCCTGAATTTTAATTATAAACAGATGGCAGGCTTAAACTTGATCATCCCATTTACTATTGGCCGGGCTTTGGAGTCCCGCCTGACACTTAATGGGTTCTACGACAAAGTCAAAAGCGCTCATTTCCATGATATTTCATTCAAAAAAGACAATGTTGCCCTCTACTCACGGCTGGACAATACGATCAAGATTTCGTCCAAACCGGCTATAAAACTGGAAATCACCGGAGCATACATAACCAAAAACATCCAAGGCCCGGCTGAGCTGTCCGATATCTGGAATGTAGATGCCGGAATCAAATGGACTTTTTGGCGCGACATGGCTGAACTCAGACTGAAAGGCGCTGACCTGTTCAATAGCTGGATGCCGGATATGACGATGAAATACAGCTCTCAAAACCTGAGAATGAACATCATACCGGATTCACGATCTATCTCCGTCTCCTTTACTCTCCGGCTTGGAGATGTCAAACCCTCTGACAAAAAAATAGATGTCTCCCGATTTGGAACGAAATAAAGCGAATGACGGATATGCGTGCCCCGAATAAGAAAGAGCCGTTTATTCGTCATTCTATCATGTTGCCTCTCGGTTTTAAAGCGATTGAAAACGATCCCGCACAGACCTGTCATTTCTCCTCCCAGATGGAGTATGCCCATGCCGCCGGAACTACCTAACTAACCCGTGACGACGCACTAACTGGGTAGCTGAGCCTAAACACAGGATCAAAAAAATTAGGCTCTATAACGAATAGAGTGGGTAATTGTGTGGATGTTTAGTCCCCGCAGGGGGACGGGATATGCATAACCGGATGTGGAGCCGAAGGCGAAACTTCCGGATAGCCGAGCGCCCACCCCGCGCTAAGTCCCGCAGGCGACGAGATGATTGGAG
>JAISQD010000009.1 GCA_031274415.1 Tannerellaceae bacterium | reverse complement strand
ATTTTGACACAAGGGGTAAAATTAGTCAATTCAAAAGTACACGCGGGATTTAGCTATTAAAAACAATGATTTATAGTATGTTGCAACGAATGTTAATGGTTTTTAGTGGACACTAGTGTTTTTCACACTCAACGACGGAACGAAAATCACATTGAACAAGCATAGCCGCCTGACATACACGGATACATATGGGAAAAACAACCGGCACGTCAAATTAGACGGCGAAGCCTTTTTTGAAGTCGTCAACAACCCGGCGACACCGTTTGAGGTGGCTTTTGACCATGGAACGAAAGAAGATGTCGCCATCAAGGTATTGGGCACCGTATTCAATGTCAGGATTGATGCCGATCCGGAGAGAATAATCGCCACACTGGTGGAAGGCTCTATCCGTTTCGAATCTGAAGAGCGGAAAATCACGATGGTGCCTAACCAGCAGTTGACCTTTACCTATGCCGACAAAAACGTAGACATCGAGGTCGTGGATGTGGAAAAGGAAATTGCATGGAAAGACGGGTTGCTGAAATACCGGACGATCCCTTTTACCCAACTGATTGCCAATATAGGGAAGGAATACGGCACAGATATCCGTATCATAAACAAGGAATTAACCGATCCGTCGATGATGGTGTCCGGTACGTTTGATGAAAAACAGCCGTTGGAACAAATCCTGAAAGTGGTGTCACAAAGTCTGCCCTTCACATGGACAAGGAAGGGAGACGTTTATTACATCAAATAGCGCTTAATCCTCCCCTGTGAGCAGGGGGATGATCTCTTTGAGCGACCCGACTGTATAGGAATGGGGGTGTGCAAGGGGGGCATCGACCTTTTCATGTTCCCATACTGCAAGGGAAGGGACGTGGATGGCATAACACCCCAAAGCTAAGGGAGGAAGGATATCGGAACGGATGGAATTGCCGATCATCAGGAACTCTTCGGGACGTATGTCGATATGTTTCAGTAATTGATTGTACGCCCTTTCGGTTTTATCGCTCATGATCTCCACATGATGGAAAAAGTGTTCCAAACCGGAACGGTACAGCTTCTGCTCCTGATCGAGCAGGTCGCCTTTCGTGACTAAGATCAGCCGGTACCGCCCCGCCAATGCGCCGAGGGTCTCTTCCACTCCGTCGAAAAGTTCTACCGGACGGGAAAGCTGCTCTTTGCCTAAACGGATGATGTGTTCAAAAACCTGTGCCGGGGCTTTTCCTTCCGTGATGCGGACGGCTGTCTCTAACAGGGAAAGCATATAGGCTTTTACGCCGTATCCATAAAGGGGCATGTTCTGCATTTCCGTACGGTACAGTTCGGCGGAAGCGGTCTCTTCGCCGGCATACGGCGCTAAAAGACGCCGCCACTCCCGTTCCGTTTCGAGGAAGTACGCTTCGTTTACCCAAAGCGTATCGTCGGCATCAAAACCGATCACCTGTATTCCTTCAATCATACCGTATCGTATGTCTCTTTCAGAATGACCGATGCACGGTCTGCCTCCCCGCCGATAGGAGGATTCAATTTCGACACGACTAATTCGATCTCTTCCAACTGCGGGAAGTGCGTTTTCAGGGAACGAAGGATACGGCCTGCCACATGTTCCAACAATTTAGAGGGGATAATCATCTCCTTCTCGATCAGATGATATACTGTGGCATAATTAATGGTGTCATCCAGATCATCGCTCGACACCGCTTTTTCTATCGGGGCGGTGAGGGTCAGATTGATCAGAAAGTTGTTCCCCACCAGCATTTCCTGAGGCAATACACCATGAAAAGCATAGAATTTGAGATTGTTCAGTTCAATTTTACTTACCATATTTAGGATAATTAAGAGGTAAAAGTCTACCAACAAGCCAATATTGCAAAAATATAATTTTATATTTGCAAATTGTCATAATTATATACATAATAATTTTTACTATGAAAATAAAGTTTAAGGAAGAAGCGTCATCAAGCGCGCTACATAATATTATTGGTGTTGGTACAACTATAAAAGGTGACATCATCACTGATGGAGATTTTCGCTTGAACGGCAGGGTTGAAGGGAATATCAATTGTGCCGCAAAAATTGTCATTGGCCCTAAAGGCCAAATCAACGGGGACATTGTATCCGTCAATGCCGAAATCTTCGGGACGGTGGTCGGAAGCATACGAACCAGCGGTGCGCTGGTCTTGAAAGCATCAGCCATTGTGACGGGAGATATCTATGCCCAAACGTTGGAGATAGAGCCAAATGCCAAATTCAGCGGAGTGTGTAACATGATTTCCACAGAGAATGAACGATAATACGTGTATTCATTTTCTTTTACTCTGTTCAATCATGAATCTAATTTTATCATTCAACACGTCAGCATCCATCAAACGTTCTATTGTAATGTGCATTCTGTAACGCCAATAATACGCCGGATTTGCCGGGATATTTATCCGTTCCGATTCAATATCCTTCCTCTTTATTGTATCATCAACGGCAAACCAATCCTGCAACGGGATAATAGCCAACATGGATGGAGCAGCCAAATGATTGGAAATAATCTGAGTGGCTATTTCAGCCGTACATTCATCCGGCACAGCGCCGGCGGGATATTGCAGGACGTGGCGATCATACCGCTCTGTCTTTGCCTGGTCTTCTTTCCACCAATTCCGGAGTGGCGACATATCATGCGTAGACGTCGTACAGACCGAAAGGTAAGGCAAATACCGCAAATCGGCAAACTCACGATTCGCAGCTTTCGGCATACGTTCTATCTCAAGGCTAAGGATTTGCAGCTTGTTCATGACATCGGGAACAGATTCGGGTATCATGCCCAAGTCTTCCCCACAAACCAGCATCTGCGTAGAGGCGATTAAAGGCGTCAAACGTTTGAAGGCCTGCGCCCGCCAAAAATGATTGTGCCTGTGATAAAAGAACTCCCAATATAAATGGTCGAACGCGTACCGGTCGGAACTCGTCAACTCACGGTAAATAAATGATTGGTTGGCAGAAATACGCGGATGGAATTTCCCTTTTTCATGCCGGTCGGGTAAAAACAGTGTCTCATTGGCGATGGCATACAGTCCGTTTCTTATCAGGAGCGACGCTTGATCGCCCTTCCCATCAAACAAGGCCTCTATCTTCCTTTGCGTATCACAGAAAGGTTTTAAAACGAAGTGCCGGGACGACGACTGCGCCAGGTAAGCGTTTTTAACCTCATCCGTCAGGTCACCGAACAACTCGGGCAAAAAGTCATAACGAATATGGGGAGTAGTAAAACGGGACTCATTGAATGACAGGCCATAATGCTCGATCTCTTCTTTCGAAAAGGGAAGAGCCGGATTAAAATGGCCGCGCAACCCCTGTACGGATTCCTGTGGGATTTCCCAAATCCTGAAAAACCCCAAGATATGATCAATCCTGAAACAATCAAAATAATTATTCATATGCAACAACCGCTTTTTCCACCACGAGAAATCATCCCTTTCCATCGCTTCCCAATTATAGGTCGGAAACATCCAGTTTTGACCGTTTACCGAAAAGTCGTCGGGAGGAGCTCCCGCCTGAGCGTCTAAATTGAAATAGTCAGGCTCCGTCCAGACTTCAACACTTGTACGGTTCACCCCGATAGGGATATCCCCTTTGAGAACAATCCCGTTTCTGCGGGCATAATCGGACACATTCCTGAATTGCGTGTGCAAGATGAATTGCAGAAAGAAAAAGAATGAAACCTCAGGATAGGCTTCGCTTGTTTTATCACATAACCGGTCTATACGCTGTTTATTATAGATCGCATCACCCCCCCATTTGGAGAAATCAGGCGTCTTATACGTATCACGAAAATAAGAATAGGCGGCATACGGGATAAGCCATGACGCATTTTCCCGGTAAAACGCCGCATACTCCGGACTTTCCAACAAAGACTGCCCTTCCTGTTCAAAGAATATACGGCAATAGTCGATTTTATATGTCAGGACACCCTCATAGTCTACCGATTCTTTGCTGTTCAACTCCTTTTGTTTTTCCGCATAAAACGCCGCCTTTCCGGCATCGTTCAGTGCGCCCATCCACAACAGGTCTATATACACCGGATGCAAGGCATAGATCGAAATCGCGCTGTACGGGTAAGAGTCCAACCAGGTGTAGCTCATCGTTGTATCATTCATCGGCAAAACCTGGATGATCCGCTGGTGCGTTTTCTTTATCCAGTCAATAAACTTGCGGAGATCTCCCAAATCACCTATGCCAAAGCTCTGCCCGGAACGCAAGGAAAAAACAGGGATCACCGTTCCGGCGCATCTCCACAAGGGAAGATTATCCCTGAAATACAATCCGGACACGGCAACCACTTCACCTTCCATCTGCGAAGACACATAGAGCTTCCGGTTTTCGTCCGTCTCCCAATACACAAGTTCATGTTTATCATCTACAACCAAAAACTTATATTCCAACGGATAGGTGATCTCGCTTGCATCTAAGGTGATCTGCCATTCGGGAAACGCATCGCAGCTAAGGATGAGCGCCTTCTTTGTGTCCCAGTTGCCCAAACGCGCCTGATTCCCCGATATGGCCAAATGCTGGTGTTTTTCAACACGCGGAGCGGATATCTTTATGACAAGCTGTTTCCTGCTCCTTGCCACTCTTTCGGATGTACGGCAAGGACGAGCAAACAGACACTTCGTAAAAGCAGACGAATAAAAGGCCGGATTCGCCGGACGGGTTTGCCAATAGTCATATAAGGTATACCGTTCGGCCTGGTCATCCAGCACGATGCGGTGGTTTTTCTCCCATTCTTCAAAAATCGGTTTATCGTTCCCACTCAGGAAATACCGGTATTCAATCTCCTGCACACCGGACGATAACGCCAATTCCAACTGCCAGTGACCATTCCCCCGACACGTCATCTCCTTGGCAAAGGCCGGCTCCCACATCCCCAATTCAGGGACAGAGCCGACGACGGACAGTCGTTGCCCCCAAACAGTATGGAAATGGATGTTAAAGGAAACGTTCATCCTGTTTATCCGCACTTGGAAACGCCACAGTTTGTACAAATAAGACAACCCTCCTGATAGACTAACGTTTCCTGGTTGCAATTCGGACAGGTATGGCCTTTTGCCGCCGTTCCGTTAGGAAGATATTTCTTTAACGCACGTTCCACCCCGTTCTTCCATGTATTAATCGATTCGCTGTTTAACTCCATACCCTGAACCAATTTAATGACCTGGTCAATAGGCATGGCATAACGAAGCACACCGGAAATCAGTTTCGCATAATTCCAGAACTCAGGATCAAACTTGCCATCCAAGCCTTCAATGGTCATCTTGTAGCCACGCTTGTTTTTGAACTGGAAATCATAATGCTTATTCCCATCGTCGTCGTAACTTTTTATAATCGTCCCTTTGGAGACATTCTTGGGAAGCATAATCCCCTCTTCATCATCGGCCAAACCGGTAAAGATCTCATACGGACGACCATTCAGCAACCCGACAAAAGCGATCCATTTTTCGCGGTTATTCTGGAACTTCACCACATCCGCATCCAGTTCACGCGGCCGTTTGGCGACAATAACAGGCGGCTCCATGCAGTTGCAATCGTCTTTTTTCTTGTTATCCGTAGCCAACAAAACGCCCGAACGGGAGCCGTCACGATATACGGTACATCCTTTACATCCGCATTTCCATGCCTCTATATACAATGTATCAACCAACTCTTCCGACGCATCGGCCGGCAAATTAATGGTCACACTAATCGAATGATCGACCCATTTCTGGATACGGCCTTGCATTTTTACCTTATGCAGCCAATCGACGTCGTTCGACGTCGCCTTATTATAAGGAGAACTCTCTACCAAACCATCAACCTCTTCCTGCGTATATCTTTTCGAAGCGGAATACCCGTTGGCCAGCATCCAGGTGACAAACTTATGGTGGAATACCGTATATTCTTCGAATGCATCACCTGTGTCATCAACAAAATCAACCCGTGCGGAAGCATCGTTCGGATTCACTTTGCGCCGGCGTTTATACACCGGCAAAAAGACCGGCTCAATACCGGAGGTGGTTTGCGTCATCAAACTCGTCGTGCCGGTAGGGGCAATCGTCAAACAGGCTATATTCCGGCGTCCATACTTGACCATATCCTTATACAGCTCCGGGTCAGCCGCCCGTAAACGATTGATAAACGGATTCTTCTCTTCCCGTTTTGCATGATAAATTTCAAACGCGCCCCGCTCCTTAGCCATGTCAACAGAAGAACGGTATGCCGACAATGCCAATATTTTCTGGATATTTTCTGCGCAATCCGTCGCCTCTTCCGTGCCATAACGCAGATTCAATGCGGCCAGCATATCTCCTTCGGCGGTTATGCCGACACCGGTTCTGCGGCCTTCAAGCGTTTTTTTCCGTATCTTTTCCCACAAATGCCGCTCCGCCTGTTTGACTTCGGTCAATTCGGGATCGGAATCGATCTTTTCAAGGATTTTCTCAATCTTCTCCGATTCCAGGTCAATAATATCATCCATGATCCGTTGCGCCAACCCCACATGTTTCTTGAATAGCTCATAATCAAAGTAAGCCTCTTTAGTGAACGGATTGACAACATAAGAATATAAGTTGACGGCAAGCAAACGGCAACTGTCATACGGACAAAGCGGTATCTCTCCGCAAGGATTTGTCGATACGGTACGGAATCCCAGATCCGCATAGGAATCAGGCACCGACTCCCTGATAATCGTATCCCAGAAAAGCACGCCAGGCTCCGCCGATTTCCAGGCATTATGAATGATCTTTTTCCACAAAACCACTGCATCGATCTCTTTTGTCATCACAGGATCAGGGGAATCTATCGGATATTGCTGAGTATAGGTCGTACCGTTGACAACAGCCTGCATAAACTCATCGTCAATCCTCACCGAAACATTGGCTCCCGTCACCTTACCCTCCGTCATCTTGGCGTCGATAAACGATTCGGAATCCGGATGTTTGATGGATACGCTCAACATCAGGGCGCCACGACGCCCGTCTTGAGCGACTTCGCGGGTGGAGTTCGAATAACGCTCCATAAAAGGAACCAATCCGGTAGAGGTCAACGCCGAATTTTTTACCGGCGATCCTTTAGGACGGATATGGGACAGGTCATGCCCTACCCCACCACGCCGTTTCATCAGCTGAACCTGCTCCTCGTCGATACGGATGACAGCCCCATACGAATCGGCATTCCCATCCAGTCCGATCACAAAACAATTGGACAGGGATGCGATCTGGAAATCATTACCGATCCCCGTCATCGGACTCCCTTGCGGAACAATGTAACGGAAATGGTCAAACAGGTTAAATAGTTCTTCTTCGGATAAAGGATTAGGATACTTCTGTTCGATCCGGCCGATCTCTCTTGCTAAGCGATGATGCATATCGTCGGGCGATTTCTCGTAGATGTTCCCGAATGCATCCTTCAGTGCATATTTGTTAACCCAAACTTTTGCGGCCAACTCATCACCGGTAAAATAATTTAAAGAAGCCTTGAAGGCTTCGTCAAACGTGTAAATATTCTGACTCACTGCTTTTGTATTTTAAAAACATTGCAAGTTTAGGGATAGTTTATTTATCGACCAAATTATTCAATAACGAAAACACATCCTGTTGAAAAGTTTTCCAAAATACCAACAAACACAGTTGATTCTCAATATATTATACATTTCAGAATAATAAAAAGTTTTCCAAAAAGAAAATCACATCGTCAAATCAGTTCTTCAAAAGAACTTCAATCTCTTCAATGGCAGAACGAAATGACTTGTCTATCTCGATCTGGTCTTTAATCGTTTTGCAGGCATACAATACGGTGGCATGATCTTTCTTGCCTACAATTTTCCCAATATGGGAAAAGGAATAATTCGTATATTTTTTCGACAAATACATCGTGACGTGACGAGCCTGAACAACTTCACGTTTCCTCGACTGGGTCTGAATAACCGACTGTTCCATATTATAATAATTACAGACTGCCTCCTGAATCTGCTGAACGGAAATCTGCTTTTTTTTCTCCAACCGGACAGCCTGGCCTATTACCCGTTTAGCCAGAGGCAAGTCTATTTCCCTATTATTAATGACGGAGTTCGCCATCAAAGAGACAAGGATTCCTTCCAGGTCACGTATACTGTCGGTCACATTATTTGCCACAAAATCAGATACATCATCAGGAATAATAATGCCGTCATGACTCGCCTTATTCTTCAATATCTTCTTACGAAGCTCTAAATCCGGACGGCTCAGCTCGGCCGTCAACCCCCATTTCAACCGGGTGATTAAGCGCTCTTCCATCCCCAGTAAATCCACAGGAGCTTTGTCCGATGTCAGGATCAACTGCTTTCCCAATTGATGAAGATGATTAAAAATATGGAAAAACGTATTTTGCGTCTTAGTCATCCCTATCATCTCCTGAATATCATCCAGGATAAGGACGTCTATACTCTGATAAAAGTTCAGGAAATCGTTTGTCGCATTTTTACGAATCGCATCGGTAAACTGAATGCGAAACAGATGGGAAGAGACATACAAGACCCGTTTATCCTGGTACAACTCACGTATCCGCGTACCGATAGCATGGCATAAATGCGTTTTACCCACGCCGGAAACACCATATAAAAACAGAGGATTAAAGGGCGTCTTTCCCGGAGGGTTATTCGCTACGGTTTCACCGGCGCTACGACCCAACCGGTTGCTCGCTCCTTCAAAGAAATTATCAAAATTATATTTCGGATTCAACTGGGTATCCAAATCCTGTGGCGTAACATGCGTAAACGGACCAGGCGCTTTGCCCGCATCCTTGGGCGTGACCTTCTTGACAACCGTCGAACTGCTCTCCGCAGGATAGTCGACCGTACCTCCGGTCGTCTTATCCACCATGACACGGTAATTCAGAATCGTCTCCTTCCCGATGACACGATGAATCGTCACCTTCAGGACATTGATATACTTTTCTTCCAGATACTCATAAAAGAACTGGCTGGGTACTTGAATAGTAAATTTGTTCTCTTCAAAAGACAAGGGTGTAATGGGTACAAACCACGTATTAAAAGCGGCTTCGGGTATAATATCCTTTATGACAGAAAGGCATTTAGACCATAATTTTTGATAATCTGTGTACATTCTTTTTTTCCTTATTCTAACCTTTATTTTTAATACTACAAAGTTTAGAAATATATTCTTAAAAAAAAAGGTCTTTTTTTTTGGACGTTTTCAGGATTCATTATTCTACTTAAAATCAGTTAGTTGAAAACACAAACATATCGTCTTCAAATTCGGGGGCGAATAGGTATAAAAAGCCTTTACTACAAAGGCATTTCAAAAATAACAATATTTTACTCAAAAAAGAAGCAGAATTTTTATTCTATTTATCCTAAAGGAATTATAGACATTTCTTACACGCGGAAAATAATTTTATAACTTGGAATGATTCTAAACAAAACCATTCCTAAAGACCATCGCTCATCAGAATAATGAGAAATGAACATACCGCTTCGGATGTTCTTTAAAGTCGATCAAAAGCAAAGAGGCATGTTCCATCGTACTGTTCAGATTGTTGTATAACGACCTGTCATTCAACAACAAACCTAAGGTATTGTCTTTCGAATTCAACTGATTCGTAAATTGTTTTACGTTGGCCAGGGTGGCATTCACGCTGTTTATGGTCGTCGCAAGATCAAGCCCTTTCAGCTCTTCGCTGACCACGGAGAAATTGGTCGTGATCGTCCGCAGATCCGAAACAATACCCGGTACCTCATCACTCAACAACGCATTGAGACGGCGGCTGGAAAGCTCCAGGTTACTGGTCGTTCGTTCAATATGGTTCAGGGATTGAGACAACGCCGGATGGTTAACAAGCGCTTGTAATCCAATCAATATGGAATCAATCTTGGGAAGGAGCGCCTCGACGCCAGGCAGGATCTTTTCCTGTAACGAACCCATCATATCCTCGCCCATCCGGCCTTCTATCGTTTCACCCGTTTTCATATAGTCGCTGATAAACGTATTCAGGTGAATATGCAATTCCGCACCGCCCAGCAGGCTTTTCACTATCGTGACATAACTGCCTTTATTGATCTTCATCTCATCGTCCAGACTGATCTCTACCGTTATCTTGCCGGTCGTCGCATAATCATAGGTAAGTCCCCTTACCAATCCGACCTTAAAGCCTTCGACATACACCGGACTGGATATGGTGACATCCTTGACGTTCGTAAACGACACATAATAATGATTGGCCGGTTTGAACAGATTGACCCCCTTCAGATAGTTGATACCGAAATACAACAGCCCGAGGCTAACGATTGTTACAATCCCGATCTTCGCTTCTTTTGTAAATATACTCTTCATCTTTCTACTCCTTTTTCTATACCTGAAAGGCTAACGCTGGGAAAGCGTACCTTTCCGGCGATCATAATACTGTTTATATTTGAGGAATGCCATATAAAGGGATTTGGCTAACCTGTTTTGCCCTTCCGCCGATTTCATATACTGCTCTTCCCCCCTGTTTGTAATAAAACCCAATTCGACCAACACACTGGGCATACCCGTTTTACGAAGCACTAAAAGACCTGCCTGCTTCACGCCGCGGTCTCCCCGTCCTATGGCCGCAAAAGACTTCTGTATCTCCGAAGCGAAAACAATACTTTGTTCCATATGCTTATTCTGCATAAACTCAAAAATAATATACGATTCGGACGAGTTGGGATCAAAACCTTCATATTTCTGAAGATAATCATCTTCCAAAAGAATAGCGGAGTTTTCACGCATGGCCACCTCCAGGTTCTCCTGGCTGCGCGCCAAACCAAGGGTAAACGTCTCCGTCCCGGTCACGCGGGCGCCACGCACGACGGCATTCGCATGAATCGAGATAAACAGGTTGGCCTTATTCCTGTTCGCTATATTGGCACGCTCGTCCAGCTCCACAAAAACATCCCTTTTACGCGTATAGACGACCTGGACGTCGCTATGTTTGCTCTCTATCAAATTACCCAGTTTAAGGGCGACAGCCAGGTTAATATCTTTCTCTTTCGCCGTCGCGCCAATAGCGCCGGGATCCCTGCCACCATGCCCGGCATCTATCACTACGGTAAACGTATACTCTTCTGCCTGCAGGGAAAGGCTGAAAAACAAGAAAGCAATAAATAGATATATATGTAGCAAAGACTTTCTGTTCACGTGACGAATGACTTAATTACCGACGCAAATGTACTATTTTTTACCGAATTATAACGAAAAATAGGACAATTCATGACGAACTGCCCTATTCACCAACTAAAAACAATGTCAAACTATTCAGAAACAACTTCAAACGGGATCTCAACAGAAATCTCCTTATGAAGCTTTATCACGGCCTTATAGCTGCCTACTTCCTTTACGCTGTCTTTAATGTAAATGCTTTTACGGTCTATGTCAAACCCTGACTTGCCCAATGCTTCGGCAACCTGTATATTGGATACCGAACCAAAGATCGTACCGGTCGAACTGGTTTTGGCGCCGATCACCAAAGAGACGCCTTCCAGCTTGGAGGCCAATACCTGGGCATCGTCTTTTACCTTGGCCAGCTTATGGGCGCGCTGCTTTTGGTTTTCCGCCAATACCTTTTTGGCCGACTCGGAAGCAATAACCGCTTTTCCTTGGGGGATTAGAAAGTTACGTCCGTAACCATTCTTTACTGTTACGATATCGTCTTTGTAGCCTAAATTCACTACATCTTCTTTCAAAATAACTTGCATATTCTGTCTCCTCTTTCTTTATATTATTTCATTAAATCGGTCACATAAGGAAGCAACGCCAGGTGGCGGGCTCTTTTCACCGCCTGCGATACACGACGCTGGAACTTCAACGAAGTACCCGTGATGCGGCGGGGAAGAATCCGGCCCTGTTCGTTCAGGAACTTCTTCAGGAATTCAGGATCCTTGTAATCGATATACTTGATACCGTTCTTCTTGAAACGGCAATATTTCTTCTTCTTAACATCAACCGAAGGGGGAGTTAAATATCTGATTTCTGATTGAGTGGCCATAATTAATTCTCCTTTACTGTTACGGTTTCTTTAGATGATGATTTCAAATTTCTCCTCTTTGCAGCATATTCGGCAGCAAACTTATCCTGACGGAAGGTCAGGAAACGGATCACACGCTCGTCGCGGCGGAAATTGATTTCCAGTGTCGCAATCGTTTTGGGATCTGCTTTAAACTCAACCAACTGATAGAAGCCTGTCGTCTTCTTGTCGATAGGATAAGCCAATTTACGCAAACCCCAATTCTCTTCATTCACAATCTCAGCGCCTTCCCCTTTGAGAAGGTTTGTGAATTTTTCTACCGCTTCCTTCATCTGCGCATCAGACAAAACGGGAGTTAAAATGAAAACGGTTTCATAATTGTTCATAAAACGCTTTTTAATTAATAATGTATATTAGTAAATTTCGAGCTGCAAAGGTAAGGATTCTCTCCAAATAAGCAAATACTTTACCGCCCTTTTTTTATCAGATCGAATCCGGCATAGGGAACTAAGGCTTCAGGGATACGGATACCCGCCGGCGTCTGGTTATTTTCCAACAAGGCAGCCACAATACGGGGAAGAGCTAAGGCGCTGCCGTTCAACGTATGACACAGCTGCACCTTCTTGTTCGCATCACGATAGCGGCATTTCAGGCGGTTCGCCTGGTAACTCTCGAAATTCGATACCGAACTGACCTCCAGCCAACGTTGCTGGGCGGCGGAATAGACCTCGAAGTCAAAGGTCAACGCAGAGGTAAAGCTCATATCCCCGCCACAAAGACGAAGGATACGCCACGGCAGTTCCAGCTTCTCCACCAGCGACCGGACATAATCGACCATCTCCTCCAGCGACCGGTAAGAATGCTCCGGCCTGTCTATACGCACAATCTCCACCTTGTCGAACTGGTGAAGGCGGTTCAACCCCCGCACATCCTTACCGTACGAACCGGCTTCGCGGCGGAAACAGGCGGAATAGGCGACATTCATCACCGGCAGATCCGCCTCGTCCAATATCACATCACGGTAGAGATTCGTCACCGGCACTTCGGCGGTAGGGATCAGGTACAAATCATCCTGCGCCACGTAATACATCTGCCCCTCCTTATCCGGCAACTGCCCCGTACCATACCCCGAATCGGCATTCACCACATAAGGCGGTTGGATTTCCAGATAGCCGGCTTCGCGGGCGCTTTCGAGGAAAAAATGAATCAATGCGCGTTGAAGGCGGCAGCCATACCCCTTATAGACCGGAAAACCGGCGCCGGTAATCTTGACGCCCAATTCAAAATCAATCAGGTCATATTCCTTTGCCAAATCCCAATGGGGCAACGCGCCTGCCCCCAGTTCGGGGATCACGCCGCCCTGTTTCTCAACCCGGTTGCCGGCCGCCCCGGTTCCTTCGGGAACAGAGTCGTGCGGCAGGTTGGGAAGCTGCACCAACAGCGTGTAGATCTCTTGCTCGGCTATCGCTTTCGTCTCTTCCAGCGCCTTGTTGCTTTCCTTCATGTCAGCCACTTGCGCACGAATGGATTCGGCCTCTTCCCGTTTGCCCTCTTTCATCAACCGGCCGATCGTTTTCGATACACGGTTCAACTCCGCCAGGTTCGCATCCAACTGGGATTGGGATTCACGCCTTTTCCTGTCCGATTCAATGATGCGGTCTATCATCCCGCGGGCATCGACATGTTTTTTGGCCAACCGGCGGATCACCTCTTCCCTCTCTTCCGTAATTACTTTAAGTGTCAACATACATCATCTATGCTTTAATTCATTTTGAAGGCACAAAGGTACATATTATCTAACGATTTTCCCTATTCCAAAGGGTTGTATTATTGGCGATCAGGCGTTCAAGCTCTTTTCGCTGGGAACGGTCGAGGCGTAAGCGTTTCAGGAATTCGGTATAGGTTTTCAATTGATGGATATCCGAACCGGTATAGTCATAAAGCCCCTCTTTCAACACAAAAAAGGCTCTCTTCCGGATATGTTCGCCATATAAGCCGGCTAAAGAAAAAAGGTTCAACTGCAACTCACACCCCCGCTCTTTCAGCTGGAAGTAATGGGTATCCTCCATATATACATAACGTTCGGGGTGGGCAATAATGGGAATATAACCCGAAAGGACCAATCCATACAGGATATGTTCCAAATCAGGAAAGTAGAAAAGATAAGGGGTTTCGACCAATACATGCCTGTCCGACAACGTCAGTAACCCCTTTCCCGTCAAGCGTGCAAAACCGGCATCCAGCATATACTCGGCGGCCAGCCGCAGCTCCAGGCCCGGAGGACAGGCGCTGACAAGTTCCCTGTAACGGGCATACAACGCTTCCGGCGTATTGCCCGGCAAGTCCTCCATCACATGGGGGGTCAGGTAAATCCGCTCCACCCCCAATCGCTGCAAACAGGTAAGGGCCTCTACCGAATCCGTCACGCTCCGGATGCCGTCGTCCACGCCGGGAAGCAGGTGGGTATGCATATCCGTCATTCCCGGAAGCAAATCCATACAACCGACTTTCCGCCTAAACAACAACCTCTTCAGTATTAATGACGATAACCATAACCGTATTGATAGCCGTTATAGTATCCGTCGGATTTGTAATCCACCGCATTCAGCAAGATCGACAGGTTGTTGAACTTCTTCTGCCGGTACAACCGTTCGATGTCGGGCAATTGACGCCTGTCTAACAAACCGGCGCGAATCACATAAATGGTCAGGTCGGCGACCCGGCTTACAATTGATGCATCGGCGACGATATCGACAGGCACACAGTCGATAAAGATATAGTCGTATTCCCTTCGCAACACCTTGATCAAGGCATCCAAACGATCGCTCAGCAACAGCTCGGACGGATTGGGAGGAATAGGGCCTGCATGGATCACGTCCAAGACATCCATCACCTCCCCTTCGCTGACAATCGCCCCGATATTGTCTTCTATACCGGACAGGAAATGGGTGATGCCGGGGACATCCTGATCTTTTTGCACGATAGAAGACAACGTCCCCTTACGGATATCCAAATCCAGCATGATCACCTTTTTGTTCGTCAGGGCGAGACTCATGGCCAAGTTCAGGGAGACAAACGTTTTACCGGCGCCTTCCCGCAAAGAGACAAACATCACCACCTGCCCCCCTCCGGCCTTTGTCTGCATAAAGCTCATATTGGTGCGTACGACACGGAACGCTTCGGAGACCGTATCACGGCTAAATTCATGGACCAACAGCCTGTTATTGTCGCCTTTTTTATGTTTGTGCAGGGGGATATCACCCAGGAAAGGCGCAGTCAGGACAGCTTCAATATCTTTCCGGTTACGGACAGTGGTATTTAACGCATTGCACAACCATACCCCGCCGGCAAAGAAGACGACGCCCAGGACAAAAGCAGCCAGCATGATGATCGCTGTTTTAGGCGCAACGGGGAGGTCGCTGCCGGTGGCCGGGTCGATGATACGGGCATTGCTTTCCGTTAAAGACTGGCTCAGGGCGTTCTCTTCGCGTTTGTTCAACAGGTAGAGGTAGAGCGATTCCTTGATTTTCTGCTGCCGCTCGATAGACAACACATTCTTTTGCTGGGTAGGCACATCCGATATACGGCGCATATTCTGCTTGTCCCTCTCCTTCATGTTACGCAATTGCACATCCAATCCGACGATCAGGTTATCCACCGCACGGATAATGGATTGCCTCATGGCGCTCAGCGAATTATTCAGGTCCATCACCACGGGGTTCCGGTTACTGCTGTTGCTGATCAACCGGTTCCGTTTCAACAAATTGCTGTTGTATTCGCCGATCCGCCCTTCGATATTCACATCCGAAATACCGGTATTGGACGGGATCAGGTCCGCACTCCGGGATGGGTCGGTCAGGTAGGTACGGATATAGTCGGCCAATTGCTTTTGATTCTCCAACGCCAGCTCGTCTTCGCTGTACCGGCTGCTTTCCCTCAGGTACATCCCTGTTTCCGACTGGATATCCGTCAGGCGGTTTTCGCGTTTGTACACTTCGATGTCCGTATCCACGCTGCCCAGATCCTTCTCGATGATGAGCAACCGCTCTTTGATGAAGTTGGAGGTATTGACCATGATCTGGTTCTTGTCGCTGATGGCCTCTTCATTATATACGGCAATGAGCGTATTCAGCACATCCTCCGCACGGGAGATGGAGACGTCCTGCAAGGTCAGGTTGATAATCGTAGCCGTTTTACTGGCTAAAGCGATCTGCAATTCCCTGACATATCTCTTGATAACCTTTGTCATATTGCCTTTCGTAACCGTGACCGGCACATGATAAAAGGCATCGGTATAATATAAGGTAGAGGTAACCAACACCCTGCCCAACGATGTGGCCACCGTATCATTCAGCGTGGCGATCACCTCTTCCGACGCATCGTCCAAAAAGCCCGACAGGAGTACCTGATCTTCCGACAGGGGAGTGGCGACCAACGAAAATTCCTGCATCTTTTCGGCGTCAGGAAATTGCAGGTTGACCGGCGAATGGGTATACAATTCCGTCGTACGCAACCCCTCTTTGATGGTATAACTGATATCCAGGTGCAGGCGTTCGGCCACAGTCGTCATGTGCTGTTCCGACTGGAAGATCAACATTTCGTTGTCCACATTCCGTTTGACATTGAACAGCCCCAAATCCTCAAAGGCGGCGGATTCGCTCATCGCCCCTCCCCCCTTCGAATCATCCTTGATCAATACCGAAGCGGTGCGCGTATACACCTTCGGCGCCCATAGCAGGTACAACGCACCCACACTGCAACACATGGCAACCGACAAAACAAGCCAGTACCACTTCATCCTGAGGATATGCAGGATATCGCTCAGCTCTATTTCGCTCTCTTTTTCCTTAAAAACATCCAATGTATCCTGTTCCATCACTTTTTATTAACGGTTACAATCAAAGAAACCACAGAAGTCAATATACTGACGGCCGATAACCAAACCCCAACCGAATTGTTCTGATTGATGGAGCTTTGCCCGGCACGGGCTTTATTCGGCTCTACATAGACAATGTCGTTCTGCTGCAAATAATAGCAGGGGGACTGGAACAGGTCCGACGCACGCAGGTCGTGGAACAGCACCGTCCGGCGGCCCTCCTTCTCCCTGATCACCGCGACCCTGTCGCGTTTCCCATAAATCGTCAGGTCACCGGCCATACTCAGGGCTTCCAGCAGTGTCACCCTGTCGCCCGAAATGGTAAACGAACCGGGGCGACTCACCTCCCCCATCACCGACACCTTGAAGTTCAGGAACTGAACCGTGACAATCGGGTCTTTTATCAGATCTTCTTTCATCAAACGATTCTTTATCAGGTTCGTCAATTGCGACCGGCTGAGGCCTTCCACCTTGATCGTACCCAATATGGGAAAATCAATATTCCCTTTGGAGTCCACCAGATAACCCAGTACCCGCTGTTGGGCAGAACTTTGGTTACCGATCTGGTACGACACCATCGGCATATTGAAGGGCAGCGCCAACTCATGGTCTTTACTGTTCACCATGATCGACAACAAATCGTCCTGGTGGATAATCACCTCATAATTCTGTATAATCTCCTGTTGCTTAAAAGGATCTACATCCTGCAGATACACAATATCCTTTCGCGATGCGCATCCCGCACATATAAGAACCAACGAACACCAAACCACGTTGAGCCTTATTCTTGATAATTCTTTCATTCTACAATTATATATTTTATAACAGATAAAGATTAATCTCTTGTTTCCGCTACAAATGTAGTACATTAAATCATGAATAACAAAAAAATAATTGTGAAGGCTGAAAGCCTGATGAGCAATAGCACAAGACAACGCCCGATCACTCTCCACTCTCCACTCTCAACTCTCAACTCTCCACACCTCCTTTGCACAATAAAAACTACCCTGGTTGGTATGTTTGTAAGGGAAGTTATTTTTACGGAGGATACGGACGAAACGTTGTACATGGAGGTTGCCGAACTTCATCTTTCCGCGTTCCTGCAGGCGTTGGATGATCAGGATGGGAGGCATCCATTCCCCTCCCTCTTCGCCGGGTTCGGCGGGAAGGAAGTATTGATTCAGGAGTTGTTCCTCCACCGGTACCTGCTCGAATGGCTTGTTGTTGCTCACGATCAGTTTTTCCTCTTCGGCATTGAACCAGTAACGCTCCGACTGGAAGAGGGTGGCCATGGCTTGGGCATACAACTGGTTGTGGTTTATCTTGAGGCGCCGGTCGATCTGTCCTTCGATCTCGATGCAAAGGAAACGGCGGCTACCCGTAGGGTCGGTCAGCAAATCCATATTGTTACAGGTCGCAATAAAAACCCCGTAACGTTTCATCGACTGGACACTGCTCTTATACGGACGGCGGGTATTGATCTCCGGCTTCTGGATCAGGTGTTTCAGATAGGGCATATAGTTGGCGCCAATCGAATCGAACTCATCCAGGTTGATCAGGGCAAAACGGTGGAGGGCCAGCTCCGCCTCGCGTTTGCTGCTGAAATCAAGGCTGTCGGTGTAATAGTCGCGCAGTTCGCGTGGCATCAGGTTGCGGCACCATGTGGACTTCCCGCATCCCTGTTCGCCGGTCAGCAGGGGCAGTACGCTATGCCCATGCAGGCGGTTGAGTTGCTTCCATTGGGCGACCATCCCCAGGAACCAGCGGTAAAAAAGGTCAGGCCAAAGCGGGTTCTTCGTCGGGAGCGTACGGGCTAACGCGCGGATATGATCCGTGCCGTCCCATTCGGGTAAACGGCTGAGGTAATAATCGAGCGGATTATGGAGCGGAACACGGTTGGAATGGATATACCGCTTCACATCCCTGTCCCAGAAACCCAACCCTTCGGCGTGCGCCTCCAGACTGATGGTGTTCATCACCTCATCGGTCACGGGACGGAAATGAAAGAAAGGCGAACCAAGCGTATAGTATTCCACCTCCTTCTTCAACTCGTTGCGGCGAAACTCATAGCGGCGGCGCATAAAGTGCTCCAATTGCATCGACAACACCTGTGCATGAGGAAGGCAAGGTTTCGCACCGGCGGAATGCTCGGCCATCAAGTAGACATTGCTCACCGTTTCACGCAACTCCCGCTCACGCTTTTCGAAAGAGGTATGATGCATCGCCCATGCCACCGTATCCGCTTCGGGTATTCCCGAACGGCAGCAATTCTCAGCCATCCGTACCAGGAACAGCTTGGCATTATCCGGATGAAAACCGCCAAAATGCAGCATGGTCTCTTTCAACGAAGTGTCAAACAGGAAAGATAAACGGTCGTCACGTTCGATTTCCGGCATCAACCGGTCTAACGGATCATGCGCCGTCTCTTTGCTCTCTTCCCATGTTCTTTCCGAAGGCTCCCGGAGGGGTTGTCCCATCGTGACCACCAGAGCGTCGGGATTATAATACAGATCCGGGTCATACGAAAGGCGGCACCCCCTCTCCAGCGCAGACGGTTTCAGCGTAACCTTCCGCCCCAGTTGCATCCGGTAGAAATCCGCTGCCTGCAGGTAGGCATGGGCATGAAAACGCTCCGCCTCTGCCCGGGTCTGCGGTAACTGATGACCGGGAAGGGCAAACCGGATCAATATCTTGACGCTTCTCCCGCTCAAGCCGGTAAAAGCCGCCAGTGTCTGGAGCGACTCCGAAGCTTTCCTTCGGATACGCGCCACCTCCGCCCCTCCCGCCAGGTTATCGACCTCCACAAGTACGATACCCGTATAGCTTTTCATCACAATCCCTCCCTCCGGCTCTTTCCCGAACAGGGCGCTATACAACACCAGAGGGGGCATCTTCGTTTCGGGATATGGCGTACCCGGAAAGGTATACCGGAAATCTTTCCGGCAGGCAAGAACCAATTTCTTTTTCGCATCAGACCGCATCATCTCAATCACAGCAGATAAAGCAGCGGATTTAGGCGCAACATACGTCGCTTTGTACAAGGTAACTGTCATCTCTTCTAAGTTTGATTATACACATTTATATATATAAACAACTCAACCCCTCATTTTGTTCAAAAAAAAGCTCAATCTTTTTTTGAGGTGCTATGGTGAGATGTCTCCGTGCGTTCGCTTCGCTCTCTTGGTCGACATGACGGCTGAACGGGCTGGAAATAAATGGGATAGGTTGCCGGTGGCGAATCCGGCGACCTATCCCCTCTAATAAAAATGCCCCGTCATGTCGAGAATCCAATAAACTGCGTTTATCAAAAAGGGAAATGACAACGTGCGTCATTGCGAAGGCGAAGCCTGGCGCCATCCAGAAGGGGGCACGCTGGATTGCTTCACTTCGCTCGCAATGACGTCTAA
>JAISQD010000004.1 GCA_031274415.1 Tannerellaceae bacterium | reverse complement strand
GCTTCAGGCTTCGCCTTCGCAATGACGACAAATACAATCGCCTGAAAATCAATAAGTACTCGTCATTGCGAACACAGTGAAGCAATCCAGCGTGCCCCCTTCTGGATTGCTTCAGGCTTCGCCTTCGCAATGACGCGCGTTGTCATTTCCCCTTCTGGATGGCGCCAGGCTTCGCCTTCGCAATGACGACGCATCATTATCGCCCTTCTTGATAAATGCAGCTTATTGGAAACTTATCATGACGGCAACCTATCCCATTTATTTTCAGCCCGTTCCGCCGTCAGTCGTTTCTCAGGATGGCGTATTTGATCAGGCCTGTTTTGTTTAAGAAATAGAGGATGGATACTTTTAAGGCTAAATCTTTTTTTGAGGTGCTATGGTGAGATGTCTCCGCGCGTTCGCTTCGCTCTCTTGGTTATAATGACGACAAATACAATCTCCTGAAAATCAACACTTAGACGTCATTGCGAGCGAAGTGAAGCAATCCAGCGTGCCCCCCTTCTGGATTGCTTCAGGCTTCGCCTTCGCAATGACGCGCGTTGTCATTATAACCAAGAGAGCGAAGCGAACGCGCGGAGACATCTCACCATAGCACCTCAAAAAAAGATTTAGCCACTTTTAAGACGCCCAGTCCGTATATGATACTGTTTTTTATATTGATAGAGGAGGCCTCTTTGAAGTATTTGGTGGGGCATGTTATTTCGGCTATCTCGTATCCTTTATGGGTGATCTGGGCAATGATTTGATTATCGAAAATAAAATTGTCCGAGCACTTGTTGAATGGGATATTTCTCAATACGTCTGCCGAATAGGCTCTGTAACCGGTATGGTATTCGGTCAGTTTGTTGTTCAGGAATATGTTTTGTATAAAGGTAAGCATCCTGTTTGCGATGTATTTGTAGACAGGCATTCCTCCTTTTATAGCGCCTTTACCCAGGATGCGCGAAGCGAATACCACCTGATATACGTCGTTGGCTATCAAATAGATCATAGAATGCAAGAGCAGCGGAGTGTATTGGTAGTCGGGATGAAGCATGACAACAATATCCGATCCGGTATCGAGCGCTTTATTGTAACAGGTTTTCTGGTTTCCTCCGTATCCTTTGTTTTTATCATGGCTGATCACATATTCGATGCCTAATTGCTGGGCTATTTCTACGGTATTGTCGTTGCTATGGTCGTCTACCAGGATAATATGATCGACGATATCCCGAGGAATTTCGTTATAGGTTTGTTCTAAGGTCTTACCGGCGTTGTATGCCGGTAAAACAATGGATACTATTTTGTTATTCACCATCTCACGCGTTTTTTTAATGGATCTTTTCTTTTGCTTTTTCTCTGTTAAACTTCAACAAATAGGTATCCGGATTGGGCAGATGCAGGACTGTTTCAAATAAGTCCGGGTGTTTCCGTATGGCCGGATACAGGTATAGTGGCGTAGAGCTGTAACCCAATTGCTCCAGGACGACATAATCCGCTTTCGCCTGGATCAGCCCTTCTATCAACGCCTTGTCGTCTTCCGTCCACGTATAGTTGCACACCGGCGTTTTGCCGTACATATAAAAAAGATTCGGTTTGCGGGAGCAGACAACGGTATTGGAAGGTAGCTCCCGCCGCACGGTTTCGCCGATACTGAAGAAATTCCGGTAAGCGGGAGGAAAAGGCGCTTTGTTCTGTTTCCGTAGCGTCTCTAAACGGGGGTACGAACAGCATAGGAACAGGAAGGCAAAAAGCAGGGGAGAAAACGATTGGGCTATTTTCAGCCGTTGCACACCGGCGGACAAGACGACAAACAGTCCTATCAGCATACCCACCTCGATGAAGGGCAGCAGGGAGGTGATATACCTGTTTTCGCTGGGCGTACTGAAGATGGAAATAACCGAAAAGGTGGCCAATATATAA
The DNA here is from genome assembly GCA_031274415.1 of Tannerellaceae bacterium. Lineage (GTDB taxonomy): Bacteria > Bacteroidota > Bacteroidia > Bacteroidales > Tannerellaceae > DFXE01. Next base: position 7,513 of record JAISQD010000004.1, on the reverse strand, counting down.
AATAGAAAGACATACCGGTATTTGCCCAATTGCCATAGTCCTATACCAATGAGTGCAAAAAGGAGTATCGCTATTCCCCACTCGCCCCATGTAGTGGCTGATCCATACTCTACATTGAAATAGGGAAGGATAGAATTGGGCACGGCTTTCGTCAATAACATCCTGAACGTGTTGAAGAAGCGGCTGATCAATTCGCCGACGCCCAATGTCCCCTCGTCAGGCCTCCATGCGTTTGACATCATAATGGCGTCCAGATAACGGCTCTGCCCCATTCCCGTTAATTTGTTCCGTATGATCCATGGCAACAGGCAGACGATGAAACCTCCCGCAAAAGCCAGCATCTGTTTCCATTGCTTGGTGAACAAAAAGAATCCGATGATGGCTGCCGCTAATGCGATCCCTTGCGTCCGGATATGATAGCAAAAGGCGGTGGTAAGGATGGTTAAGTAAAAGTAGCCGTCTTTCCAGAAAGGTTTCCTGTCGTCGATCTTTGAAAGGAGACAGAGCGTCAGGATAGAGAAAAAGAGCAACGACATTTCACTCATCATCATTGTTGCAAAGTGTAACGCCTGGTCGTTGACTAACATAGCGGCAGAGGCTATAAACGCCATCTGACCGGGCAGCCTGTTTTTTCTGATAAAGAAAAAGAGCAGGATGGCCGCTCCCAGTAAAAAGAGGCCGTTCAGTATCTTCTGCGGAACGAAGCTCGCCGTAAACATGCGGATAGGGGTCATCAATAAAGGATAACCGGGAGGGAAGGAGTTGACCGGGTTGTAGTCTCCACTCGTGATTTCCGAATAGCCGTGCCCTCCGGCCAGGGATGTCGCCAGCATATAATAATCGCAATTATCTCCGTTCAGATCAATTTTCTCATTGAAAATACAGGTAAATGAGAGAATAAAGAGAATGACCAGTCCGGCTATGTATAATCCGGTAGACTTGATGGATGCCATTTTTCCTCTGTTGAAGTGGTTAATACCGGTAATGCTCCGCTTTGTACGGCCCTTCTACGGGGACGCCGATGTAAGCGGCCTGTTCTTCGGTGAGGGTGGTCAGCTTTACGCCGATACGCTCCAGGTGCAGGCGGGCAACCTCTTCGTCCAGCCGTTTGGACAGGCGGTAAACGCCTACGCCGTATGCTGTTTGCCACAGGTCGATCTGCGCCAGTACCTGATTGGTGAACGAGTTGCTCATCACAAAAGAGGGGTGCCCCGTTGCGCAACCCAGGTTGACTAAGCGTCCTTCGGCCAGCAGGAATACGGAATTGCCGTTGGGGAAGGTGTATTTGTCTACCTGCGGTTTGATGTTGGTATGTGTGATATGGGGATAGCGCACCAGTCGTTCTACCTGTATTTCGTTGTCGAAGTGGCCGATATTGCAGATAATCGCCTGATCCCGCATTTGTGTGATGTGTTCGATGGTGATGATATCGCGGTTGCCTGTTGTGGTGACAAAGATATTCCCCTCTTTCACGGCCTCTTCCATCGTTGTGACTTCAAATCCCTCCATGGCGGCCTGTAACGCGCAGATCGGATCAATTTCGGTGACGATGACACGCGCCCCGTATGAGCGCATGGAGCGGGCACATCCTTTGCCGACGTCGCCATAACCGGCGACCACCACCACTTTCCCCGCGATCATAACATCCGTGGCGCGTTTGATGCCATCCGCCAATGATTCGCGGCATCCGTACAGGTTGTCGAATTTGGATTTGGTCACCGAGTCGTTCACATTAATGGCGGGGACGAGCAGTTCTCCTCTTTCCATCATTTGATACAGGCGGTGAACCCCTGTCGTTGTCTCTTCCGATACGCCTTTCATTTCAGCGATTGTCCTGTGCCAGCGTTGATTGTCTTCCGACAGGATACGGCGTACGGTATCTAAGATCACCTCTTCTTCATGGGTACTCCCTTTGCGGCGGATGGTTCCGGCGTCCTCTTCCGCCCGGTATCCCATGTGTACGAGTAAAGAGGCGTCGCCCCCGTCATCGACAATCAGGTTCGCCCCTTTCCCATCCGGGAAACGCAGCGCCATGTCGGTGCACCACCAGTACTCTTCCAACGATTCGCCTTTCCATGCGAAAACAGGGATGCCCGCACTTGCTATGGCTGCGGCGGCATGATCCTGGGTGGAGAAAATATTACAACTTGCCCAGCGGACATCTGCCCCTAAAGCGACTAATGTTTCGATTAACACGGCCGTTTGAACGGTCATATGCAATGAGCCGGTGATCCGCGCCCCTTCGAGGGGCTTCAGGGCGGCATACTTTTTGCGAAGCGCCATTAACCCGGGCATTTCGTGTTCGGCAATTTCAATCTCTTTCCGGCCGAAAGCGGCCAAACGCATATCCGCCACTTTATAAGGCAGATTTGATGGGAATAGTTGTGACATAACTAAAACTGTACTGGTTTGAACAGACAAAGGTACATAATAGTTGGTTTACCCGGTAATCTTGAAAAATCTTTTTACATGTTCGATGATGTATTCCTGCATATCGTCCCTCATTTCGGAATGGATAGGTAAGGAGAGTACGCTTTCCGACAACTGCCTGGCGACACTCAGGTTGTCGGTTTTGCGTGCATGCATCCTGAAAGCTTCCTGCATGTCCATGGGGATCGGGTAGTACACCATGGAAGGAATCCCCTTCTGTCTTAAATACGATTGTAAATCATTCCGCTTTTCCCCTTGAACCCGTATGGTATATTGATGGTATACGTGTGTGGAGAAAGGCGCTTTATAAGGCGTGATGATATAAGGCAGGCATTTGAATGCCTCATTATACTGTTTGGCTACCTTGATACGTGTTTTGGTCAATTCGGAGATATATTTCAGCTTGACGTTCAATATGGCAGCCTGGATGGTATCCAAGCGGGAGTTGCATCCGATGTATTTATGGCGATACTTGATGTCCTGTCCATGATTGGCGATCATGCGGATCCGTTCTGACAACTCATCGCCGGAAGTTATCAGCGCTCCCCCGTCCCCGTAGCAGGCCAACGGTTTGGACGGGAAGAAAGAGGTCGTGCCGATCTGTCCGATCGTCCCCGCTTTTTTGGTTTCCCCGGAAGCGAAGGTATATACCGCGCCGATTGATTGGGCGTTATCTTCAATAACGGACAGGTTGTATTTTTCCGCTATCCGCAGGATAGGCTCCATGTCGCACGACTGCCCGAAAAGATGGACGGCGATAATGGCTTTTGTGCGGCGGGAGATCGCCTGTTCTATTTTTTGTGCGTCGATATTGAATGTGTCGGGGTTGACATCCACCAATACAGGCGTCATCCCCAGCAGGGCGGTCGCTTCGGTTGCCGCCACATAATTAAAAGCGGGGACAATGACTTCATCGCCGGCTTGTAGTTGTAAGGCCATTAAGGCGATCTGGATCGCGTCTGTGCCGTTGGCGCAGGGGATGACATGGGGGATGTTTAAATAGTCTGCTAAATGGTTGGCAAAAGTCGTTACCTGCGGCCCGTTAATATAGGCATGACTGTTCAATACTTCCTGAATGGCCGCATCAATCTCTTCTTTCAGACGGCAATATTGCGTATGTAAATCAACCATCCGGATATTGTCGTCAAAGGTGATTGCCATTTGTTTGCTATACATATGTGTCTCTGATATTAGAATTGTAACATAAGCCATGTAGCTTTTCACCCACAAAAGTAGCAGAATAATTTCAATTATTTCACTTCACTGCCTGCTCGAATGAATTTTTCAGGCGTGATAACCACCAATTTGCCGTCTGTGTCTTCTGCCGAAAGGATCATCCCTTGCGAAACAATCCCTTTCAGCTTACGGGGCGCCAGGTTGGCGATAAAGCAAACCTGTTTGCCGGTTAGCGTTTCCGGGTCGTAGAAAGGCGCAATACCTGATATGATGGTGCGTTGCTCCAACCCGTCGTCGATCAGGAATTGCAGGAGTTTGTCCGCTCCGGCTACCTTTTCACACGCCAACACCGTGCCGACGCGGATATCCAACTTGCCGAAGTCGTCAAACGCAACTGTTTCCCGGATGGGTTTTGTTTGGTTATTGGCTTTTTCATTGGCCTTTTTTGTCTCCTGCAATTTCTGTACCTGCGCTTCAATAACCGGATCTTCGATCTTCTCGAACAGCAATTCCGTTTTCCCCAGCTGATGCCCTGCTTCCAGCAGGCCGGTTAAGCCCAGACGATCCCATCCCAACGGTTCGACATTCAGCATCCTGTTCAGTTTCGCCATACTGAAGGGGAGGAAAGGCTCAAAGGCGATCGCCAGGTTCGCCGTAATCTGAAGCGCAATATGGATGATGGTCGCTACGCGGGGCATATCCGTCTTTGCCAGTTTCCAAGGCTCCGTATCGGCCAGGTATTTATTGCCGATCCGCGCCAGGTTCATCGCCTCTTTTTGTGCATCCCTGAAATGGAACGTATCCAGCAAGCGTTCGAGGTCTCTTTTGACGTGTATAAAATCGTGCAGCGTCTGCCGGTCATAATCGGTCAGTCCGCTTGCGGCGGGTACTTTCCCCCCGAAATATTTCTCTGTAAGCACCAATGCGCGATTGACGAAGTTACCGAGTATGGCGACCAGTTCGTTGTTATTCCTTGCCTGGAAATCTTTCCATGTAAAGTCGTTGTCTTTCGTCTCCGGTGCGTTGGCTGTCAGGACATAACGCAGCACATCCTGTTTCCCCGGTATCTCTTCGAGGTATTCGTGCAGCCATACCGCCCTGTTCCGGGTGGTGGATATCTTGTCGCCTTCCAGGTTCAGGAACTCGTTTGCCGGAACATTTTCCGGCAAATTGTACGTCCCGTCGGCCATCAGCATCGTCGGGAACACAATACAATGGAAGACGATATTATCTTTACCGATAAAATGAAGCATTCTGGTCTCCGGGTCTTTCCACCATGTCTCCCAGCTATCGGGAAGCAGCTCTTTGGTATTGGAAATATATCCGATAGGCGCATCAAACCAGACATAAAGGACTTTCCCTTCGGCATGTTCGACCGGTACGGGAATGCCCCAGTCGAGGTCGCGGCTTACGGCGCGTGGCTGTAATCCCATGTCCAACCAGCTTTTGCACTGTCCGTACACATTTGATTTCCATTCCGTATGGTCTTCCAATATCCATTTACGCAGGAACGGCTCGTATTTGTCCAACGGCAGATACCAGTGTTTGGTCTCTTTCATGATGGGGATGCTGCCGCTGATCATTGATTTCGGGCGGATCAGGTCGGTCGGGCTTAGCGAAGTGCCGCATGCTTCGCACTGGTCGCCGTATGCCTGGTCGTTTCCACAGTGCGGACAAACGCCCATGATATACCGGTCGGCCAGAAACTGACCGCTCTTTTCATCGTAATACTGTTCGCTGGTTTTTTCGATAAATACCCCTTTATCATACAGGATTCTGAAAAATTCGGAAGCTGTTTGATAGTGGGTAGGAGAGGTGGTACGGGAATAGATATCGAATGTAATACCGAAGTCCTCAAACGACTTTTTGATAAGGAAATGATACCTATCTACAATATCCTGCGGGGTAACGTTCTCTTTCTTCGCCCTTAACGTAATGGGCACGCCATGTTCGTCCGACCCTCCGATCATCAAGACCTCTTCTCCTTTCAAACGGAGATAGCGGGCATAAATATCGGCGGGGATATATACGCCGGCCAGATGGCCGATATGAACAGGCCCGTTTGCATACGGCAGTGCGGTCGTTATCAACGTCCTTTTGAATTGTTTTTCCATACGGTAATCTCTTTTTTGAAGCACAAATGTATGCATTATTCTTACAACATCCGATACCCGCGCAGCTCTTTTCGCAAAGCGAAAGCCTTATTCTCCGTCACACGATTCATCAGTTCCCAGAATCGTTCGCTGTGATTCATCTCTATCGTATGGCAAAGCTCGTGCAGGAGCACGTAATCAATCAAATGGTCGGGCAGGAGCATCAGGGAAGAAGACAGGCTGATGTTGCGCCTGAAATTGCAACTCCCCCAGCGGCTTTTGCTGTTGGATACCCTGACCTTTGCATAAAAGAAATGGTGCTGCGAAGCCAATACCATCAACCGTCTGGGCAAGACGCGACCCCCTTCGTGCAGGAGGGCTTTATCCAACAGCTCTCTAAGGAGCTTTTGGACCCGTTTATGTTCAAAATCCGTATCCTGCGGACAGGCGATATGGAGGATCTTACCTTCCATGTACATGTGGAAATCCTTCCGTTCGGCGCGGAATATATGAAGCGTAAAGCTATTGGTCTTTAGGGCAGTCGTATCGCTCAACAGGGGGTGCTTCTCCTGATGTTCTTTCATGAAGGCAAGTAATTTGTCCCGAGATTGCTCAATCAAGTCAAACACCTCCCGTTCGCTCACGTTTACCGGCATAGTCACAACAATGCAGCCGTCATTGTTCATCTTTACCGTCATATGCCTGGCTCTCGCGCTAACCCGGATCGTAACAACACCTAATTCCTTGTCGTAAAACCTCTTTTCCATAATCAATCAACATAGATACCTGATACCCGTATCAGACTTTAAGTGACAAAGTTAATGGATCTCCCGTATCTGCCATACGATTCTGCCTTGATTTCAAAAACTGTTTGTATATTTACGAACTGATAATCTAAAAAAAATCGGATGTATGGTTTGCGAAAAAGAGAAAGATATTATTTTTGAGATCTATCGTGATTCACGTACTGTGTTCTATTCCTATCTGTTGATCCTTATACCTGTGGCGTGTGCCGTTTTTGCCCTGTTTGGTTGGGGGCGTGGTTTTCAGTACGGGGTGGCCGGGTCATGCGTTGTGATACTGATTGTGTGGCCGCTTTTTTTTAAGGGGCGGATGAAAAAGGATGTATGGCTGGTGATTGCCGCTTTGCTCTTTTCTATTGGCGGGGACTGGTTTTTGGGGCATCGGCACAACATACCGGTGCGGTTTATCTATGGCATTGTCCTCTTTTTCTTTGCGCATGCCGGATTCCTGCTCTATTCCCTGTTGAATGGCTCGCTGAGCAGAAACGTCCTGTGGTGTGTCTTGTGTGCGTATGTGGTGTTTTTTGTCCTGATGCTCTATCCCCATATTGATGATCTGTTGTTGCTGTGTTGCGTGTTTGGATATCTGGTCATCTCTTGTCTTTCACTGGCTGCGGCGGCGGGATGGCGTGTCGTCGCGTGGGAAAAATATGTTTTTGTGGCAGGGATCGTTTCGCTGCTGTTCTCGGATACGGTCATTGCCTTCAATGAATTTTCGGTATATAAAATCCTCTCTTCCACCATCATGCCGACCTATTATGCCGCACATGTGTTCATCACGCTGGCTTTGATGGGGATCATGAAACGGAAAAACGTATAACTTACTCTAATTAAATTTCTTATGAAAACATGTATGCTTTTTCTTACGGCGCTCCTGATACCGGTTTTTGCGTCGGCGCAAAGTAAAAATTTCCACAGCTTTACGGTACAGTCCATTACGGGGGAAACCGTTTCCCTGTCGGCGTTTAAGGGCAAAAAGGTACTGGTGGTCAATGTGGCGTCCAAATGCGG
>JAISQD010000178.1 GCA_031274415.1 Tannerellaceae bacterium | reverse complement strand
TTGATGGCAGGTGGAAGTGGCATCTAAATTTCAGGCAGACTTTATTTATGCCGTGTGGCAAAAACAGTCGGCGTCTCGCCGAACTCTTTTTTGAAGGCATTGGTAAAGTAGGCCTGGCTTTCGATGCCTACTTCATCCATGATTTCGCGGATCGACATCTTTTCTTCGATGATCAGGCGGGCTGCCTTCCGCAGTCGTTGGCTCATGATAAATTCGATGATGGATTTACCGGTCATGGATTTGATTTTATTGTACAACTTGCTGCGGCTCATGGAGAGTTCGGAGGCGATAAAATTGACGTCCATATCGGAATGGCTCATATTCTCTTCGATGATACGAATGAAGTCTTTCAAAAATTTATTATCCCGTTCGTTGGACGACAAGCCGGCGCTATCGGCAAAATAATTTTTGGCATAGTGCTCCTTTAATTGCTGCTGCTGTTTGAATATATTATGGATGGTCAGTTTCAACAGGTCGAAATCGACCGGTTTTTCCAGATAGATATCCGCTCCCGAATCGGCGCCTTCGATTTGGTGTTTAACGCCGGTTTTGGCCGTCAGCAACATAACGGGGATATGGGAGGTTTCGATATTGTTTTTCACCTCGCGGCAAAGGGTTATACCGTCTTTTTCCGGCATCATGATATCGCTGATCACCAGCTCGACAATCCGGTCGGACAAGATGCCGGACGCCTCCATGCCGTTTTCAACCTGAATGACTTCATATTCTTCGTTCAACGCGTCGGCGATTAATTTCCGCAGGTCGGCATGGTCTTCGACCAGCAAAATCCGCTTTTTCTCATTCTTCAGGAAGGGTTGCACGCTGTTTTTCTCTAATGGTTCCGGGCTGGTACGGGGTTTTAGCGTCCTGACCTCATCGGTTTGCGGTACCTCGATCATCAATCCGCTGTATATGCTGTTGTCTGCCGAAAAGCAGACTTCGATATCCGTCCCTTTCTCTTTTTCGCTGAAAATACTCAACCTGCCCTTATGCAGTAGCACAAAGTTTTTCACCAAAGCCAGGCCGATACCGGTGCCCAGGCTGGGATCGAAATCCACGGTGTTGATCTTGTAGAAACGTTCAAAGACGCTTTCGATGGATTCCTGGGAAATGCCGATGCCCGTATCCCTGATAATCACGGCAAAGGTCTCTTCCGGAGTATCTCCTTCAATCACGTATTTGTTGGCATAGGGGGATTGGAACGGCGTGTTGCCGGCGCGTAATTCAATGGAGACGTCTCCTCCCGACCGGGTATATTTGAAGGCATTGTTCAGCAGGTTCATCACAATTTTTTCGAACTTGTTTTTGTCGATACAGACCTCCGTCAGCCGGCGGTCGGGGATGATCTTGAAATTGATTTTCCGTTGCAGTGCATATTCCTTGAAATCCGATGCGATGACGTTGATAAAGCGGTTGATATCAACGGCCTGCACTTCCAATTTCATCTTCCCGTTTTCCACCGTCCTGAAATCCATCAGTTCGTTGACGAGGTTCAACAGTCTATGGGCATTACTGTCCAGTATCTTATGGTAATCACCCTGTAAACCATCCTTTCCCAGCCTGTGTATCGAGGCGATGATCAGGGAGAGGGGCGTACGGAAATCGTGTGATATATCGGTAAAAAAGCGCAGTTGCGCCTGATGAATCTCCTCCTTTTTGTTTTTCTCGACATTCTCGAGATAGAGTTGCAGTTTCAGTTTTTTCCGGTCGTAATAGTACCGGAAAATCAGGTAAAGTATGCCCGACGCAAGCAGGCAATAGAACGTATAGGCCGGCCAACTGAGCCATGGCGCCGGTTGGCGGTAGATTTTCACGGAGACGGGGACATCCCCCCAAATGCCGTCGTTGTTCGCCGCCAACGCTTCAAAAAGATATTCCCCCGGAGGCACTTTGGAATAGAAGGCTGTCCGGTTGGAGGCATCGACCTCGATCCAGCGGTCGTCATACCCTTTCAGGCGGTACTTGAAATGATTTTTCTGCGCCATCAGGTAGTTGTCGGAAGAGAATTGGAACCCGAAATTCGTTTGATTGTGGTTCAGCCGGATGGTATAGGCCGCCTCCAGCGAATCGCCGGGCGAGAAATGGATACCGGAAGGGAGGTGATCCACAAAAAAGCCGGAAAGGATGATGTTGGGTTTGTAGCTGTTGTGTACAATTTCGGACGGCTTGATGATCGTAAAGCCGTTCGTACCGCCAAAATACAAGCTCCCGTCCGCCCCTTTCAGCGACGCCTGCGGATAATAGACCACGCCCTGTACGCCGTCCTGTTCGTCATAGCGCGAAAAGATATCGTCCGCGATATGATATTGTATCAACCCGTTGTCCGTCCCCATCCAGATATTCCCTTCATCGTCATGGCAAATGCTGTATACCGAAGAGATGTCATACTTTAAGAAGTCGTCAAAGTATGTGAAGACAGACGTATCCGGGCTGTATCTGATCAATCCGTTCCCAATCGTCCCTATCCATAGATTGCCCGAATTGTCCATACAAAAAGCGAAGAAATTCATAAACCGTGAATCGTTGACAGGGATCTCTTCTACCGCATGTGTTTCCACATCCATCAGGAAGATCTTTCCCGCGCTCAATATCCAAAGCTGGTTGTCCCTTCCGCGTACCATATCGAAGAGGTAATACTGATTGTCCTCTTTGGAAAAATCATAATGCGTAAATTCTTTACGGGCAAAGGAGTAAAAGGAGATTTCCGCCTTTTTGTACTGGTAGGTAATCCACAACCCCGAATCGCTTTCCGCTATGATTTTCCGTATATTATTATGCAACAACGCATTTTTCTGCCCATTGCGGACAAAATGCTCGAAGCGGTTTGTCCGGGTATGGAAGCAATCCAGTCCGCCGGTGTACATGGCGATCCATACATTCTGGTTCCCATCCACGACCAGCGACTTGACATTGCTATACGACAGGTTATTGACATATCCGCGATAGGAAGAGGAGGAGGATGTAAAGCGGCCGGTCTGTTTGTCGAAGTGATTCAATCCACCCCCTTCCGTTCCGATCCATATTCCCTGCCGCCCTTCCGCAAAGGCGCTGACCGGTATATGCGCCAATTCGTTTTCTCGGGGGAAATAGGAAACGAAAGGCGACCGTTCATCCAGGTTCACATAACAGACCGTTCCCGCATACGTCCCTATCCAGATGTTCTTTTGCCGGTCTTCGTCAATCGTCCAGATGGAGTTATTCGACAGGCTGTACGGGTCTGACGCCATGTGTTCATAATGCGTATAGCTCTCATCATCAGGATTGAAAACATATAATCCATTGATCGTCCCGATCCAGATATTCCCCGTTTTGTCGATATGTAGCGACCGCACGACCGTATGGCCGCACTCCCTGTAAAAATCGGAGCGGGATTCGATGGCGAAAGAGGATAAATCAATTTTATACAACCCATACTTCTTGGTAAACACCCACAGTTTCCCTTTATACGCTTTCATGTCCACCACCAGCCCGTCATCGACCGGCAGCTTGGCACAGAGTGTAAATTCGTTTTTAACAGCATTGTAGCGATAGATTTTCCCATAATTACTGGACACATAGACATCTTCATTATGCAAACAGAAATTATCGCTGATGTAGTGCGGGGATTCCCCATCATACAGGGGGGCGCTTAACGTGTTGTTGTCAATATCCAGTATATACCACTGCGCCTCAGCATATTTCCATATCCAGATCGTGTTATGCGCATCCGTTTTGACGTTATCCGCCCTGTCATCCCAAATCCGTTCAAAGGCGTCGTTCCCTTTTTTATACAGGTACAAACCGTTGGTTGTGTTGACAAGGAGACGACCGGAAAGGTCAACCGCCAAGGGGCCTAATAACCATTCTTTTTCAGGGCTTTGCTTCGTAAAAGAGGTATAATAGCGTTTGTATTGATAGCCGTCGAAGCGGTACAACTCATTGCTCATCACTATCCAGATAAACCCGTCATTGTCTTGCCGGATAGAGAATATGCCGTCATAACCTAATCCGCCTTCAGGGGATAACGTCCTGAATTTATAATTCCCCGCCGCATGCACTCTCCCGCCTGAAAGCAGCAAAAGGAGCACGATAAAAAGTAATAATCCGTTTTTCATAGTATTACATGTAAATCAAACAAACTTGAGTTTTTTTAAAGAGGAGAGCTACCCTGTCCTTTCCGGGTAGCTCCCTTTTAGTTGTCCGCGCCGCGTGTCAATAGAGCTTACGCGCGCCGTCGCTGATCACGACATCATACAATTTAGGTTCGTGCCCGAATCTCTCTTTATAGGCCGAAAAGGCCTCTTTCACAAACCCGTCATATAATGCTTCCTTTACCAGGTTGATGGTACAACCGCCAAAGCCGCCTCCCATCACGCGTGAACCGGTCACGCCGCATCTTTTTGCTACGTCGTTCAGGAAATCCAATTCTTCACAGCTGACTTCGTACAGTTTACTCATGCCATGATGCGTACCGTACATTTTTTCGCCGACCGTTTCATAGTCGCCTTTTTCAAGGGCGGCACACACCTCCATCACACGTTGAACCTCTTCTATCACGTATTCGGCACGTATATAGTCCTCTGCGGAAACCTCCGCTTTTACTTCGTTCAGCATATCGAGGGTGGCGTCGCGCAGAAATTCGACTTCCGGATGATTCCGGCGGATAGCCGCCGCCACCGTTTCACAGGACTGGCGGCGTTTGTTGTAGGCCGAAGAGGCCAATTCATGCTTCACGACCGAATCCAGCAACACCAGCTTGTAGCCTACCGGATCGAACGGGAAGTATTTGTATTCCAGCGAACGGCAATCCAAAAGGATCAGGCTCCCTTTCTTTCCGAAAATAGAGGCGAACTGATCCATGATACCACACATCACGCCGCAATAGTTGTGCTCCGTAGCCTGTCCTATCTTAGCCAGTTCGAACTTGTCGATGCCCAGTGCGAATAGATCGTTCAGGGCAAAGGCATACGTACTTTCCAGGGCTGCCGACGACGACATACCCGCCCCTAACGGGACATCACCCGAAAAAGCCGTATCGAACCCGCCGATCGTTCCTCCCCGCTTGATGATTTCGCGGCAAACGCCGAAGATATACCTTGCCCAGCTTTGCGCCGGCGCATCCTGTTCGTTTAACCCGAACTCTGCATATTCGTCCAGGTCCAGGGCGCAGGCGCGAACCGTCCCTGTCCCGTTCAACCGGATCTCAGCCACCATCCCCTTGTCGATGGCTCCGGGGAAAACGAATCCGCCATTGTAATCGGTATGTTCACCGATCAGATTGATCCGCCCGGGCGAAGCATATACCGAACCCGCCGCTCCGTCAAAATGCCCGGCAAAACCTTTTCTTACCTTTTCTACATCCATAATTTCCTATACATTATATATTATTCAACAGGGATATCCTTGTTGACGTTTTTACTGCCGATCAAGGCGTAATACAACAGGTAAATAAGTCCGGCTACGATGACCCAATAGCTGGTCAAATAACCGACGCCGCCGGTGGCATCGACGATCCCGTTTTGCAACAATGGCAGGATACCGCCACCGCAAACAAGCATCATGAAAATACCGGACGCTTTTTCGGTGTATTTGCCCAACCCTTCTACGGCCAGGTTAAAGATCCCGCCCCACATCACAGAGATACACAGCCCGGCGAAAACCAACAGGGCAGCGCTGAGAGGGACACTTGCCAAGCCGAACAGGCCGGAGGAATCGTTTTTGAAAACCGGCAAATTAACCAAAAGATCCGTAGGAGAAAAAATGGCCGCCAGGGTCAGCACCAAACCGACCGCAGAAGCTACGCCCAACATGGTTTTTGCGGAGACTTTGCTCCCGATAGCCGCACCCAAAAGCCGGCCGATAAGCATCATAAACCAATAGGTAGCCGCAACGGATGCCGCAATGGCTTCTGCTCCGGCACCGCCTAATTTCAACACATCCAAATCCGGATTTTGCAACCATTTGTTCAATATATTGGGAATACCGACCTCAACACCTACATATACGAATATACCAATAGCGCCGAAAACAAAGTGACGGAACGATAAAGGACTATATTGGGAAGATGCAGCAGAAGCAGCCTGTTGTTTTTGATCCTTTTCGGGAATAGTAGTCAATGCAATAACGATAAAGGCAAAGGCAAAAATGGCCAAAGCCACGTACATCAACGGGAATACATTACTGATTTGGGCATTCTTTATGCCTTCAGGGATTAATATGCCTGTTAAAATAATGACGGCCGTACCGCAAAGCGAGTTGAAAGAGCCACCAACCTGTATGAGTTGGTTCCCTTTGTTTCCTCCACCCCCGAGTTTATTCAACATCGGGTTGACCACCGTATTCAGTAAACACATGGAAAAACCGGCAACAAAAGCGCCCAGCAGATAAACGGCAAAACTGCCCAACGTTCCTGAAAGCGTTTGGATACCAACTCCCACAAAACCAACAGCAATGGCAATAAGCGCTGTCTTTTTGTAACCGAGTTTCTGAAGTAAATTACCGGCAGGATAACCCATCACAGCGTATGCGATGAAGTTGGCGAAAACGCCGAGCGTCCCCATCCAGTTGGCAATCTGAAACTGAAACTTCAGAATATCGCCCATCGGAGAGGCCAAATTAGTAACGAATGAGATCATACCAAAAAGGAAGACCATCATAATAATGGGTAATGTGTAATTTTTCTGTTGCGTTGTCATAATTGAAATCCTTTTAAATTTATAATTGAATCCTATTTTTCTACAGAAAATTGATACACCGTTTTACTCTGAAAAACGGCTCCCGGACGAAGGACGACGGACGGATATTCCGGCCTGTTCGGGCTATCGGGAAAATGCTGCGTCTCCAGGCAAAGCGCCGCCCTGCCGGGATAACGCTGCCCGTTCTTTCCTTCAAAACGGCCGGTCATCCAGTTACCCGTATACAGCTGTACGCCAGGCTCTGTGGTATAGACCTCCATCACAATCCCCGTCTGGGGAGACAGGCAACGGGCACAGAAAGAAAGCTCATCCCCCTCTTTATTTAATACATAGGTATGATCATATCCTTTGCCGAAATGCAGCTGCTCAAAATCATCATTGATCCGTGCGCCTACTTCATGGGGCGTACGGAAATCCATAGGCGTTCCTTCCACCTTTTCTTTCGGCCCGTAGGGTATGGCCGTCGCATCGACCGGCAGGTAATAATCGGCGTTTATCGTCAATAGATGGTCGCCGATAGACGGGTCTCCCGCCCCGGAAAGATTAAAATAGGAATGGTTCGTCAGATTGACGACCGTCGGCTTGTCCGTCTCCGCTTCATAGGTGATGACAACCTCGTTGTCGTCCGACAGATGGTATACTACTTTCGTCCGCAGCGTACCGGGGAATCCCTCTTCGCCGTCGGCAGAGGTATAGGCCAGCGCTACCGTCCGGCTATCCTTTTGCTCCACCTCCCAGACGACGGCATTAAACCCTTTAATCCCCCCGTGCAGGCTGTTCGGTCCATTGTTGATGGCCAGCTGGTCATACGCGACGCCGTCTATTTCAAACCGTCCTTTGGCGATACGGTTGCCGTAACGGCCGCAGACGGCGCCGAAATAAGGCTCTTCCGAAGCAAGATAGTCGTCAATCGACTGATGTCCGGTCACCACATCGACCAACCGCCCCTTTTTGTCGGGCACCATCAACGATACGATTTTAGCGCCATAATTCGTTACAGTAAGTTCCACCCCGTTTTTGTTCGTGAGGACATACAGTTTTGTCTCTTTCCCATCAACTAACTTTTTGAAGTTGAGTTCCGTCAATCCTGAAAGTGTATTCTTGTTTTCCATGCCTTTCAATGTTCAAAATCGCGTGTAAAATTACGTGCTTATTCGCATAAATCTACCGGCTAAAGGATGTTCTATAACATGCTTATTCCTTTTTATGCCAAATTTCCCATGCGGCGAACGCCTGTAAAAGGAGCATTTCAAGGCCGTTCTTCACCGTAGCTCCCCTTTTTTCTCCCTTTTTCATAAAAAGCGTTTCATCCGGATTGTACAATAAGTCGTACAACAGGTGATTGGGCGTCACCAAATCGTACGGGATATTGGGGCATATGCCGGCGTTCGGGTACATACCCACCGGCGTGGTATTCACGATCACCGTATACTGTTCCATGGTATGGGAGGTAATCTCATCATAGGTAATACAAAACTCTTTGGGGCTACGCGAGACCAGCGTAGAGGCGATACCCAACTGCTTCAACCCCTGGAATACCGCTTTCGACGCGCCACCCGTCCCAAGGATCAATGCCTTACGGTGCGACGGGGTTAAAAGGGGTTCGATCGACTGTTTGAATCCGGTAATATCGGAATTGTATCCTTTCAGTCTCAGTTTCCCGAAAAGCCCTTTTTTAAATTTAATCACATTGACCGCCCCGATCAGGCGGGCATCTTCATCCATCTCATCCAAAAGGGGAATAACCAATGTCTTGTAAGGCAACGTGACATTCAATCCGCAAAGCTGAGGGTTCTCTTTCAGCACATTCTTTAACTCCTTTATGTTGGGAATCTCGAAGTTCACATATTCGGCCTCTATTTTCTCCGCAGCAAACTTCTGGTTAAAGTATGTCTTGGAGAAAGAATGTCCCAGCGGATAACCCAATAACCCATATTTTTCCATATCGCTCCTATTAGTGATTCTTTTTTCCTGTGTATAACGAACATATCCCAAACGTAAACGTCCGTACGCCAACCTCCTCAAACCCTTGTCCGGCAAGCAGTCCGGCCATCTCCCCGCCTTGCGGCACCACCCTGATGGAGGCCGGAAGATACGCGTATGCCGCTTTCTCTCTCGAGACCAACCGCCCGATACGGGGGATGACCGCTTTTGAATACATGGCGTAGAGCTGTTTCATGGGAAACCGGCGGGGCGTGGAAAGCTCCAGTATCAGGAGGTGTCCGCCCGGTTTCAACACCCGGTGCATCTCGGCGATTCCCCGTGCGATCTGTGCGAAGTTGCGGACGCCAAAAGCGACGGTGACCGCATCGAACGAATCGTCGGGATACGAAAGCGCCATACAGTCCTGCCGTTCAAACAAGACGGAGCGGGCGCAACCGGCTATGGCCGCTTTCCGCCGCCCAACCTCCATCATCCCGTCCGAAAGGTCTATCCCCACAACAAGGCCTGGCCGCAACGCCTCATACAAGGCGATCGCCAGATCCCCCGTACCGGTAGCCACATCCAGTATCCTGGCGGGAGAAAAAGGACGGAGAAAATCAATCCCTTTCCTGCGCCACCGCTTATCCAGCCCGAAAGAGAGGAGGTGGTTCAGCGCATCATACCTGCCGGCAATCGCGTCGAACATCCGCTCGACCTGTACGCCTTTCTGTTCCTGACGGTTGTAAGGAAATATGTTCTCCGAATCGTACGCCATTTATTTTGATAGATAGTCCGTCACATTTTTGCCGATACGGGCAAGTAAATTATCCGTATCTTCCTTTACAAACGTCTCCCCTGTAATATGTTCGTACAGTTCGATATAGCGTTCGCTAATCCCCTCGACGATCGCGGGAGTCATTTCCGGAACCTGCTGCCCCGCTTTCCCTTGAAAGCCGTTATCCATCAACCATTCGCGGACAAATTCTTTCGAAAGCTGCTTTTGCGGCTCGCCCTTTTTTAGCCGTTCCTCATACCCGTCGCTGTAAAAATAGCGCGACGAATCGGGCGTATGTATCTCATCAATCAGGTAGATCTTTCCGTCGCGATGGCCAAATTCATATTTGGTGTCGACAAGGATCAACCCGCGCCCGTCCGCAATCTCCGTCCCTCTCTTAAACAAGACCATCGTATACTGTTCGAGCAACGCGTAGGCCTCTTCCGAAACCAATCCCCGCCGCAAAATCTCCTCTTTCGAAATGTCCTCGTCGTGCGCCCCGAGAGCGGCTTTCGTCGTAGGTGTAATAATCGGCTCGGCAAACCGCTGGTTTTCGCGCATCCCGTCGGGTATCTTGACGCCGCAAATCTCGCGTACCCCGCTTTTATAGGCACGCCAGGCGCTGCCGCAGAGGTAACCGCGCACAATCATTTCGACCGGAAACCCCTCGCACCGCAACCCCACCGTCACCATCGGGTCGGGCGAAGCCAGCTTCCAGTTCGGGCAAATATCACGCGTCGCGTCCAGGAAGGTCGAGGCAATTTGGTTCAACATCTGTCCCTTGTAAGGAATACCTTCCGGCAAGACGACGTCAAATGCGGAGATACGGTCGGTCGCCACCATGACCAACAGGTCGTCGCCAATATTGTAAACGTCGCGTACTTTCCCGTAATAGACGCCCTTTTGTCCCGGAAAATCAAATCCGGTTTTAACTAAAGCCTTTTTCATCATTCTCTATTTTGTTTGTATTCTTTTCTTTCTTCTCCCCTGCATCCTTTCTTCGTTTGGCATCGAACTTGTCATAAGCTTCCACGATACGCCGTACCAAGGCGTGGCGGACGATATCCTGCCGGTCAAATTCGATCTTCCCGATCCCCTGCACCCCTTTCAGGATCTGCATGGCCTGCACAAGGCCCGGCGTCGCCGCAGGGGGGAGGTCGATCTGTGTCACGTCGCCGGTAATGATCATTTTCGCGTTCATACCCAGACGGGTAAGAAACATCTTGATCTGATGCGTCGTCGTATTCTGCGCTTCGTCCAGGATGATGACCGCATCGTTCAACGTCCGTCCGCGCATATAGGCCAACGGAGCAATCTGGATCACATTACTCTCCATATACTCTTTCAGTTTCGCCGCCGGAATCATCTCCTGCAACGCATCGTACAAAGGCTGGAGATAGGGATCCAACTTGTCTTTCATTTCGCCGGGAAGAAACCCCAGCTTTTCCCCGGCCTCCACCGCCGGGCGGCTCAGGACAATTTTCCTGACCTCCCTGTTCTTCAACGCCCTTACCGCCAGCGCGATCGCAACAAAGGTTTTACCCGTCCCTGCCGGCCCGATAGCAAAAACAAGATCGTTCTCCTCATACAACTTCACCAACCGCTGTTGGTTCTCCGTCCTGGCGGCAATCGCTTTCCGGTTCATCCCATATATAATCAGGTTTTCCTGCCTGGCGACAACCGGCATTTTCCCCTTGACAACATCCATGATGATATCTTCCGTCAGCGAATTATATTCCTCGCAATACTTTTCGATCTCCCGTATATTCTTCAGAAAAAGCTCCGATTCGCCTTCATCGCCAATCACTTTCATCACATTTCCACGAGCCACGATACGCAATTTCGGAAACAGCGTCTTGATCAGTTGCATATTCGCATTATTGACACCGTAAAATATAACAGGGTCTACATTCTCAAGAATATAAATTCGTTCTATCATTCAATCACATCCTCTCATTTACCGTCCCAACCTGCACCATACAGATTTAAGTAGACAAAAATAGTAATAATCTTGATCGGTTGTGTTATTTTTGAACAAAACCCCGTTTTGTGTGGGTACAAGAAAGCTGTAACTTATAAATCTTTCAATTTTCTTGGGCTTTGGGCTGCATGAAATATACGCACAATATTCACGTGTTTTTCTCCAATCGTGAATAATATTTTGTAGCTCCATTTTACTGCAAAGCGTATGTTTCCCGGAATATCTTCCGGCTCTTTGGCATGTTTAGTTGGAAATCGCCTTTTGCCTGCTTTGTCCAACGGAGAGCGTATATTTTTACCACGTATCAATTTCTTTTTGAAGTTCATCATCGGTCAATAATTCGCCGTCCTCAATTTGTCGCAATCCTATGTTTATTTCCTCAATGTATTTTCATCACCCGCTCGATAGCGTCGTCCATTTGGGCGATCGACTCCAATCCGAGCGTCATACAATGGATGTTCCCTTCTGTGACGGCAAACCTGATCGAACGTTCACGCTCTTCGTCCGTCACATGTTTTCCTTCTCCGAAAATCTTCATGCCAATCACCCCTTTCCCATTCTGTTTCGCCTTGGCAAGAATCGCTTTTACCGTGTCGGGATCAGCGTCCATATTCGTTCCAAAAGGATTGATACGCGCCAGGATCACATCGACCCACGGAAATTCGGCCGCATTAGCCAACGCATCAAGACTATGGCAGGATACGCCTACCGCTTTTACGATACCGTCCTGCTTCGCTTTTGAGAAGCCATCCATATAATGTGTGCGGTTTTTCGTCCAATCACCTTCCATCATACAATGCATCAAGAGAATATCAATATAGTCGGTGCCGATCTCCCGCCGGATACGGTCGATGTTCTCTTTGACAGGTTCTACCTTATCCGAACCGTCCGGATAGGTCCAAAGCTTTGTGAGCAGTGTCACCTGCTCGCGCGGCAACCCTTTCAACGCCGCGCCCACGAAGGGCTGGGAGCCATACGAATCGGCCATGTCGAAGAAACGGAGACCTCTTTCATAGGCATGGTGAGCCATTTTCACAAAAGCGTCCGTCCCCAGCCGGGTCTGATTCGAGGCTTTACCTCCCCCTACCGTCCCTGTTCCCATCGCAATCCGGGAAACGACCAGGCCGCTATCCCCCAGCTTTACCCTGTCTACCACCACCTCTTTCAGCAAAATGGATGTGATACCCGCCATTCCCTGACCGGCCAATGATAAACCGGCCACTCCGGATATGCTTGTCCGGATAAACCTGCGTCTGTTCATGTGATTGGCTACCGCCGACTGTTGTTTCATCATGGATTCTTTTGGACAAAAATAATGATAAAACTACACCGCACAAAGTATAACGTCTAAATTATGCGTATATTTGAAGGCTTCGGAAGTCAAAACGCTTTCCGATGCCTTCATTACACAATAATATCATGATGAAAACACACAAATTGTACCTTTTTTTAGCGGCATGGCTTATCGCTTCTTTCTCCTTATCAGCTCAAAAGCCTGCCATCGAGGCGCGTTTGCTGCCGGCAGTGTATAAATCGAAAAACGGCCTGACACAGAAGGTCGAAGCGACAGTGAATCACTCCGGTAAACCGGCGACCGTTACGCTGACGCTGGACGGCCGGAGCTGGAAAGAGAAATTGGAGACAGGGAAAAACCTCTTTCTTTTGGAAATCCCGCAAGTAACAGCCCCGCAACAGATGGAGCTGACGTTAGTCAACAACAAAGAGAAAGCATCCATTCCGGTACAGGTCACGCCTCCACGCAAATGGAAGATGAACTTTGTCCAGCATTCCCATACCGATATCGGCTATACCCGTTCGCAAACGGAGATTCTGGCCGAGCATCTGCGCTATATCGACTATGCGCTCGATTATTGCGACGCAACGGATCATTATCCCGAAGAGGCGCGTTTCCGGTGGACATGCGAAATATCGTGGGCCGTCAGCGAATACCTCAAATCCCGTCCCGCCGAACAGATCGCCCGCCTGAAGAAACGGGTGGAAGAGGGGCGGATCGAACTGGCGGCGATGTACCTTAACTTCGACGAACTGCCCGACGAACAGACGCTGGCCGCTTCGCTCTATCCCCTGAAGCAGTTTCGCGACGCCGGTTTGAAATCGGAGCTGGCCATGCAAAACGACGTGAACGGTATCGGCTGGTGTTTCAGCGAATATTTTGCCGACCTCGGCGTGAAGTATGTCAATATGGGGACGCATGGCCATCGTGCGCTGATCGCTTTCGACTACCCAACGGTTTTCTGGTGGCAGTCGCCTTCAGGGAAAAAGATACTGACCTACCGGGCCGAACATTATATGCAAGGGAATTTCTTCGGTGTGGAATCCGATAACTTCGCCCGTTTTGAAGAACGGCTCTTGGACTATCTGGAGACATTGGGGGCTAAGGGGTATCCGTATGATATCGCCGTAGCACAACATTCCGGTTACTCGACCGATAACTCGCCTCCATCGACCAACAGCAGCGAAATGATCCGGCGATGGAACGAGAAATATGCATGGCCGCAACTGCGCTCATCCGTCGCCAGCGAGTTTTTCAAAGAGATCGAATCCCACTATGCCGACAGGATACAAACCATCCGGGGCGCATGGCCGGACTGGTGGACAGACGGCTTTGCCTCAGGAGCGCGTGAAGCCGCCATATCGCGCGTCACCCATTCCGACATCATCGCTTACCAGACGGCGCTATCCTTAGCCAAGATGCAGGGCGCCACGCTCCCTGAGGATGTGAACAGTCAATTCGATCACATCAACCGCGCCCTGCTTTTCTACGACGAACATACCTTCGGATTCAGCGAAAGCGTACGTAATCCGTATGGGCGCGAGACATGGGAACAGCGTTCGCTCAAGCAGTCATACGCATGGGAAGCCTACCGCCGCTCCGGTTTGTTGGGCGAGGTGGCCATGGGATTGCTGCAAACCTATATCCCCAAGACGGCAACGCCTTCCATCGTCGTATTCAACCCCTTGAACTGGAGTTATAGCGGTATTGCAAAAGCGTATATCGATCATCAGATCATCCCGCGCGACAGGAAATTCGAGATTGTCGACGCTGAGGGGAAGGTGTTGCCTGCACAAGCCGGCGAACGCCGTTCGGACGGGACGTACTGGTCTGTCTATGTCGAAAATGTTCCGGCTCTGGGGTACGCCCAATATACCATACATGTGAAAGACGCTCCCGCCGACAAGCCGGAAACCCAACCGGAATGGAAGCAAAACCGGACGGAAAACGACTGGTATATCATTGATTTCAACCTCCGGAAAGGAACGATCAGCGGGTGGTATGACAAGGAGTTAGGCAAACAGCTGATCACCCCGGGCGCAGAATGGGAGCTGGGCGAGTTTATATACGAGATCATCGACAGCCGCCGTCCGATGGAGCTGTACCGCGCCCCGCAGTTCATCCGCCGTCCGCCGGAGAAAATGCGTTTTGCGCAATACGAGAAAGGGGCGATCTGGGATAGTTTCCGTTTCGTGGGAGAAACCGTAGCCGGACGCGAACCGGACAACCTGGCGGTGGAATTTCGTATCCATTCCGTCAGTAAAAAGATCGAGATCATCTACAATTTACGGAAGAAAGCCGTCACCGATCCCGAAGCCGTTTATATCGCTTTCCCCTTTGAAGTGGAGAACGGGAAGATCCACCTGGATGTGCCGGGCGGCACGATTGAAGCCGGCGTAGACCAGATACGCGGTTCGTCGAACGACTGGTACACCGTACAAAACTTCGCTACGGCGATAGGTGGTAACGAGCAGGTCGTTGTCTGTAGTCAGGAGATACCGTTGATGCAATTCGGCGCTATCAACACGGGACGTTACAAGGCGGGAGCCGTCCCACAGTCCACCCATATGTATTCGTGGCCGATGAATAACTATTGGGTAACCAATTTCAATGCCGACCAGATGGGCGAACTGCAATGGAGTTATGTCATCCGCTCCGGCGCAGAGAACACGATTGCACATGCCACCCGTTTTGCATGGGAAAACCGGATTCCGTTACTGACACGCGTCTTGCCGGCAGGGGGAGAGCAAAAGGCTCCGCTCCCGCCTGCATCCCTGTTGGAGATGACACCCGGGAATCTGTTGCTGATCACGATGAAGCCGGTAGAAGGCGAAAATGCCGTACTGCTGCAACTACGCGAAACGGGCGGAAAACCGGCCACATTGGATGTCTCTTCGAGCCGGATCAAGGTGAGTAAACTAACGGTTTGCGACGCCTTGGGCGATCCATTGCCCGAAGACCCCGTCCCGGACTTCAAGCCGTGGGAGAACAAATTCATTAAACTGTCGTGGTCAACAGACCGGTTCAATTAATCGCCTCAAAAGAAGCGTAATGTTTCCAATTTCGCTTCTCCGTTTGACGTGATAGTGAAAACAAGTTCGGCTTTGCCTTTCTTGAGGTTTTCCAATTGAATATCCTCTCCTCCGGCGCCCTGACCGATGACCTGGCCGTTGGCGGTAACCGTTACTCCGGTGATATTCTCCAATCCTTCGCCCTGCAATGAAATCTTCTTTTCTTTGCCGGTAAGCGAAACATAGCGGAAACCTATTTCAGCATTGTTCCTGACTGTAGCGCCGCCGTATTGGCCGACATCGCCACTGAAACTGCCATTTTTCCGGATAACCGAGGTATTGAAATAAATGGGTTTCGACGTGTTCAATCCTTCGGCAATGCCGCTACTGCTTGGCTCTACGGGGATAATCAAGCCATCTTTGTCGAAACTGATTTTCTCGACGCATAAAGCGCGGCGATTCCATTGTGCATTGGGGGCGCGATGATAGAAGACGTACCATTGGCCGTTAAGCGGTTCGATGGAGCCTTGAATGTTGCTGTTTCCTTCAAGATGTTCGACCGTAATGATCACGCCGCGATAGGTATAGGGACCAAAAACACTTTTGCTTGTCGCATACGAGAGGCGTTTGGGTGTATGATTGCTGTCGGTAATCGTTCCACAGTTTTCGCCATAAACGAAATAGTAGGTATCGCCGCGCTTACGCAGTGAGGGCGCTTCGTAAAAGTCCTTGATATAGGGACTTAGATTGGTAACGGTCGTTTCGTCAATAACCGCGTCATCCACCAATTTTGCGATGACGGGATAATTTTCGTGTACCTGCTGCGCTGTCGGCGCGTAAAGGACATAGCGTTGATTGTCATCGTCGATAAACACTTCCGCCGATATACCGTCGATTTTCTTGCCCGACTGTTTGCCGGTCATCCACCGGAAATTGTGGAACTTTCCCATCGGGTCGTCGCTTTCCAAAACAAAGGTATAGTTTTCCGTCCCGGCGTTCCACTCGTAAAAACCGTAAAGCAGGTATTTTCCGTTGTAGTAATGGCCGTCCGAATCCCATAAAATCCGGCCTTTGTCCTCCCCCTCATCTGCCGACGAGAAACTGTATCCACGACTTTCCCAACGCCTCACATCTTTGGTCGTAAGCGACATGTAATGCGGCGAGCAGAATGCGTTGCCGGCGTCCAGAGAACCGTAAACATAGAGCTGTCCGCCGAAATTGTGCACTTCACTGTCGGGAATATACATATCCCACGAGTAGGGCAGGACGGGATTCTGCACCTGCCAGCCCACCGTTACACGGGCAAAAACGGACTGCCCACCGTCGACAAGAGCATAAATAGCGCAATCGCCGTCGGCAACGGCTTTGATGCTGTTACCTGTAACAAGCGCTATCTTTTCATCCGAAGAGATATACGTCCGCCCGGGAACTGCCGGCAATGGATGTTTATCTTTTTTATCCATCATATAATAATGGATGTCCCTACCGTCTTGTGTTTCGGAAAAAAGCGGCGGGAAATTTACGATGGCAATGAATAATGCCATTGTGGTTATTCTTTTCATTCAATCAATCATTTATATATTATCCGTTTCCGCAAAGATACACATTATTTTATCACAATGCCCCCGTATCCATAGCTTCACCCCCAAACAAGTGGCCGCCATCATAAGAAACACCGGCTTTGTCATGTAAAAAACGACACAGGAGACCTTCCCTTTTTCTTCGGCAAGAAGTAGCTCGTTTGTCGGCAACAAGTAGCTCCTTCTTCCCGACACATTGATCGTTCGCCATATGGAGGACGATCGTTCGCCAATTGGCGAACGGTTGACCGCCAATTGGCGAACGATCACTTCATACCGTACATGCAGGTAGTTTCTCCTTATGAAAAGGGTAGATTGTCCGGAAGAAAACGATATCAGACCGGTTGATACTTCGGAAAAGGGCTGTTATTGCACCATCTTTTTGAGGTGTGCCGGTTTATCGGTCGTGATAAAATCGACCTCTTTCAGGATAAAATCATACATCATCATCAGATCATTCACGGTCCATACATTGACGGTCATCCCCACCTCTTTTGCTTCCTGTATCCATTCGGGTTTTTCCCTCAATACGTCACATAGATAATCTATTCCGGCGAATCCCTGTTTTTTCAGTTCAGCGGGGGGAATATTGCCGCCCAGATAGGAAACGGATGATTGGGGGGAAAGGCGGATAAATTCCCGGCAAGCCGGTAGACTGAACGAGATGTATTCCACCTGTTTCTCCATACCCATTCCCTTGACCATGGAGACAATGGTTTCGATATATGTGACGTCTTTTTCGGATGTTTTGTATGTCTTTAGCTCCAATATCAACTGAATGTCCAGCTCCTTTCCCCGTCGTAGATACTGTTGCAGGGTCGGCAGCGTCTCCCCGTTCGACAACTTGGTATACTTGATCCGGTCGTAATACACCATTTCTATCATGTGTCCGTTTATCTTCTCATCGTGGCAGATAACAGGCACCCCGTCGGCGGTGAACCTGACATCAAACTCGGAACCGTAAAAGCCCGCCTCCGCCGCTTTCTGCAACGCGGCAAGCGAATTTTCCGCCGACCCTTTGGTATTCCAGTATCCCCTGTGGGCAATCACTTTGGTTTGAGACAGGAACCCAATCCTGAGGGATGGCGGAATCTCTTCTTCCCACTCATCCTTCTCGCCGGAACACGCAACGATGCCTACCATGAGCGTGATGCCAAGTAGGGATAAAATCAGCGTTTTCATATTCTTCATCGTTTATAGTAATTGCTTACATGGCCGACACGCTCGGCTTCCGGAGGCATTTGCATATAATTTCCATAGAGCCGCCTGAGGTAGGCATCCGGCTGTTCCACACCGTAGAACGCCACGCCCGTAAATGTATATTCGGTAGGCGTACCGAAAACCGCTTTTCCGACCATCTCTTTTTTTCGCCACATGCCGTAGTAATTGATAAAAAAACCGGAATGGGGGATCGTATATTTCCGTATGCATCTATCGGTATACTTCAGCAAGCGGTCCAGGTTGATCGGCAACAGAAACCGGCACAGCCTGGCGAGTTGTTTTTTCCAACCTTTACGAAACGACGGCGCGTAATACAAGGTATTTCTAAGGCGTATCAGGAAGAAAATAAAGGAGGCGACAAGATGCGTCTGAAAGCTCGTCCGCCATCCGTCGTAGAGTGGGAAGATGTCGATGCTGAGGCCTGTGTCGCTTGCTTCAGCCTGCGGAGTATCCGTGTTGATAAAGAACGTACGGGCATCGTCTATTTTAAAAACCGGAAGGATACGCTCCTCACATTTCCGGCTCAAGATCCGGAAATGAGGCGGCAATTCTTCGGACAGAACGCGTCTCAGCCGATCTATATACGCAATGGGCACGCCAAAGTCCATATCATCGTCCCAGGGAATAAACCCTTGGTGGCGTATGGCCCCTAACATCGTTCCGCCCAACATATAATAGGGGATTTGATGTTTCCGGCAAATCCGGTCGAACTCCTGCGCAAGTGCGAGCAGCACATCGTGACATTCCTGTATATCAATATGTTTCATCGTCTTTCATGGATTCTTTGTTATATTGCTTTTCATCGACGCAAAAATAATCAAAAATCACCAAATAAAGAGAGGGTATGAACATTTTCACAAAATTGATCCGTGGATTACGGTT
Source organism: Tannerellaceae bacterium (assembly GCA_031274415.1). GTDB lineage: Bacteria > Bacteroidota > Bacteroidia > Bacteroidales > Tannerellaceae > DFXE01. The sequence goes on along the minus strand of JAISQD010000178.1, from coordinate 21,344 downwards.
GATCAGGCGGCGGAATAGTGGGTTTCATGACTGTTCCCAGCCCTTTTTTGCCATCCATTTTAATGACGAACGGCGTGTCGAAATGGACATGCCGCAGGTAGTCAGTCTCCAAGGCCGCAGGCTGGGCATTAAGAAAGGCTTCGTCAAACCAGCCTTCGTTCTTGTAGGGGTTGATGGTAAAGTAACCGACACCGAAAGAGATCATGTTCTGGAAAAAGTGCGTCCCCTGGCTGGGGTCGATGCGGTAATGCTCCAATCCCGACTCAACAATCACGCGGGCATGACTGATATGCGGCCATTTGACCGGAATACCCAGCCAGTGGTCGCTGCTCCCCCAACGTCCCGGCCCTATCAGCACATAGCCTGCGCCCTGTTCGCTGAACTGCCGGTTTATTTTCTCTATCTCGTAGGCAATCAGCTGGTTGTTGGACGAATTAAATGCTTCGGTCTTCACATAGACGATATCCTGCACATCGTCCATGCGTCCATGCCCCAGCGTACTGGTGGAGAAAAGGATGGTCTCTTCGTTTTGTATACAGGTCAAATCGTCGTTCATGATCTCTTTATTCTCCACCACCGGACGGATTTGAAGCAGGTAGAAGGTCGCCTTCAGAGGATCTTCCGGGAGAATATTCACCGCAAACTCAATCTCTATCGGGCGAGCCATCTCTTCCTGCCCGATACGAAGGATAGTGTCCAATGTCTGCGCCAGCGGGAAAAGATCGTGTTGCAGGATATTGGCGAACGAGATGATTTTCCTCCCGCCCGGATAATATCCGTCGTGTATGATCTGGTCGTCAGGATCGTAGGTGGAGACGATATACTTCAACGAGCCGTCGGCATCGGCGTCTTTCAGGTTCAGCCGGAGCAGGTTAAAGGAGTCGTCTATTGAGAATTGTTGAGCCAGGTTCTTCAGGTCGAGCGCACAATAATGGGTTTGGGTCTCCCTGAGGGCAAAATCCATCGAACTCATCTGCAAGATATTGTGCGGATGGCGGGGGGAGAAGCGAAGGGTTTTACCCCCGTCGACAATGTATTTCCCCAATCCCAGTGCGACATTGGCGATGCCGTCTTCCGCCTTTTCATTTCCTATGGGATAGAAGTTCAGGGAATGGGCGACTCCCGACATGACCGGATAAAAGCGGTCGTTGTATGTAGAGCCGATCACCTCCTGCAGGACAATGGCCATCTTCTCCTGGTCGATCAGATTGGAAGTGGCTGTCATATAGGTTTTGCTGTCTTTATAAAAGACGGAAGCATACACCGCCTTGATGGCGTCGCTCACGGTGCGGAGCATGTCGTACCGGTCGTCGACTTTCGGCACCATATAGGTGGAATAGATACCGGCAAAAGGCTGGTAGTGGGCATCTTCCAACAGGCTCGAAGAGCGTATGGCGATAGGGCTTTTTACGACGTCGAAAAAGGCCATCAAGTCTTCAATCAGTGTGGAAGGGAGGCTGGCATGGAGGAAATAACGGAGAATGGCCTCATCGTCCGCTTCCTTTAAGGCGACGGAATAGAGGCGGTTCGTTTCCATAAACTCGTCGAAGATATCGGTACAGATGACGACGGTTTTCGGGATTGTGACGGCGAAATTGTCCTGATGCAGTTCGGGATAACGTTTGACCATGGCGCCGATAAAGGCCAGTCCCCTGCCTTTTCCTCCCAACGAGCCGTTGCCGATACGGGCGAAGTTGCTGTATTCGTCAAAGCGTTCTTTCCGGAAAATAGCCACTATCCCGGAGTTTTTCATCCTGCGGTACTGCACGATCAGGTCAAAGATAAGCCTGCGGGCTTCATCCATATCCTTATAATCGCTCACATCCACGCGTTTCAATATTTCGGCGGGAGGAAACATCGCTCGGGAATAGAAGAAGCGGGAGAAATGGTTGCGCGAAAGGTGGTAGATCAACGAATCGTCGGGGATATCGAAGATTTTCTTTTGCAGGTCCTTTAAATCCTTGATACGCATAATCTCTTCCCTGGTTTGCGGGTTCAGGATAACGAAATCGCCGAAGCCAAAGCGTTGCATGATCTTCCGGCGTAAATCCTGCGGGTAGTTTTTGGAGTTCTTATCGATAAAAGAGGCGCTCAGCTCCCTTGCATACAGCTTATTGCTCGACTCGGACGACTCCAGCACGAAAGGGATAACCAATCCCGTTTTCCTGACATACCTCCCGAACTTGTAGCCGGCAAAAGGATCCTTTACGCCGTCGCGCATAAAGCTCATATCGGAGATGATACCCAGCATGTTATCCTTATACCGGTCGAAAATGCGGACGGCCTCTTCATACGTGCGCGCCAGTTTGATTTTCGGACGCCCGCGCATACGCAACGTCCGCTGGTGATCATTCAACGCCTCTTTCGAAAACTCCTGGCTCTGCTCCAGGATGAACTTGTATAAATGAGGCAGGGCGGAGGAGTAGAAACGGATCGAATCCTCCACCAACAGAATGATTTGCACCCCGACGCTCGCCGTATCATCCGGCGCATTCATCTTATCCTCTATCAGCTTGATGATTGCCAAAAGCAGCTCCGAATTGCCCAGCCAGCTGAACACGTAGTCAATGGCGCTCAGGTCTTCATCGGCAACCCGCTTGGAAACCTCTTTCGAAAAGGGCGTCAAGACGACGATCGGGATATTCGGGTGATGTATCTTTATCTCTTTGGCGGCGGCGAAGATGTCCAGGTCATCCATATTCGGCATACAGATAACCAGCTCGAAATTCCTGTCTTTCAACTCGGCAAGCGCATCTTCTTTCTCCGTCACCTGTGTGAAACGGGGAGGATAACGAAGGCTCAAAGCGGTGTATTCATTGAAAATCTGTTCGTCGACACGGCCATCGTCTTCAAGCATAAACGCGTCGTATTTGGTGGCAATAAGCAGTACATTATATATACGCTTATTCATTAGATTGGCAAAAGAAGTATCTTTAAAAACAAGATTCTTAAAGTCAGGTATACCGCTCATGAGATTTTACGATTAAAACTGTCCAAAAGTAAGTAAAAATCTTTGTTGTTCCATGAAATTAGCTACATTTGTGATCATATTGGTATTCAATTTACGTAAATAGAGGTATGAAGACAGATTTGATATTATCTGCATTAGAAGCAAAACATCCTGGAGAAAAGGAATATTTGCAAGCTGTGAAAGAGGTTCTCCTATCCATAGAGGATGTATACAATCAACATCCCGAATTTGAAAAAGCGAAAATCATTGAACGCCTGGTTGAGCCTGAACGTATATTTACTTTCCGCATCCCCTGGGTGGATGATAAGGGGGAGATACAGGTCAACCTTGGCTATCGCGTACAGTTCAACAACGCCATCGGGCCGTACAAGGGGGGGATTCGTTTCCACCCTTCCGTCAATTTATCCATTCTCAAATTCCTGGGCTTTGAGCAGACGTTTAAAAATGCGCTGACCACGCTTCCGATGGGTGGCGCCAAAGGCGGTTCGGACTTTGCCCCACGGGGGAAGAGCGACGGCGAGATTATGCGTTTCTGCCAGGCTTTTATCCTGGAACTGTGGCATAACATAGGGCCGGATACCGATGTCCCGGCGGGCGATATCGGCGTAGGCGGGCGTGAGATCGGGTATATGTACGGCATGTACAAGAAGCTGGCGCGTGAAAATACGGGCACGTTTACCGGAAAAGGGATGGAATACGGAGGCTCTGTCCTCCGCCCTGAAGCGACCGGTTTCGGCGCGTTGTATTTTGTCTATCAAATGCTCGAAACGCATGGCATTGACATAAAAGGGAAAACGATTGCCCTATCCGGTTTCGGCAATGTGGCATGGGGAGCGGCGACCAAAGCAACCGAGCTGGGGGCGAAAGTGATCACCATCTCCGGCCCGGACGGGTATATCTATGACCCGGATGGCATTTCGGGAGAAAAGATTGATTACCTGTTGGAGCTTCGCAATACGGGTAACGATGTCGTAGAGCCTTATGCGGAAGCGTTTTCGGGCGCAGTTTTCTATCCGGGCAAACGTCCTTGGGAGCAACAGGCGGATATCGCCATTCCATGCGCTACGCAAAATGAGCTGGACGAGGATGACGCCAAACGGCTGATGGCAAACGGGACGCTCTGTGTGGCGGAGGCCTCCAATATGGGATGTACCGCCGAAGCGGTAGACCTGTTTATCGAACACAACATGCTTTTCGCACCGGGTAAAGCCGTCAATGCCGGCGGTGTAGCCACATCAGGCCTTGAGATGACGCAAAACGCAATGCATATCTCCTGGATCGCCTCCGAAGTAGATGCGAAACTGCACCAGATCATGAGCAGTATCCATCAACAATGCGTCGCTCACGGAAAAGAGGGCGACTACATCAATTATGTAAAAGGCGCCAATATAGCAGGCTTCATGAAAGTAGCAAAAGCCATGATGGGACAAGGAATTGTATAATCCTCCAAGAAATGTCTTGTACTGAAAAAACAAGACAGCAAAGAGGAGGTTGAACGTTTGGTTTATGACCAGAAAAGCTTATCTTTGTTCTCAAAATGCATAATACTTTAATTTATTTATTCAGGCGTATGAAGAAACTGATTATGACCGCTTTTGCCATGTGTATGTTACTGTCTTGCGGTGAGAAGGAAGAGGGGAAAACCCTTTCGGGGCTGAAGAAGTCCGACTTTGTGGTGGAAACCGAAGGAGGGCAGACCGCCCTGTTCGTGTTGAAGAACAAAAACGGGGCGGAAGCCTGTATTACGAACTATGGAGGCCGTTTGGTATCCATGATGGTGCCCGACAGGGAGGGGAACATGAAGGATGTCGTATTGGGATATGACAACATCAACGATTACCTGTCTTCGGACGGGAATTTCGGCGCATTGATAGGGCGCTATGGCAACCGGATCGCCAACGGGAAATTTACGCTCGACGACGTGGAGTATACCCTCCCGCAAAACAACAACGGGCACTGCCTGCACGGCGGGCCGGACGGCTATCACACACGCCTTTGGGATGCCGTGCAACCGGACGGGCAGACATTGGTATTGACCTATCTGTCGCCGGACGGAGAAGCCGGATTCCCCGGAAATCTGGATATAAAGGTGACATATGCGCTGACGGAAGATAATGCGGTCGATATCACGTATGAAGCGACAACCGATCAACCGACCATCGTCAACCTCACCAATCACAGTTATTTCAACCTCTCCGGCGTTCCGGGCTCCCGGATACTGGATCAGTTGATCACGATCAATGCCGATGCCTATACGCCGGTGAATGAAACGCTTATCCCTGAAGGTGCACCCGGCTGGGTAGAAGGAACGCCGATGGATCTGCGCCAGCCCGTAGCAATTGGCGACCATATCGACGACGCTTTCGAACAGCTGGTCCGGGGACGCGGTTACGACCATAACTGGATACTGAATACAAACGGTAACTCAACTGTCCCGGCTGCTAAAGCGCTGTCCAAAACAAGCGGTATCGGCTTGGAAGTATACACCAACGAGCCTGGTGTCCAATTCTATACCGGTAACTTTATGGCTGGGGACGAGAAAGGGAAACATGGCGTTACCTATCCGCACCGCGGCGCTTTTTGTCTGGAAACGCAACATTATCCCGACAGCCCGAACAAACCGGAATATCCCAGCACCGTATTGCGGCCGGGAGAACATTACACAAGCCGTTGCATCTATAAATTTACGGTAGAGAAATAAAACGGGAAAGACAGACGCTATGCCGGGAATAAGAGACGTTGTATTTGATTTGGGGGGAGTGATCATTGATTTGGACATGGAACGTACGGTGCGGCGTTTTGAGGAGATCGGCGTGACGGACGCGCGGGAGCTGCTTGATCCCTATCAGCAAAAAGGGATTTTCCTCGAGCTGGAAAATGGTCAGATCACCTTTGACGACTTCTGTGAAAAGCTGAGCAGGCACGTCGGGAAAGAGCTTTCCAAAGAGGCCATCACCTATTGCTGGAAAGGGTTCATTGCTGATACGCCGCAATACAAACTGGATTATATTCTCGAACTAAGGAAGAAATACAGCGTCTATCTTTTGAGCAATACCAATCCTGTCATTATGGGATGGGCGAGGTCGGCCGGCTTTACACCGGCCGGACGGCCTGTCACCGCTTATTTTGACAAAATATACGCCTCTTACGAAGTGGGAATAACCAAACCAGACCCCCGCATTTTCGAGTTTATGTTTCAGGATGCGGGTATGATCCCCTCCGAATCGCTGTTTATCGACGACGGCAAAAAGAACATAGACGTTGCTGCCTCCCTGGGGATGAAAACCTATCAGCCAAGGAACGGGGAGGATTGGCGCAGGGCTGTCGATCAGTTAATATACATTTTATTTTAGAGAACAATGGAACCCTTTATACATTTACATGTGCATACGCAGTATTCGTTACTGGATGGACAAGCTTCGATAGACGCCCTGATAGACAAAGCGCAAAAAGACAACATGACTGCCATTGCCGTCACCGATCACGGCAGCATGTACGGCATCAAAGAATTTTACAATAAAGTCAATAAGAAGAACAGCAAATACTTCGCCACCATAAAAGATTGCGAAAAGGAGCTGAACGGACTGAACGACAAAACCAATCCTTCGGAAGAGGAGTTGGTACGCATGAGGAAACTCTCCGACAAAATAGAGGAATGTAGAGCTTCCCTGTTCAAACCGATTATCGGCTGCGAGTGCTACTGCGCACGCAACGGCAGGGCGAGCAAAGAGGGGAAAGAGGATTTAAGCGGGTGGCATTTGGTCGTACTGGCCAAGAACCTGAAAGGGTACCGGAACCTGATCAAGATGGTCTCCATCTCGTGGGTGGAGGGGTTTTACGGGCGTCCGCGTATCGACAAGGAGTTGCTGGAAAAGTACCATGAAGACCTGATCGTCTGCTCCGCCTGTCTCGGAGGGGAGGTGCCGCAGCATATCATGAACGGGCAGATACACAAAGCCGAAGCCTCTATCCTGTGGTTTAAACGCCTTTTCGGGGACGATTACTACCTGGAGCTTCAGCGGCATGAAACGACGAATCCGAATGCCGATCAAACAACATACGTCAAGCAAAAAGAGGTCAATGCCGCTTTAATCGACTTGGCGCATAAGCACGGGGTCAAGCTGATAGCCACCAACGACGTCCATTTTGTCAACGAAGAAGACGCCGAAGCGCACGACCGCCTGATTTGCCTCAGTACGGGGAAAGATTTGGATGACCCGTCGCGCATGCGCTATTCGAAGCAGGAATGGATGAAAAGTACAATGGAGATGAACGCCATCTTCGCCGATATACCGGAGGTCTTGCGGAATACGCTCGAGGTGGCCGAGAAGGTCGAATTTTATTCCATCGACAACGACCCGCTGATGCCGGATTACCCTTTACCGGAAGGCGTCACCGACAACGACGACTATTTGCGGCACCTCACCTACGAGGGCGCTAAGAAGAGATATCCCCAACCCTTTTCGGAAGAGATTACCGAACGGCTGGATTTTGAATTGGGCACGATTAAGCGCATGGGATATCCCGGCTATTTCCTGATCGTGCAGGACTTTATCCATGCCGCCCGCGAAATGGGCGTTTCCGTCGGACCGGGACGCGGTTCGGCAGCAGGCTCTGCGGTGGCTTATTGTCTGGGAATTACCGATATTGATCCGGTAAAATACGACTTGCTGTTCGAACGGTTCCTCAACCCCGACCGTATCTCGATGCCTGATATCGACGTGGATTTCGATGACGACGGGCGGGGAGACATCCTGCGCTGGGTCACGGAGAAATACGGGAAAGAGAAGGTCGCCCATATCATTACTTATGGCACGATGGCAACCAAATCGGCCATAAAGGATGTCGCCCGCGTACAAAGATTGTCCCTGTCCGAATCCAACCGCCTGGCAAAATTGGTGCCCGACAAGATACCCGACGTAAAAAAGGTCAGCCTGAAGGCTGCGATAGACTATGTCCCGGAGCTGAAAGAGGCGGCCAACTCGCCGGATATGCTGACGCGTGAAACCTTGAAATATGCCCAGATGCTGGAGGGGAATGTCCGGAATATCGGCGTACATGCCTGCGGCGTCATTATCGGGAAAGAGGATATCTCCAATGTCGTCCCTGTCGGTACGGCAAAAGATAAGGATACCGGCGAAGAGATATTGGTGACACAATACGAGGGGTCGGTCATTGAAGAGACCGGCCTGATTAAAATGGACTTTCTCGGACTGAAGACCCTGTCTATTATTAAGGAGGCGGTCGAAAACGTGTATCTGACGACAGGCCTGAAAATAGATATCAACCATATCGACCTCGAAGACAAAAAAACATTCGACCTCTATTGCCAGGGGAAGACAACCGGTACGTTCCAGTTTGAATCGGCCGGTATGCAGAAATACCTCAAAGACCTTCAACCTTCAAAGTTCGAAGACCTTATCGCGATGAATGCCCTGTACCGCCCCGGTCCAATGGACTATATCCCCTCGTTCATCGCCCGTAAGCAGGGAAGGGAAAAGATCACGTATGATATTCCCGTGATGGAAAGGTATCTGCAGGATACGTATGGCATTACGGTGTATCAGGAACAGGTGATGTTGCTGTCGCGCCTGTTGGCCGGCTTCACACGGGGCGAAAGCGACGCCTTGCGCAAAGCGATGGGTAAAAAGCTTATTGACAAGATGAATGCCCTGAAAGAGCAATTCCTGTCCGGCGGAAAGGCCAACGGATATGAAGAAAAAACGTTGAACAAGATCTGGGGCGACTGGGAAAAGTTTGCCTCCTATGCCTTTAACAAAAGCCATGCGACCTGCTACTCATGGGTGGCCTACCAGACGGCTTACCTGAAAGCCAACTATCCGTCGGAATACATGGCGGCGGTGCTGAGCCGTAGCCTTTCCAACATTACGGACATCACGAAATTCATGGACGAATGCAAGGCGATGGGTATCCAGGTGTTGGGGCCGGACGTGAACGAGTCGATCCTGAAGTTCAGTGTAAACAAAAAGGGCGATATCCGTTTTGGATTGGGTGCGGTAAAAGGGGTGGGCGAATCGGTTGTCGTCAATATCATAGAAGAGCGCAAGAACGGCCCCTTTAAAGATATCTTTGATTTCGTAGAGCGGATCAACCTGACGGTCTGTAACAAAAAGAACATGGAAGCCTTAGCCCTTTCCGGGGCGTTCGATAACATGGGTATCCAGCGGGAGCAGTTTTTTACCGACGGGATAAAGGGCGACCCGTTCATCGAAACCCTTTTGCGGTATGGCAATACGTTTCAGGCGGATAAGTCCTCCGCGGCCAACTCCCTTTTCGGAGACGAGAACTTTGTGTCGATCGCCAAACCGGAAATACCGGCGTGCGAGCATTGGAGCGATCTTGTACGGTTAAATAAGGAAAAAGAGCTGGTCGGTATTTATCTCTCCGCCCATCCGCTTGATCCTTACCGTATTATTTTAACGCATGTCTGCAACACGGGCGTAACGGAACTGAACGACAAGGAAAGCTTAGTGGGTCGCGAGATACTGGTTGGCGGTATTGTGACGGATGTGCGCGAAGGGATGACCAAGAAAGGAAGCCCTTACGGAGTGATGAAAATAGAGGATTTCACCGGTAGTGCGGAAATCGCCCTGTTCGGGAATGATTATGTGGAGTTCAACAACTACCTCAAAGCGGGGCTTTACCTGCTCATCAAAGCGTGTGTCGAGCCTCACCGTTGGAAAGAGCATGAATTGGACTTCCGTATCGGTTCGATACGCCTGTTGCAGGAGGAGAAAGACAAACTGATCGAGAAAATAAGCATCACCGTACCGATCCATGACCTGGACGAACCCACCATTACCGAGCTTTCGGTATTGATCAAAACAAATCCCGGGCAAAGTTTGTTGTATTTTAAAGTCATCGACGGTGAAAACAATATCTTCATCAATCTGTTTTCAAAAAATATCCGTTTGAATGTAACGCGGGAACTGGTTGATTATCTGCAAGAAAACGGGAATATTGACTTTAAAATCAATTGATTGTTTGGCTGACTGCAAAAGAGTTTGTAACTTTGACTTGACAAAATAAAAACGACTTAATTGAAAATAATAAAGGTATGGCTTTAGAAGTAACAGACACAAACTTTGAAGAATTAGTACAGTCGGGCAAACCGATGGTACTTGATTTTTGGGCGGAATGGTGCGGCCCCTGCCGTATGATAGGCCCGGTTATTGATGAGTTGGCTGAGGAATATGACGGACGCGTAACCATTGGTAAGATGAATGTGGACAACAACAATACGGTAGTAGCCCAGTTTGGTATCCGCAATATTCCCACCGTTCTTTTCTTTAAAGATGGCAAAATGGTAGACAAGCTGGTGGGTGCAGCACAAAAATCTTCGTTTGTTGACAAGATTAATGCATTAGTAGAATAAACACTGCCTCCCGCTCCTTTTCAGGAATGGGCGGGAGAGGTGTTCTTGATCAGATCGGCAGATTGACACTCTTCTTTCAGATAGGTTTCGATATGCCTTTTTTTCTTTTCTACCAGAATCTCATTAATTGCAATCAGTATACCTGTCTCTTCCACTTCGCCAAATTCATGGTTGATCGCTGTGCCGAAAACGCGCATCTTGGGCGAAAGGCTCATATATGCGCTCACCAACGGCGGGACATTAATCCCGAACTTCCTGACCTCCTGGTTTAATATCCGGTAGTTCTCTTTAAAATTATCGAACGGAAACAGCCTGCTCATTTTCTCGCTATCCTCATTGATCCGCAACGGATGAATAGGCGTAATCAGACTGCCGGAATCGGGGAAATGCTTCCCCAGAAAATAGAGAATCATATCCCGCGCCTCAGGGTTATACGTTTTATACATGGTTACTTTACCGAAATAATACTGCAAACTGGGATCAATAACCGATAACGCGCCCAGTCCATCCCACAGGTTATCAAGGACAAACAACCCTTTGGTTACGCCTTCGCGGGTCGCCTGAAATTCCAGCGTCACAAAAGAGCGCCCAAGCTCTACCGTATAAGGAAGATACTCTTTAATAAACGTATCGGAGAAATGAAACAGGTGCGACGTAGCGAGCATCGGTTTCCCGGCGCTGTCAAACTTGACGTCCGTCCCGCACAGGAAGCGGTAACCGCCTAAAATCTCCTCATTTTCGGGACTCCATACAATCAATTGCCTGTATGCATCATCCATCGTATCAAACTCGTCGATATCGACAGAAAATCCTGTCCCTCCCCCGTAATGGCGAAAAGCGATTTCCCGTAACCGCCCGATTTCCTGCATGACATGAGGAGCGTTGTGGGCTGTAATAATATAAATTTCGTTATTTGATTTATTTGTTTTGCGGAGCAACTTCTCCTTTGTTAATTCCGCTTTTAACAGATACCGGTCAACCGGTTTAATGATCTCTTGCATACGTGTATTTCAATTATTCTTTAGTTTATAAGTCAGATCTCTTACCCATTCCGCCCATTCGGAGGGCTTTTTTGTGTGATCAAATGTTTGCCATGGTACCGGCTTGCCAAAGTAGATACGGTATGTGGCATGTTTACTCCTGAAAAGCTCATCCGAAAGATAAAGCATTTCATAGTTCATTTTTAGCCCCAATCCGGTACGCAGGTTGGCAACGTTGTAAAAGAAAGATGAATTTCTCCCTTCAAAATAGATGGGAATAATATCGCGCTGATAGGTTACCGCTTTTTGTATAAAGGATTTTTGCCACTCCAGATCCATGATTCCTCCTTTTATCTTACGGGAGCAAAGGCCGGCGGGGAAGGTGATAATCTGGTTTTCCGAACGGTACGCCTCATCCGTCGCACGCGCCGTCTCTTTTGCCTGCCTTCCATGCTTGTTGACCGGAATAAAAATGGATCTGAGATTCGGGATAAACAGCAATAAATCATTGACTAAATACCGGATATGCCCCTTGTAGTGTTTCCCCAGGACAGCAGAAAGGCATATCCCGTCCAATCCTCCAAGCGGATGGTTGGAAGCAAAAATATAACGTCCTTCAGCAGGGATATTTTCTTCATGAACCAATCTCAACGTCAGGTCAAAATAATTGATAAGCTCCGACATAAAATCCACACCGTCCCGGTCATGATACCGGTTCAGTATCTCATTCAGTTCATCCTGATGAACAATACGTATCAGATAATTCACAATAAAGCCCGGCAGTTTTCGAGAAACCGATGGTGCTTTCTCTTTGAGAATCTGTCTGATATCTATGAACTGGGTATTTGTTCGCTCTACCATTCCACATCACCTTTAAGGCACAAAGATATAGCATATAATCTAAACCGACAGTTTATACAGTGAGTTTTTTTAAGCGTTTGTCTCACACTCACAAAAGGCTTCGGGTAAATTGACGAAACAGAGCCGGCTTGTTGCGCGGGTAATAGCGGTGTACAGCCACCGGTAGAAATCGTCACCCAACATCTCTTCCGTGATATATCCTATGTCGATAAACACATTCATCCATTGTCCGCCTTGCGCTTTATGACACGTTACGGCATAGGCGTACTTGACTTGTACGGCATTATAATGGGGGTCGGTTTTCATTTTTTTCATTTTACCGGCTTTGTCCGGTATATCGGCGTAGTCGTCTAAAATGGTATAAAAAAGTTGATCATTCAACGCTTTGGGTAATGCAGGGATTTCGCTTTGCAGGGTATCAAGCAGGATTTTCAGCTCCATCTCCATGTCGTAATCCTGAAAGCGGACATGTACATCGGCAAAACGAAAACCATATTGTTCCGTTATGCGGCGAACGCGGAGTACGTGAACGATTTCCCCGTTGGCAATGAAGTCCATCTCTTTGTTGTCCAACGTCCAATAGTAGTTGTTTTTTACGATCATCAGCCAGTCGCCCGAAGAAAGTTCTTCTTCACGGTACAGGATGCGGTTACGTATGCCGTTATTGTAATTGACCGCCTGCTTGTTGGAGCGGACAATCACGATTGTCTCATCCATCCCGTCGCGGCTATAGGCGGTAGCTAACTCTTCGATCAGTTCACTGCCCGTGATGTTCCTGAAATCCGCGAAACCGTCTAACCGGAGCGTTGGAAATACCGCGACCGTACCGGAGGAAAGGGCTTCCCTCAACCGGGTGGCATGAAAGAGGATACCGGAAGATTCGCTTTGCCTGACCACCTGGGAAAGGGCGGCCTCCCTGACCTGCAGGTTATACCCCCCGAGTATGTCCGGTCGGAGCGCCGGGCTATCTGCCTGCAATACGGGAGGCAGCTGCGCTTCGTCGCCGATGAGGATCAGGCGGCAGTTCACGCCCGAATAGACATAGTGGATCAGGTCGTCCAGCAATCTCCCTGTGCCAAAGACGAAGGAGTCCAACCCTTCGTTGGCAATCATAGAGGCTTCGTCGACGATAAATAGCGTATCTTTGTGCAGGTTGCCGGCAGGAAGAAAACCGGTGGGTTCGTTTGAAAATGTTTTCTGGCGGTAGATTTTCCGGTGGATCGTGTATGCCTGATGACCGGCATATCCGGAGAAAACCTTTGCAGCGCGTCCGGTAGGCGCAAGCAGTACCGTTTTCTGCCCAAGCTCCGTAAGCGTTTTTACGAAAGCGCCGACAAGCGATGTTTTACCGGTACCGGCATATCCCTTTAAAAGGAATAGCGCTTCGGGATCGTCGGACAGGAGAAAACCGGTAAGGATTTGCAAGGTTAATTGTTGGTTTTCCGTCGGCTTATACCGAAAATGAGAGAAAAAGCGGCTATTTAGATCACTATTTATCATTTTGTATGTAATATTTTTGTGATAAAGATAGTGTATTAAAGATTCTTTTTTAAATTTGCCGAACGAAATAAATTAAAAAACATATTCACCATGAAAGTTGCATTGAAAGTTTTGCTTGTAGCTGTGATTGTACTGCTTGTTTACATGTGTTACAGGAGTATTATGGGGCCGATAGAATTTGAGGCGGAGCAGAAATTACGCGAGAGTGCGATTATCGCCCGTTTAATCGACATTCGTAAAGCGCAGATTGAATATAAAAATGTGCATAAGGAGCATGCCGGCTCTTTTAACGATTTAATCAAATTCCTGAATGAAGAAAAACTGCCCTTCCTGATTAAAGAAGGCGTTTTAACAGACGAACAGTTGGAAAAAGGGATGACGGAAAAGGAGGCTGTAAAGAAAGGCCTGATCAGACGCGATACCATTTGGGTACTGGCGAAAGATACCTTGTTCGGCAAATCCTACGATGTCAATGACATAAAGAATGTGCCCGGCACGCAAAGCCAATTCTTTATGGATACGACCACCCTTACCTCCTCTTCGGGATACACGATTAAGGTATTCGAAGCGAATGTCAAATACAATGACTATTTAGGCGATCTCGACAAGCAATTGCTGTTTAACCTGAATGACAAGGCTGAAAAACAATCCAAATTCCCCGGTCTAAGCGTTGGTTCATTGACGGAAATCAACAACAATGCCGGGAACTGGGAATAACCGGTAACAAGCCATGACTATCAGTATCCCTGATACGTTGACAATTGATCGTTCGGAAAATTATATCATGTCCATCCGGCTTTGTCCGGGTGGACTTTCTTTTTCCACCTACAATCCGTCGGAACAACAAAGTTTCTTTTTCCGGGAGGTGGAGCTTGACCGTACAATCCCTTATATCACCTCATTAAAGGAGGTTTTTTTTGCAAACGATTTTCTTTCGTGGACATATAAACGCTCCTGCGTTCTTCTCGTATCGCCGCAGTACATGCTGGCGCCCGACCATATGGACATCGAGGCGCAGGGGATGGACTTTCTGTCGTTTACTTTTACCGCTCCGGAAAAACGGGCGTTGAGTAATCCGCTGAAAGAGGGAAATGCCGTCATCATTTACAGTATAAACGAAGAGGTCTATGAATTTTGTATCCGTTCGTTGTTCAATCCAGGCTTTATCCACCATATGACGCCGCAGCTTATCCTGTGGATGAAGGACAACCCCTCCGACTCACCCAACACCATGTATGCCGTACTGCATCACAAGATGATGGATATCGCCTGTTTTTCGGAAGGCAAGCTCCTGTTGGCTAACAGCTTCGCTTTCGACCAGCGGGAAGATATCGTATATTATATCCTCTACATATGGCAGCAGACGGGCATGAACCAGTTGACAGACCGGCTCGCGCTGGCAGGAGATGCAATGTTGTGTCACCGCATAAACGAATCGTTACGCCCCTACATACGCCATATCGGCCGGATCGAAATCCCATCCGAAGCCTATCTGTTGGGAGGAGACATTTTGCAGGCCCCCATGGATCTAATCTCTTTATCGGTATGCGCATTATAAGCGGTAAATACGGGCGTCGCCGGTTTGATGTGCCCTCCTCTTTCAGTGCACGTCCGACGACCGATTTTGCAAAAGAGAACCTGTTTAACGTCCTTGGCCACCTGATCGACCTCGAAGGGGCGGATGCTCTGGACCTGTTTGCCGGTACGGGAGGGATATCCTTTGAGTTGCTGTCGCGCGGATGCCGCCGCGTCGTAGCCGTAGAGCAAAACAGCGCCCATGCCGCCTTTATCGCAAAAGTGGCAAAAGAGCTAAAGACGGATGATTTGACCTTGATTCGCGGGGATGTGTTCCGTTATCTCCATTCCTTAGCCCGTCAAGGGTTTGACTTTATTTTTGCAGATCCGCCCTATGCGATGAAGGGGTTGGCGGAGACGCCTTCACTGATCATGGCGCATGATTTGTTACGCGAGGGAGGCGTCTTTGTCATGGAACATTCCAGGGAGCACGATTTCTCCTCTTTGCCCTGTTTCAATCAGCAAAGGGTATACGGCTCCGTCAATTTCAGCCTATTCATTAAAGAAGGGGAGAAAACAGGCGCATAAACGATTCGGGGATACGCTGTTTGATCGGCCGTTTTAACCAACGGGAAGGGATCAGTTTTTCACAACTGTGCATATCCCGCAAAAACACCTTTTTCATCTGCTGGGCAAACGCTTCCTGATAGACAATGGCGCTGATTTCAAAATTATGTTCCAGACTGCGGAAATCCATATTGGCCGAACCGATACATGTCAGGATATTGTCTGAAACGAGAAGCTTGGCATGCAGGAATCCCGGTTCATACAGAAAGACTTTAGCCCCCGCCTTTATCATATCGTCAATAAAGGAATGCGACGCCATGTTGGCCGTTTTGGTATCCGAACGTTTAGGCAGCATCAACCGGACGTCGACGCCTCCCAGGGCGGCCATTTGCAAGGCCTGGTTCAACCCTTCGGTCGGTAAAAAGTAAGGGGTTTGTATATAGACATAGTTTTTAGCATTGGTAATCATAAAAATAATCGACTGCAACAGTGTGCGCCAAGGGCCGACGGGGCCGCTGGCGACAAGTTGCATGATGCTGTCGCTATACACCGCTGCCTGGGGATAATAGCGTTTGTCGTTCAATAATTGTTTGCTGGCCACATACCAGTCAATTAAAAAAGCCGACTGCAATCCATGCACACCTTTTCCTACGATTTTAAAGTGATTATCCCGCCATGCACCCAGCCGGTTGCCGTTCACATACCTGTCGGCAATATTCATTCCTCCTATAAACCCGACAAGGCCGTCGACGACAACAATTTTCCGGTGATTCCGGTAGTTCACCTTGCTGGTCAAGAGCGGGAAAGCGACTTTCAGGAAAGAAAACACCTCTATCCCCGCGGCCTGCATCTCGTCAAAAAAGCGTTTTTTCACGTTCCAGTTACCCACATCATCATACAATACCCTGACTTCCACCCCCTCTTTTGCCTTCTCTATCAAGAGATCTTTCACCCGGTTTCCAACCACATCGTCATTGAAAATATAGTATTGGAAATGGACATGATGCTTCGCCTGTTTGATATCCTCAAGCAAAGCGTTGAGCTTTTCCTCCCCATAGGTGTAAACGGTCATCTCGCTTCCATACAGCAGCGGGCTTTGGTTGTCGCGGCCAAGCAGGGTGGCCAATGGCTGGTACCGTCCGGGCACAACGCACGAATCGTGAGGTGGCTTGCCGGCATGGGGGTGTTTCATCATCCGTTTATATGTCCGGCGCGAAATGATCCGCTGCTTCCGGTTGTCCTGCCCGAAAAAGAAATAGAAAACCAATCCCAGACCGGGCAACAACAACAAAACGACGACCCATGGGATCGTCTTCAGCGGATTCCGGTTCTCCGTGAGAATAACCAGGATCAGCCCCAGGATAGTGACACAATACAGCAGAAAAAATATGGTGCCGACTATGGTCTGTATATGAATTGCCATGAACATCTTCCCTCTTTTATAGCCACGTAAAGGTAAGGAAGCCTTTCGAGAAATACAAACCCTTCGGCTTCTAATGTAAAACGAAACGGGAGACCTTACCTTTTTCTTCGGCAAGAAGTAGCTCGTTTGTCGGTAACAAGTAGCTCGTTCCTCCCGACACATTGATCGTTCGCCAATTGGCGAACGATTGACCGCCAATTGGCGAACGATCACTACATACCGAGCGCCCCGATAGTCTCTCCTTATGAAAAGGGTAGATGGTACCGAAGAAAAAGGGAGTGGTTGCAGAGGAATTTCTGTCCCCCCCCCGTTATGGAACGTGAAATAAATAACCTATAATGATTGAATTTAAAATGATTAAATTATGCAAGGCTTACATCCCGTTAGGGATGTATCGCTCGGTAGAATGGCCTCTTTTTTCTACCGAGCGAGGCATTCCTAACGGAATGCCGTTCGGTAAATGCAGACCATTACAAGTTATCTATTTTTCATCACTATACGAACGACAAATCAGTATTTTCTGTTGAAAATCTCGGAATAGAGGATGGCTCTTTTTATTTCGTCCGCGTCGGAAAAAGAGTCGGCGGATACGATGGGTGGCTTCTCTTCTTCCGTTTCGACAAGTGTGGGCTGGATCGCACTCTTTAAATCCCTTTCGGACGACAGGAAAGGCGACGGCTGTGGCGTCGGTTTTCTTTTCTTTACCCGTTTATTTCTTTCCGGGCTTTGCATGGGCTGATGCCTGTTTTCTACCGGCTCTTCTTCTGTAAAGATCTCTCCGGGAATCTCTTCCTGATGCTTTTTCTTCCTTCCGGCACTCAGTAAACCACTGATCCCTGCAACAGCCAATATGACAATGTAAAGCCAATCGCCTAAGTTTTCCATAACTTTGATTATTTTTGCAGGTCAAAAATAGGAAGAATAATTGAATATGAAAAGAATAGAGGGGTATAAAAAGTGAATAAGGGTAACTTCGCAGCCACCCTTATTCGATTTAACCAAAACCTTAACTATGAAAAAATTTACGTTTTTCGATACAAAAATAAATAGGAGATTTAATATATGCAAATCTTTGCAGTAGTTTTTCAGGGGATACCCCTGTATTTAAATATAATTAACGGTTTGTAAAATGACAGATGACGAGCAAAACACTGATATAAAGCCTGTTTCTCAAAATGAAGAGAAAAAGCTATTTGTTGAGACCTACGGATGCCAGATGAATGTTTCCGACAGCGAAGTAGTGGCCTCGATTATGCAAATGGCAGGGTACAGGATCACGGACAGGATAGAAGAGGCGGATGCCGTTTTTGCCAATACCTGCTCCGTAAGGGAGAATGCCGAACAGAAGATCTATGGCAGGATTCAGTATTTCCGCTCTCTGAAGCGGAAAAAGAGATCCCTGATCATTGGCGTATTGGGCTGTATGGCCGAACGGGTAAAGGAGGAACTGATCCATACCTATCAGGTCGACCTGGTGGTCGGGCCTGATTCGTACATGGATCTGCCCCATCTGATAGGGGCGGTCGAGCATGGCGAAAAAGCCATCAATGTAGACCTCTCGACGCAGGAAACCTATAAGGATGTGATCCCCCTGAAGATGGGCGGGCTTCATATCTCCGGGTTTGTGTCTATCATGCGCGGGTGCAACAACTTTTGTTCCTACTGCATCGTGCCCTATACGCGGGGCAGGGAGCGTAGCCGCGATGTGGAAAGCATTTTAAATGAGGTGCGGGATATGAAAGAAAAGGGATTCAGGGAGGTGACCCTGCTGGGGCAGAATGTCAATTCCTACCTGTTTGAGACCGGGAAGGAGGCGGTGACGTTTCCTTTGCTTCTAAGGAAAGTGGCGGAGGAGGCGCCTGAGATGCGGGTGCGCTTTACCACCTCCCACCCCAAAGACATGAGTGATGACACGCTCCGGGTGATGGCCGCTTATCCGAACATATGCAAGCATATCCACCTGCCGGCACAGTCGGGCAGCTCGCGTATGCTGAAAATCATGAACCGCAAATATACCCGCGAGTGGTATCTGGAACGGATAGCCGCTATTCGCCGCATACTCCCCGATTGCGCCGTCTCGACCGACCTGTTTTGCGGGTTCCATTCCGAAACGGAAGAAGATTACGAGGCGACGCTTTCCCTGATGCGGGAAGTGGGGTACGATTCTTCGTTCCTTTTTAAATATTCCGAACGTCCGGGAACGTATGCTTCAAAGCACCTGGCGGATGATATACCGGAAGAGGAAAAGGTCAGGCGTTTGCAGGGGATGATCGACCTGCAAAACATGTTGTCGGAAAAGAGCAATACCCGCGATATCGGGAAAGAGTTTGAGGTGTTGACGGAGGGATTTTCCAAGCGTTCACGCGATCAGTTATACGGACGGACAAGCCAGAATAAGGTGGTGATTTTCGACAAGGGAAATTACCGGATCGGCCAGTTCGTGAAGGTACGTATCCATAAAGCCTCTTCCGCTACGCTTTTCGGCGAACCGGTGGAGGACGAATCATGTGCGTGATTGGTTAAAGAAATGTAAATAGCGATGCTGTTACATAAATTATTCGTTCTTTTGCAAGAAAATTGGGGAGTTACGTACTTACGGGTTTCCCGGTTTATTTAATTGTAAATACAGGGCTTCTGATGGCAGAGAATAAAAAGATAAATTCCGTTTCATTTTTCAATTCCCGTTTTACTTCTGTAATTAGTATTGCTTTGGTACTTTTTTTATTGGGGCTTATCTTCCTGATGGGATTGTTAGGGAATAAATTGTCCGTTTACGTGAAAGAGAATATCACGTTTTCCATCGTATTAAAAGATAGCCAGAGGGAAGCTGATATAAAAAAGATCCAGCAGAATTTGAACAGCCTGCCTTTTATCAAGTCGACGGAATATATCTCCAAAGAACAGGCGGCCAAAGAGTTGGAAGAGGAGATCGGGGAGAATCCGGAAACGTTTCTCGGCTTCAATCCGCTTCAGGCGTCTATTGATGTGAAGCTGCATTCCGCCTATGCGAATCCGGACAGCCTTCAGGTGATCGAAAAAAAGATCAAATCCTACACCTCTGTCTCCGAACTGTTGTACAGGAAAGACATGATGCAGATTGTGAGCGAGAATATGAAGCATGTCACGATTATCCTTTTGACTTTGGCCTGTATGCTGATGATCATCTCGTTTGTTTTGATCAGTAATACGATTCGCCTGCTGATCTATTCCAAACGTTTTCTTATTCATACGATGAAGTTAGTCGGTGCGACTTCCGCTTTTATCCGGAGACCTTTTATCGGATACAATATGATAAGCGGCATCTTCGCCTCCCTGTTGGCGATAGGCATGTTGGCCGGGGTGTTGTATTATTTGCAAAATGAGTTAAAAGGATTTATTTCGGTATTGGATGTGCATACTTTATTTGTGGTTTTCTCCGTTGTTGTACTACTTGGGATCCTGTTATCCGTCGTTGCCACGGTAGCAGCCGTCAATAAATATTTGCGTTTGGATGTCGATAAATTATATTATTTATAAATACTGTAAGATTGAGAAATGGATAAAAAAGATTTTGCTTTCGGGAAAGAAAACTTCATCATCATTGCTGTTGCGATATGTATTATTATTATCGGGTTTGTTTTGATGAGTGGCGGCGCTTCGGAGGACGGGGTATCGTTCAACCCTGAAATATTCAGCAAGCGCCGTATCGTGATAGCCCCTGTGGTGGCTATTCTTGGTTTTGGGTTGATGGTTGTCGGCATCCTGAAAAACAGTAAAGATAAAAAAGAGAAGGAATGAGTTGGATAGAAGCGTTGATCCTGGGCATAGTACAGGGACTTACGGAATTTCTTCCGGTCAGCAGTAGCGGGCATTTACTGATCGGAAGCGCCCTGTTTGGCCTGGATGAAGAGGGGAACCTGGCTTTTGCCGTGACTGTACATGCGGCAACGGTATGCAGTACGCTTGTCGTTTTATGGGGTGAAGTGTCGGTTCTTTTTAAAGCGTTCTTCCGTTTCAACTGGAGCGAAGAGATGAAAATGGTGTGTAAAATCCTTTTGTCCATGGTACCGGTCGGCATTGTCGGCGTGTGCTTTAAGGACGAGGTGGAGGCGATTTTCGGCGACGGGTTGTTCCTGACGGGATGTATGCTGG
>JAISQD010000155.1 GCA_031274415.1 Tannerellaceae bacterium | reverse complement strand
AGAAGTTAAGCCCAACCACGCCGATGGTACTGCGTATAGTGGGAGAGTAGGTAACTGCCGTCTTTAACGAAAGAGACTGATTCCTGTCAAAGGGAGTCGGTCTCTTTTTTTTGTCGGTTCTTTTCTTGGTAAAAGATTGCTGTTTGATTTAAAAAAACTATATTTGTTGCGTGTTAAGAATCGTATCACATATTGAGCGTTTGTTGCTGGTGCATGATTGTGTCATTGTACCGCAATTCGGAGGGTTTGTTTTACAAAGCGTTCCGGCTTCGTATCGCAGGGGTGACCATTTGTTCAATCCTATGCATAAGGAGATTATGTTCAATAGTACATTACAGCATAATGACGGTTTACTGTCGGAATCATACATGAAAATGTATGGTGTGAATTACCGGAAAGCCTATCAGATGCTGGAAGAAGATGTAGAAGAGATCAAATCGGTTCTACAGAAGAGAATGGCCGTATCATTAGGCGCTATTGGCTCTTTCCATATGGAGAAAGAGGGGCAAATTGTCTTTCAAGCCGGAGATACGGAAGTCATTAGTGTGGATTCATACGGGCTTCAACCCTTCCATTTCAAGACGTTGCAATCTTTGCAACAGGAGGGATACCCGCTTTTGGCCGGCGAAAACGGAAGAAAGAAAGATGCCTATTATATTCCTGTAAACCGGGTATTGTTACGGGGAATTGCTTCTGTGGCTGCGGCTATTACGCTCTTTCTGGTCGTATCTACTCCTGTGAAAGAACTCAATGTGGCGACTTATACCGCCAGTTTCATACCGGTTGAAATGACGGCTAAACCTGTTCCCAAAATCATTGTTCCCGAGAAAGTACCTACGGAAACAAGGGTAATGCCCAAAACGGTAAAGATAGCTAAAAAATCTCCCGCCGCCCTTAGGCAGGACAAGAAAGAGCAGGTAAAAGATATGCCTGTCTATCATGTTATTATCGGGAGTGTTCAATCCGATAAACAGGCTAATGAGTTTATTTCGAAAGTGAATCGTACCCAGTTTAAGCAGGTGGATAAATTGCTTGTTCATGGCAGGATGCGTGTTTCTGCCGGTGTATTCGATACCCGTGAGCAAGCAGTAGCCTACCTGTCCAAAGTTCGTACCCGTACCAAATATTATGATGCCTGGCTTTATACCGCCCACAAATAGAACCATTATTCTTTGGAATTTCAGATCGACACGGATAACAAAGAGTTTCAGGACGCTCTACAACTGATAACACATACTCGTCAGTCCGTTTTTCTTACAGGAAAGGCGGGGACAGGGAAATCCACTTTTCTTAAATATATATGCAAGCAGATTAAAAAGAGATATGTCGTATTGGCGCCTACCGGTATTGCTGCGATTAATGCCGGGGGGGTGACGTTGCATTCTTTCTTTAAGCTGCCTTTCCGCCCCATGTTGCCCGATGACCCGGATTTAAGTTTGAAAGACGGCCGGATCTTCGATTTCTTCAAGTATAAAAAGGCGCACAGGAAAATCCTTTCCAATGTGGAGTTGATCATTATTGATGAAATATCTATGGTAAGGGCGGATACGATTGATTGTATAGACCGGATTTTACGGGTCTATTCCGGAAATATGCGTTTGCCTTTTGGAGGAAAACAGGTGTTGTTCGTCGGGGATATTTTTCAGTTGGAGCCGGTTGTTCCGTCCGACCAGAAAGAGATCTTGCAGCTTTTTTATGCCAACCCGTTTTTCTTTTCCGCCCATGTATTTAATGAGATTCATTTAGTGCCGGTCGAGTTGCAGAAAACATACCGGCAAACGGATACCGTATTTATTGATATCTTGGACAGGATACGCGGCAATACGATCGGGAAAGAGGAGCTGGAGGTGTTGAATACCCGCTATTTTCCTGCATTTGCTCCGCGTAACGAAGATATGTTTATTACCCTTGCCACCCGTCGCGACCAGGTGGATTATATTAATGAGAAGAAGCTGGCGGAATTGCCCGGTGAGGAATTTGTCAGCAAGGGGGTTGTAGAGGGAGACTTTCCCGAATCATCCCTCCCGACGCAGTTGAATCTTTCCCTGAAAGAGCAGGCACAAATCATATTTATAGACAACGATTCCGACCGGCGTTGGGTGAACGGCACGATCGGCGTGATATCGGGTATTGACAAGGAAGGGGTGATCTATGTGGTATTGGAAAACGGAAAGGAACATCTTGTCGAGCCTGTCTCGTGGAGAAACTACAAATACCGGTACAACGAGAAAGAGAAGAAGATCGAAGAAGAGATCATCGGTACGTTTGAACAGTTGCCTATCCGTTTGGCATGGGCTATTACGGTGCATAAAAGCCAGGGATTGACCTTCAGCCGCGTTGTCGTTGACCTGACCGGAGGCGTCTTTGCCGGCGGACAGACGTATGTGGCATTAAGCCGGTGTACCTCTTTGGAGGGATTGGTGCTGAAGGGTAAAATATCGTCGCGGGATATCTTTGTCAGAAAGGAGATTGTCGCTTTCAGCCGGTTGTTTAATGATCGTAAACTCATAGAGGCGGCTATGCGCGAGAGCGAGGCGGAGTTGTTATATGCCCGGTCGATACGCCTTTTTGACGAGGGGCATATCAAAGAGGCGGTGGAGGCCTTTTCTGCTGCGGTCGGAAAGAAAAACGAGTTGGCCAACCCGTTGGCTCAACGCCTGCTCAGACAGAAATTGTGCCGTATCACGACACAGCAGGAGGTGATCAAGAAACAACAGGAAGAGTTGTCCGGTCTGCGCAGTATGCAGAAAGAATATGCCCGCGAATACTATGTGATGGGTAATGCGTGCGTAACGGTGGCCAAAGACCTTGAGGCGGCTGTCCGTAACTTTGACAAGGCGCTCAAACTCGACCCGCTCTTTCTGGATGCCTGGATACGCAAGGGGATTACGTTGATGGATATGAAAGATGATTATACCGCCCTGACCTGCCTGAATGAAGCCGTCAGGCTTAGCCCGCTCTCTTTTAAAGCCCGGTATAACCGGGGGAAATGCCTCATCTCGCTTACCTATTACGAAGAAGCCGCCTTCGATTTGCTGAAAGCCGTATCAATCAAGCCCGACCACGCCGCTGCCCACGACTATCTTGCCGAAGCCTACCGTTTCCTGGGAGAAAAGAAGCTCGCCCGGCACCATCAGGATATTGCAGATTCCTTACGGGGAAAAGCCTAAATGCCTCTGCACCCTCTACTATTTTCTTCGGTACCAACTATCCTTTTCATACCGAGCAACTACCTCGTTGCTCGGTATGTCGTGATCGTTCGCCAATTGGCGGTCAACTGTTCGCCATATGG
Organism: Tannerellaceae bacterium; assembly: GCA_031274415.1. GTDB lineage: Bacteria > Bacteroidota > Bacteroidia > Bacteroidales > Tannerellaceae > DFXE01. The sequence continues at coordinate 11,140 of JAISQD010000155.1, read as the reverse complement.
CGGTCAATCGTTCGCCAATTGGCGAACGATCGTCCTCCATATGGCGAACGATCAATGTGTCGGGAGGAAGGAGCTACTTGTTACCGAGAAAAGAGCTACTTGTTACCGAGAAAAGAGCTACTTGCTACCGAGAAAAGAGCTACTTGCTACCGAGAAAAATGCGACTGATTACCGAAGAAAAGGTGTCGTATTAAAGAGCGTTGATCTCTTTTAAAACGACATTCGTTGCACGAACAGCTGCTGCGCTTTTGGCAAACAGCTCTTTCTCTTCGCTGTTCAGTTCGAGCTTGATGATTTCTTCAATACCATTTTTCCCCAGAACAACCGGGACGCCGATGCAGATATCCGATTCGCCGTATTCACCTTCTAAGGCAACGGAGCAGGGGATCATCTTCTTCTGGTTATGGATAATGGATTCGGCCACCAACGCTCCGGCAGCTCCGGGTGCATACCATGCGGACGTTCCTAAAAGGCCGGTCAATGTCGCGCCGCCTACCATGGTGGCTTTCACCACCTCTTCCAGCTTTTCTTTGCTTACTAATTGGCCGACCGGAATCCCTTTGTATGTGGCGAAGCGGGTCAGGGGAATCATTGTTGTATCGCCGTGTCCCCCGACGACCATTCCTTCCACTTCATTGGCATTGCATCCTAAAGCCTGAGACAGGTAATACTTGAAGCGCGAACTGTCCAGCGCTCCCCCCATACCGATGATCCGGTTCTTCGGCAAACCTAACGTTTTCAACGCCAGGTAAGTCATTGTATCCATCGGGTTGGATATGACGACAAGAATGGCGTTGGGGGAATAGGTCAATGCGCTTTCGGCGACATGCTTTACGATACCGGCGTTGACGCCGATCAACTCTTCGCGGGTCATACCCGGTTTGCGTGGAATACCGGACGTGATAATGACCACATCAGACTGGGCTGTTTTGGCATAATCGTTCGTACAACCGGTAATTGCCGTATCGAACCCCAGCAATTGAGCGGTTTGCATCATATCCATTGCTTTCCCTTCGGATACATTTTCTTTTACATCAAGCATGACAACTTCGTCTGCCACTTCATTGAAGGCCAAAACATTTGCACAAGTTGCGCCCACATTTCCGGCGCCGACAACTGTTACTTTAGACATAATAATTCATTTTATATTGTTTATAAAAAAAGAAACTTTATTCCACGTATAATACCAATCCTTTCAGGTACTCTCCTTCCGGGTGGTAGATATTGACCGGATGATCGGCCGGTTGGGTGAGCTGGTGGAGAATGCGCACATGCCTTCCCGTTTGGGCGGCTGCACTGAATACGGCCAAACGGAAATGTTCTTTGCTGACCACCTGTGAGCATGAAAACGTAAACAACAGGCCGCCCGGTTGTATCTTGGCGAGGGCCGCCGCATTCAGTTTACGGTATCCCTGCAGGGCGTTGCGCAACACATTTTTATGCTTGGCGAAAGCCGGAGGATCCAGGATGATCAGGTCGTACCGGTTGCCTGTCTTTTCCAGATACCTGAACGCATCTTCCGCATAGGCTTCATGGCGTGGATCGCCCGGAAAGTTGAGTTCGACATTTTTCTTTGTCATATGGATCGCTTTGGAAGAGCTGTCGACCGAATGAACGACTGTAGCCCCGCCGCGCATGGCATAAAACGAGAACCCTCCGGTATAACAGAACATATTGAGTACGGAACGATTCGCGGCGTAACGCTCCAATAGCGACCGGTTGTCGCGCTGGTCGACAAAGAACCCCGTCTTCTGTCCCTTTTGCCAATCTACATAAAAGCGCAGCCCGTTCTCCATCGCCATATCTTCGTCGCTTCCGCCGCCAAACAGGTACCCGTCTTCATTTCCCGTATTAGCCTTATAGGGCAGGGTCGTTTCCGACTTGTAATAGATATGCCGTATGGCCTCTCCCATCACTGTCTTTAATGCGTCGGCGATTTGATGGCGTGCGTGATGCATCCCTACCGAATGCGCTTGCATGACAGCCGTTCCGGCATAGATGTCGATGACCAATCCGGGCAGGTTATCTCCTTCGCCATGTACGAGACGGTAGGTATCGCTGATCGCCCTGCCGGCCAATCCGGTAGAGCGGCGGAGTGTGTATGCCGCCAGCAGGCGTTCCACCCAGAAAGCGTCGTCGACCGGTATTTGGGAAAAGGATAATATCCGTATGGCGATACTTCCTATTTGATAGTGTCCGGTAGCCAGGAAACGGCGGTCGGCGGTGTATACCTCCACGACATCCCCTTCTTGCGGCTCTCCTTCGATAGAGAGGATTGCACCGGAAAATATCCAGGGGTGAAAGCGCAGGAGGGATTCTTCTTTCTTCGGTTTGAGAATAACGTTGCAGTAGGTCATGTATGCTGGTTCAAAAACGTATATATTTTCAGGCACGCCCACGCATCCAATGCCGCATATTTCTTTTGCGACTCGGATAATACGTCTGCTTCCCAATTCGTTAAACGTTGTCCTTTTGATATCTTTTTCCCAAATAATATGGCATATATTTTTTGTAAACTGACATCCTTGATGCCGAACTGTCCCACATAATCCTGCAAGTCGAGGAAGTTCGCCATCTCACTGTTCGTCCGTTTCCGTATGGCGCCAAAGTCGTCCCTCAGGGAAAGCCCTATTTTCAGGACGGTATTGCTTGCCAGAAACTTTTCGAGGGATTCGGGCATGCCGATCCGGTTCAACCTGAATAGAAAGCAGACATCTCCGGTCGATATTTGCATTAATGCGATCTTAAAACGCTGTCCTTTCTTAAAACTCGGACGCGTCTCCGTATCAAAACCCACCCACTCATATGCCGCAAGATAGTCAATCGCCCTGTTCGCGTCTTTTTTTGTGTCGATGATGATTGTCCGTCCCATAAATTCTTCCACCGGAAGAAGGGCGATTTCTTCTTTTGTTATAGCATGCGTGTACTGTTTCATTCTGCTTCGTTCGTTTCGATATGACCTTCTTCATTATAACGTATGGCATGAAGCGCTTTCAGGGCATTCAACAGTTGTTGTCCCCAATATTCCCTGAAATTGGTCTCGCATACTGCAACGGCTTCTGTCATCACTTCCTCGTTTCCTTGCCGGAATAGGGCGACAAAGTTCCCGGTATCCTGATACACGTCGGCCATATTCTCAGAGATAAAAGCCGCAATGGGGGTATCGCTGTAAGGCATATCCGGATGGAATGTATCCAGATAGGAATCATATTCGCCCAAGAGACCGGCTATCCGGCTTCGTACCGATTCATACATCTCTTCCGTTACCGTCAATTCCGGTTCGGCGTCATCATCCGGCAGCACTTCCGGCAGTAGCGTCGCCTTGAGGTATAATAAAGGTAAAAGTTGAACAGCCTTATCCACGAAGTCGAAAAGAGATAGCCTTACCGCCGCCTCAATAAACGTGCAATATTCCAAAGCGACTGTAACGAACTCCAGTGTATTACGTTCATATATAGGATTCTCCTTTTTTTCCATCTTTTCTTACTATCAATAAACCGGTGCACAAAAGTAGTAATAAAAAGTGAAAGATGTTTTTTCCTTCATACAAATATAGGCTAATAGATTTTCTCCAGATCGCGTATGATTGTCAAATCTATAATCTTACTGTATATCTCTGTCGTTCTTACGCTCTTGTGTCCCAACAGTTTTTGTACGGTAGTAATACTTGCTCCATTATACAGGAGAAGCGTCGCATTGGTATGGCGGGCGGTATGGAAAGATATTTTTTTATCAATGTTGGCTTTCCGGCAAATCAGTTGCAGTTGTTTATTGATATTCGAATTTGAATCGACAGAGGTATTGAACAGGGTATTTTTATACCTGTTGAAAATAGAGATCGCTTTCCCTTCAAACAGCAGGGAGAGCGGCAAACGCACGTTTATATCCGTTTTGACAGACGAGTAGACGAGCCACAGTTTATCGTCGATATACAGGAAGTTTTCTTTGGTAATCGTTGTAATATCTGAGAAACGAAGTCCGGTATAGCAGCTAAACAAAAACATATCCAAACACTTCTGCAGGTTTTTGTTTTTCCCCAGGTTCACGTTCTCCAACTTGTCCAATTCTTCAGGGGTAAGATGGTTTCGCAGACTCTCGGTGTATTTGATTTTATATTTTCTAAAGGGATATTTCTCCATAGTAAACAGCTCTTTGTTGATTGCCAGATTGATATACCGCTTTAAATGCTTCATGTGTTTGGCAATCGTATTCCGGTGGTACCGGTACGTTAAAAGATGATTTTCAAAGTCGCACAGGAATTTATAATTAATCTCCTTAAAAGTCACGTTTTCCTTAAACAGGGACAACAAACTCAATGTAGAAAGATGATTCTTCATGGTAGACGGGCGTAGATGACTCAGTTCGATCTCGTCTTTCATAAAAGAGGTAAACGAAACAGGCTTTTTCTTCTTCTTCCCTTTCGGGATATTCAGTTTAAAGCCGCCTTCTTTTAATGTGATAAAAAATTCCAACTGCCCTAATTTGGAAATAAAATCTTTAAGATTTTGATTTTCTATATCTATTTCCGGATGGCCTTTTACGAACTTTTTTTTACTATCCCATTGATTTGGCTCGAAATACATCTTTAATAAGGTATCTTTTCCATGTTCATCCAAATAGGCTTCCACTTGTATAAACATTTTACCTTCTACGTTTAATTGTTCTTTTTGATTAATGATTAAGTGATCCATTTTCTTTTTCATGCTATAGAGTTTATATTCAAAAATTATATGACAATGAGACAAATAAATGCGTACGACATCTTACAAAACGGGTGTTCCGGCAAATGTAATAGCTATTCCTTTCTCTTTTTTTGCTTTAAAACCAAATGCCCTGCCCCGTCTTTTCACTTTTCCGGTAATAAATTCAGGGATATTGTAAGACTTCATAAGATGATGATAAAATCCGGTGTCTTTTTGTGGTAACAGAAACGGTTTGGAGGCCTTCCCGTCTTCATTGATATAAGCGATATAGGGACGGGTATACAGGCCGTCTATCCTCCGGCTGCTGAAAACAACCCAACGACTGTTACTGCTCCATGAATGGTAACTTTCCACATCGTCGCTGTTGAGGATATCTAAAGGATAGTGTTCTTTTGTAGGAAGATGAAACATGTGCAAATCCGCATCTTTATGCCAGATGGAAAAGTTGCCGTAACCGGACAGGGTATAAAGCAGGTATTTCCCGTCAGGGGAAACGCGCGGAAAAGAGACGCTCCCTCCTTCCGTTGCGGCATGATACAGGGTATCCGTCACCGAACCGAAGCGGCGGTTTTCCGGATCGAACGAAATGGAACACAGGCTATATGCCATCTGTTCGAACTCATTGGGCATCGACCGGGCGCCGGCCGTACAGAAGAACAGGGTTTTCCCGTCGGGAGAAAAAGTAGGAAAAGTTTCAAAGGCCTCTTTCGAGAACAGGGCGGGAGTGGTAACAATCTCATGCTTCTCCACATCATAGACCACCACATCCGATGCCTTGTCATAGACTTCTATCCGGTTCTTATGGTTGAGATGGAATGATTGCTCTGTCTTATTCACGGAAAAAGCGATATATCTCCCCGATGGATGCCATGAGGGATATGCCAGCGGCGAGATCGTTTGATCCGTTTTTGTATTTAGTTTTTCTATTTTATCCCCGTCCGTCAACAGTGTCCCGGCATACATCCGTCGCATATGAAACAGCATCTTATCCGGATTCTGCATACAAAAAGAATGACAATTCATACAGTTATTCCCGCTCATCCTGTTTTCCACAATCGCGCTTTGTGTATAACTCTCCAGATGACGCTGGTAAATCCCCATCCTGTTCCATATTTCATATCCCGGCTCAATTAAACGATAGGCCAGATAAGGGTCGACCGGCTCTTTTGCCACATACAGGTTAAAAGAGGGATACCGTATCCATTCTCCCTTTTTGGCATGGATAGTGACGGTCAGCTGTTTGCCCGGCGCCTCTGCCAGCAGCTCCCGCCATTTGGCAGGGGGGATGGTGAATTGCTTGTCGGCTTTCACGACTAACTGCCGGCCGTTGATATCGAATTGAGCATATGCCTCCTCATAGGGCATGTCTAATGTGAAATTAAGCGGAGCTATATTATATGGGATCGTTACCCCTGCATAATCGGGGAAAAGGACAGGCAGGTCGCTCGTCTCTTTTCCTTCCGGTATCCGGTGGGTACACGAGGCGAACCATGTCGCTGTTACTATATACAATACGATTTTCTTCATGATATTTCCTCTCTTTTATTTAAACATAAAATAAAACCAATACGTATTGCCATACGTGCGCCTCATCAATCCGGGAAGGGCATTGCTGTTCTTTTTATGATCTACCACGACCTTTTTATATTCGGCAAACCGTTTCATGACTGTTTCCGAAATGTCAAAGCGCCTCCAGTAATCCTTGTCCTGTTCCGACAGGATGATCACGGCTTCCTGGAAACTAACGGGCAACACCGGAAGAACCTCCGTCCCGTAATAGGTCTCTATCATCTTTTGAAAAAGATCCAGCCTTTTCGTCAACAGGTAAACCGCACCGGCATACTCAATAGGCCTCTTGTCCGAAGGATTGGTCTCCGCCGCTTGCAGCAGGAGCATATCCAGTCCGTCCGACGCATGCAAAGCGTTTGTTTGCATTAATGCCTTTCTCTTGCCGCCCAACAAGGGGTCTTTTTCTATTTCGTCGTCATGATACAGGAACCGGCGATGCGCTTTAGCCCAATCGCTGTAATAAAATGTCTCTTCCAGGATACAGATATATTTTTCCGCTACCGGATATGCGCCATAAATCAGGTTCGTTTGTATTAACCGTTTCAGCACATCCGGGCTACCTTCGCCTGGAGAGCATACATAGGCGTCAAAGGCCATTTGTTGGGACAGGGCAACCGCATTCATGGTAAAGTAAATATCATTTAATAAACCGTAAACGAAACCCATCTGGTTCTTATTCACCAGTAAACCGTCTAATCCGCGCTGGTCGTACGCAAACATGTTATTGGCCAATTCTCCCTTTTGCGCTAAGGCCATATTCACATAACAGAGATGCAGGTAATTGCTTAAAGTCCCTTTACAGCGTTCTAAAATACGATCCCATTGTTCCGTCCGGGCATAATGATTCAACTCTTTTACCATATATGATTTCGTATCCCTGTATTCCGAAATGCTCCACCAACACAAAACACAGATAAGCAGAACCTGTATAACGGATTCCCTGATCAGCCTTTTGGTCGAGGATCGCCTGCCCTTCCCCAGCACATGGGCTATAACCGGAACGACAAGTATGCATATCCACGCATAATACAGCACGATCCCCGGATTAAGGAGAGGATGATAGTATCTGTCGGGTAAGAAAGCAAAGCGGTATGCGCCGTACAGTGAAAAATACACACCGGATATCCCAAGCAAAACAGCTTCGACAAGCAAAACCGGCAGGAGACGGGTACGCCGGTCTTTATTGAGCAGGTCGATGACAACAACCGATACGGCATATAAAAAGAAAACAGCTCCGGCCAGCCAAAAGAGAAGAGCCGTCAGAAAAGCGGCCGTCATCAGCCGGCGGGTCGGGCGGCGTATACCGGCTGTCAGAAAAAGGAAGAATACCATCAGGATATAGGAAACCGTTCCCCATACCATATATACATGGTCGAAATGGACGCACAACAAGGCAAGTACAGGCAATACCGGCAATATAAACAACGTCGATTGCGGCGCAATCCGCCGTATAACGCCCTGTGTACACACGCCTGCTAGCGTCAATAAAAAAGCGGTAATGGCCGCTCCCGCATAAGGCAGGATAAAAAACTGGACAAGCCATTCCGAAAGCAACAGGGTAAACCCACCGGATTCGATGACTTGATCTGCCATGTAAAGTCCGCTCGACCGGAATAACTGGTTCTGTTCGATAAAATAGAAATGGAACGCATAATCTGTCTGCAGGAAAGCAAACAAAATGCCCCACACGATAGACCAGAAAAGAGGCGTTCTCAGATTCTTTAACGTCAACACACGCGCGTCCCTTCCTGTCCCTTTATGCCGGAGGCATGGGTTATCACCACCTGTTTTACCCCGGCGTCAATGGCGGAAAACGCATTCTCAAGCTTGGGAATCATTCCCCCCTGTATAATACCCTGATTCAGGTAGTGCCTGTATGTGGCGCGATTGATTTCAGGTATAACGCTTTCGTCATCCTTTTCATCCATCAATACCCCTTTCTTTTCAAAGCAAAAGACGAGCGTCACATCAAAATAGTCCGCTAAAGCCTTGCCTGTTTCTCCGGCTATGGTGTCGGCATTTGTGTTGAGCATATGGCCGCGCCCGTCATGCGTAAGCGGAGCCAGTACTGGCACGACGCCTTGCCGTATCAGGGAGGCCAATATACCGGCATTCACCTCTTTTACATCTCCCACATATCCATAATCCACCTCTTTTACCGGACGTTTATCCGAACATATCAGGTTCATATCCGCACCGGTCAGCCCCAGCGCATTTACCCCTAATGCCTGCAAACCGGCTATAATATGCTTGTTGACCAATCCTCCATACACCATCATGACCACTTCAAGCATCTCCCTGTCCGTAATCCTGCGGCCATCAACCATCTTGCTTTCAATGCCCAACCGTGCAGCCAGCTTTGTCGCCGAACGTCCGCCCCCATGCACTAAAACCTTGTATCCTTCAATAGCGGAAAAGTCGCACAGTAAACGGCGGAACGTCTCCTCTTCTTCGACTATTTTCCCTCCTACTTTAATCAAAGTAAGCCCTTCTTTTTCCATAATCCAAAAATAATTTGCCTCAAAGTTACTAAAAAAAGAAAGATTTACTACATTTGCAGCCACAACGCGGTAGTAGCTCAGTTGGTAGAGCATCAGCTTCCCAAGCTGAGGGTCACGAGTTCGAGTCTCGCCTACCGCTCTCGAATACTAAGGGGTGCTTGTTTAACGTCCTTATTACAGGGCGGATAGGCAGGCTGAGATGATACCCATATAACCTGATGCGGATAATACCGACGAAGGGAATGAGAATAAAATGCGGCCGCTTTTATTCGGTATGCTTCTTCTATAAACACTCCTATCCTATTCAACTAACATGTTTAATTTAGTAAAATGACTAAGGATGAAAAGTGTATGTTTTATTTTGGCTGCCACAATGGTCGCCTTTCATGTACAGGCTGATGAGTCGCCTGTCGATTCGTTTAAAATTGCCCGCGATGTATCGCTTGATGAAGTGGTCGTTACTGCGACCAAAGCGGTTAAAGGGACGCCCGTAGCCTATACCGACATCTCGAAAGAGGAACTCTCGCGCCGGAACGACGGGCAGGGAATCCCCTCCCTTATTTCCGCCTCCCCTTCTGTTATTATGACGTCGGATGCCGGTACGGGTATCGGCTATTCCGGTTTCCGTATCCGCGGAACGGACGCCAACCGGATCAATATCACCGTCAACGGCGTGCCGTTGAACGACGCCGAATCGCATGGCGTCTTCTGGGTCAATATGCCCGACTTTGCCTCGTCGGTAGAGAATATCCAGATTCAGCGCGGGGCAGGGACGTCCACCAACGGAGCGGCCGCCTTCGGAGCAACCGTTGCCCTGCAAACCGAGCGCTCCGACATAAAGCCGAACGCAGAATATTCCGTCTCCGCCGGCTCCTTCGGGACGGTCAGGCATACGGTGAAAGGCGCTACGGGATTGCTGAACGACCGTTTCGTCGTGGACGCCCGCTACTCCAATATCCGCAGCGACGGGTTCATCGACCGCGCCTGGGCGAAGATGTCTTCTTACTACCTCTCCGCCGCCTGGTATGGTGAGCAGACACTCCTGAAATTTCAAACCTTCGGAAGCGACGAAGTCACCTACCAAGCCTGGAACGGCGTCTCTTCCCAATGGCTCGCAAAGGGAAACCGCACCTATAACTCCTGCGGCGAATACTGGGAGGGAGGCACAGCGAAGTTCTACGACAACCAGACGGACAACTACCGGCAGCAGCACTACCACCTGATCGGTAGCCAACGCCTGGGCGATCGCTGGAACATGAACCTCACCCTCCACTACACCCCCGGCGCCGGTTACTACGAAGACTATAAGGCCGGCGCCAAATACGCCGCCTATAAACTCCCCGTATATACCGCACCGGACGGCAACGAGGTGAGCCGTACCGACCTCGTCCGACGCAAATGGTTGGACAACGATTTCTACGGCGGCGTATACAGCCTCAACTACCGGAGCGAGAACCTGCAGCTGACAGCCGGAAGCGCCGTCAACAACTACATCGGCAACCATTTCGGGCGGGTGATATGGGCTAAAGCCGCCAACGCCCTCCCTTCGCCCGATTACGAATATTACCTGAACACCGGGAAGAAGCTCGATTACAGCGCCTACCTGAAGGCCAACCGGCAATTCCTCCACGCCTTCAACGGCTACCTCGACCTGCAATACCGGGGCATCGACTACTCCATTCGAGGAAGCGACGACAAGGCAGGCGACCACGTCGATGTGGCGAAGAACTGGAATTTCTTCAACCCCAAAGCCGGACTCAACTACAGCCACAGGGGGCACGACGCCTTCGTCTCTTTCTCCGTGGCCAACCGCGAGCCTAACCGCGACAACTTCACCGAAGCTGCCCCGGGCGAACATCCCACCCACGAAACGCTCTACGACTACGAAGCCGGCTATAGCTACACAAACAGTCTCTTCCGACTCGGCCTCAACCTCTATTATATGGATTATACCAACCAGCTCATTCTTTCGGGCAAAATCAGCGAGATAGGCGAAGCCCTCACCACCAATATCAAAGACAGCTACCGCGCGGGAGTGGAACTGACCGCCGGCCTGCGCATCGCCTCGTGGCTCGGTTGGAACGGAAACCTCACCCTGAGCCGTAACAAGATAAACGGCTTTACGGAATATGTGGACAATTGGGATAGCGGCGAACAGGACGCCGAGTACAAGGGAACGACCGACATCGCCTATTCGCCCGGTCTCATCGCCAACAGCGTCTTCGATCTCCGGTGGCGAGGCTTTTCGGCCGGTTTCCACTCGCAGCACGTCGGGCGGCAGTACCTCGACAATACGTCGGACAAAGACCGTTCGATTGCCCCTTATTTCGTGAACAACCTGCGCGTAGGCTATACCTTCAAGCCGGC
>JAISQD010000102.1 GCA_031274415.1 Tannerellaceae bacterium | reverse complement strand
GTAAACAGCAGGTGGACAACGATCAACATCACCGCGCCGATCATCATAATGGTAGCCCCTTTCCCTTTACGGTCGTATAAATTGCCGAAAAACGGGGTAAGGAACAGCGTCCCCAAAGGAAGCAGGCTGGGAATCAGCCCCGCCAACTCCGCTTCGACATGGTATTTATTGATCATCAGATCGGTAGCATATTTCAGGAAAGGGAAAACGGCGGAATAAAACAGGACGCACAGCAAGGCAATCAACCAGAACCCCTTGTTCCCGATAATCAACAGGATGTCGGGAAAACTGAACGATTCCTTCCCCCCCCTTTCCTCTTCCGTCATCGAAGCGTCCAGCTTCCTGTCCATGAACGTATAGATGATAAAGGCGATCAGCCCGATGCATAACATGATGAGGCATAGCAGGATCGGAGCCGATATGCTCTTGAAGTAGGTGGCGAAGGGAACGGTGATGGCCAGGGCGAGCGTCGTCCCGATACGGGCGGTCGCCATCTCCAGCCCCATAGCTAAAGCCAACTCTTTCCCCTTAAACCATTTGACGATCACTTTGGACACCGTAATCCCGGCCACCTCGACGCCAACCGAGAATATCGCATACCCCAACGAGGCCAGGGCGACCTGCGTCTTCATCCCCAGTATCTCACCCTCGACGCCGAAATACCCCGCTATGGCCAGGTACTTGACGAGGCAACCGGCAAACATCAGCAGGCAGGCGCCTACCCCGGTGAAACGCACGCCCATCCGGTCTAATATGATCCCCCCGAAAATGAGCATAAACAGGAAGACATTGAACCAGCCGTATGCGCTCTGAAAGAGGCCGAAATCGGTACTCGACCAAAGGAGTTCCGCCTCCAGCATCGGTTTCAACGGCGCCATGATATCCGTCAGCAGATAACCGCACAACATGGTGAAAGAGACAATAGCAAGGGCAGCCCAACGGGCTGTTTTCGATTCGCTTAGCTTTTTTTGAATTGTTGTAGTCATACTATAAGTTTGTTTATTAAAGATGTGTCATGTTGAAAAAAGAGGCAACGCCTCGGCAACGACGAAATTACTTCCCCCGATAAAGACCATATCCTCTTTTCCCGCCTCCCGCATCGCCCGGCGTACCGCCTCCTCCACCGTACCGCAGGCCCTGCCCGTCAGCCCGGCCTTTCCGGCACGGCAGGCCAGCTCACCGGCGGGTAAAGCCCTGGCAGTCGACGCCTGCGTAAAAAGATACGACGCCTTTTGGGGCATCTCTTTCAATATCCCGTCGATATCCTTGTCGTTCGACAGGCCTATAATGAGGTACAGGCGGGGACGCCCCTCCGCCTCCGCTTCGATCTGGGGAGTCAGGTAGCGCCATGCGTCCGCATTGTGCCCCGTATCGCAGACCGTATAGGGGGCGGACGACACCTCCTGCCACCGGCCTTGCAGCCCCGTCAGGCGGACGACCTGTTCGAAGCCCTCCCTGACAGCCTCCCGCGGGATAGGGATACCCCCGTCCGCCAATACGCGCAAGGCGCACAGTACGGTTTCGGCGTTTATCCGCTGCGAAAGCCCGGGCAGTTGCCCCGACAGCTGTCCGTAATCGACTGACTCATACGCCCATCTCCGCTCCTTCGGCAGGTAGGCGGCATGGGTCAATACCCGCTCTTCGCGGGGGGTATGGAGAGAGGCGTTCAGCTCCTGCGCCCTCTTCCGGAATACCTCCTCGGCGTCGGGGCTATCCATCCGCCCGACGACGACGGGGACGGATTCTTTGATGATACCGGCCTTTTCGCGGGCGATCTCAACTGTCGTCCCGCCCAGCAACAGGGTATGATCCAGGCTGATACCGGTAATGATGGAGAGTATGGGGGTGATGATATTCGTGCTGTCCAGCCGTCCGCCCAGCCCCGTTTCAACGACGGCGATGTCGACCTCTTCCTTCAGGAAATAGTCGAACGCCATCGTCGACGTCAGCTCAAAGAACGACGGCTTCAACGGCTCGAAAAAAGGGCGGTGTTGCGCCACAAAATCCCGGATATAGGCCTCCGGGATCATCTTTCCGTTCACACGGATACGCTCGCGGAAATCCACCAGGTGGGGCGACGTATAAAGCCCCGTCCTGTAACCGGCCTGCTGAAGTATAGCCGCCAGCAGGTGGCAGACCGACCCTTTGCCGTTCGTCCCGGCAACATGTATGGTGGCGTATCCGGCGTGAGGATGCCCCAGCCTGCCGTCGAGCGACATCGTCGTTTCCAATCCCGGTTTATAGGCGGAAGCGCCCTGATGTTGAAAAACAGGCAGGCTGGCGTATAAATACTGCAACGTTTCCTCGTATGTCATATCATATCCTCACTTTCGGGTATTTAGTTCCGCACAAAAGTAATAAAATATTTGTACCCCAAAATACCCCGGCGGATAAAAATGGCTACCTGTTGCGCGGCCCCCTCGGTTCTTTGCTGAGCAATTCCTGATACTTCTTATACTCCTCTTCGGAGAGGATTTTTTTGATCTCCTTGTCGCGCTCGTCATTTATTTTTGTAATGACTTCGCGCATGGCATCACGATTCTGATTGCCTGACGAACGGAGCTTTTCACGTTCTTCCCGCATCTTTTGCGTGGCCTCATCCTGTATCTTACGGAAACGTTCCGCTTTCTTTTCATCCAGCTTTAATTCTTTCACATACTTCTCTGTACGTTCTTTGATTCGTTCCCTGAAATCATTTTGTCCCATTACGCCGACGGAACTCACGAATACGATCAAACATAAAAATAATCCCTTTTTCATGACATTTTACAATTAAATTACATACGACTATGACTTTCATAGCGACATGTACTAATAGACTGAATAGAACCTGCTTCGTTTAATCGGGACCGTTTTTTGTCTGCTTCCGCCGGTCAGAAAGGAGGGAAACAGGATAAAAAAGCCTATTTCCACACGCTTTATTCATTTTATTGGAGATAGATAGTTGTTATTCAAAAAAAAATGTACATATTTGGGGATATAAAGATAAAAGTAAAGGTGTTTAACAAAGATCAACTATCATGAAAGAGTCGGTGAAGAACATGCATGCCGGTGGTGATGAGAAAGAAATTTTGTATTCAAAAGCCATTAAAGCGGGGACGCGGATCTATTACTTGGATGTAAAGAAGAACTTGAAAAATGATCTGTTTTTATCTATTACCGAGAGTAAGAAGATACAGTCGAAAGATGGGTTGCAATCCTCTTTTGAAAAGCACAAAATATTCCTTTACAAGGAAGATTTTGATAAATTTGCCAAAGGGCTGGATGATGTCATTCAGTACATTAGACAGTATAACGAGTATACACCGCCGGTAGAAAATACCAGTGAGGAAATACAAAACAACGATTCGGATGAAATAAAACTGACGATTGATTTCTAAGCCTTTTGTTGGATCTGCAAGCGGATGCACAAACATATTTGTGGCGCCCTTTTGTAGATTTTAACGACAAAATAGCATTAATCCTAAGAATATAGTATACTTTTGTAACTATTCTCAAGTAAATATAATATTTTATGCTATGCAAAACAGACGTAATTTTCTAAAGCAAGCCTCTTTGCTGCTTGCAGGAGGCGTGGTGATGCCTCAGTTGTTATCTTCCTGCAGCGGATCGGCGAAAACGATCGGCCTTCAGCTGTATTCTCTCAGAGACCTTGTAAAAGATTCGGGTATTGAAGCTGTATTGAAAACAGCCGCTAAGATCGGGTACAAGAATCTTGAAACAGCCGGTTATGATAACGGTAAGATTTATGGAAAGTCACCTGCCGAATTTAAAAAGCTGGTGGACGACTTAGGGATGAAGTGTACCAGCGCCCATTTAGGACAGGCTTTTACAAAAGAGACGGAAGCTGAAGTGATGGCCTGGTGGGATAAAGCGATTGAAGCGCACAACGAATTGGGCGTTAAATACATGGTACAGCCATGGCTGCCGGTGAATGACCAGACGACATTGGACGACCTGAAACTCTATTGCGATTACTTCACGACGGTCGGTTACAAAACGGCGGCGGCAAGTATTGCATTCGGCTATCACAACCATTCCTTTGAGTTTCGGAAGATCGACGGCCAGCTGATCTATGATTTCCTCCTCGACAATGTAAGCCCGAACCATGTCTTTTTCCAGATGGATGTCTATTGGGTAGCAGAGGGAGGCGGCGATCCGGTCGCTTACCTGAAAGCGCGGCCAAGCCAGTTCAAGACGATACATATCAAAGACGAGAAAGAGATCGGCGCGAGCGGGAAAATGAACTTCCAGTCCATCTTTGAACAGATGAAAGCAAACAATATTAAAGACTGGTATGTGGAAGTAGAACAATATACAAACAATGATCCGGTCGCCAGCGCACAGGAAAGTTTCGACTTCTTGGAAAAGGCGGCGTATGTCTATTAAGTCATAAGAACGAAAGTGAGAAGAGTCCGGCCATCAGATGTGCCGGACTCTTTGCTGCTTATAAACGTGCTTTAATCGCTTTGGTTTCCTTTTCAAATCCGGGTTTGTCCAACAGGGCGAACATATTTCTTTTATAGGCCTCCACTCCGGGCTGGTCAAACGGGTTGACGCCCAACAGATACCCGCTGATACCGCATCCTTTCTCGAAAAAATAGAACAGTTGGCCGATATAATAGGCATTGACTTCCGGCAGGGTGATCCTGATATTCGGCACGCCACCGTCTACGTGGGCTAATTGCGTCCCCAGTTCAGCCATCTTGTTGATCTCGTCGACACGTTTGCCGGCGAGGAAGTTCAAACCGTCGAGGTTTTCGCTGTCCGTCGGGACAATCACCGTATGATCCGGCCTCTCTACCGAGATGACCGTTTCAAAGATCGAACGTTCGCCCTCCTGAATCCACTGCCCCATAGAATGCAGGTCGGTCGTCAGATCGACCGATGCAGGGAATATTCCTTTATGCTCTTTCCCTTCGCTTTCGCCGTAAAGCTGCTTCCACCACTCCCCGATATAATGCAGTTTAGGATGGAAGTTGGCCAATATTTCAATCTTTTTCCCACTGGTATACAGCGCATGGCGGACAGCGGCATACCGGGCGGCTATATTACCGGCAAAAGGAACATCCTCGCCGGTAGCCTTTTCCATATCCACCGCCCCCGATACCAGGTCGCGAATCGAGACACCGGTCACAGCAACCGGCAACAAACCGACCGGAGTCAAGACCGAGAAACGTCCCCCCACATCATCCGGTATCACAAACGTCTTATATCCCTCTTGGGTAGCCAAAGTACGCAAAGCGCCTTTCTTTGCATCCGTAACGGCCACGATACGCTGCCGCGCCTTTTCCTTACCCACTGTCTCTTCCAGCTGCTTTTTCAGAATACGGAAAGCCAGCGCCGGCTCCGTCGTTGTCCCCGACTTGGAGATATTGATGATGCCGAACGGCCTGCCCTTCAATACCTCGCAAAGCTCGTACAGGTAATCTTCGCCAATCGTATGGCCGGCATATAAGATCACCGGGTTCTTACGCTCTTTCTGCAACCAGTCGAAACTGTTATGCAACGCTTCCAATACGGCTTTTGTTCCCAGATAGCTCCCGCCGATACCAATCACAACGACCGCTTCACAGGTGGCGCGAAGCAGGTCGGCCGTCTGTTCGATATCCGTCAGTTCCGCCTCCGTAATGGAAGAGGGAAGCCGTAGCCAACCCAGAAAGTCATTCCCTGCACCCGTTCCGTTATGCAATGCGGCCAGACACTCTTTTATCTTTTCCTCTTTGCCGTAGACCTGCTCTTTTGTGATTATACCCAGAGCTTTGTCAATAGTCAATGTTATATTTCCCATGCTTTTTCCAATGGTTATGTAAATGTTTCCGTCAACCTCCTGATGATCGTCGTTGGCGATTTTTTCTCATACAATATCGCATATAAAGCGTCTAATATAGGCATATCCACTTTATATCTTTCATTTATCTCATGAATACACTTCGTCCCATAATACCCTTCGGCAATCATTTCCATTTCCAATTGTGCGATCTTGACCGAATAGCCCTTCCCGATCATCGTCCCGAATATGCGGTTGCGGCTGAAACGGGAATAGGCCGTCACCAACAGATCTCCCATATACACCGAATGGCTGATATCCCGTTCCACATGGCTTATGGCATCTATGAAACGGCGCATCTCCTGAATGGCATTGGACAGGAATACGGCCTGAAAATTGTCGCCATATTTCATCCCGTGGCAAATACCCGCTACAATGGCATATACATTCTTTAATACCGATGCATATTCTATACCGGTGACATCTTTACTGATCGTATTCTTCAGATACTGGTTCTTGAACACCTCCGCCAGAATATGGATCTTTTCCGTATCCTGACAAGCCAGCGTGAGGTAAGAAAGACGCTCCAGCGCAATCTCTTCCGCATGGCATGGGCCGCCTATTACGGCAATATTGTCGACAGGCGTGTTGTAGTATTCGGCAAAGTAATCGGTAATCAGCATGTTCTCATCTGGTACAAGCCCTTTGATGGCTGAGATAATAAACTTATCGTGTATCGGCGTCTTTATCTTCTTCAAATGCTGTTTCACAAAAGGAGAAGGCGTAGCGAATATCAATGTATCCGAATCTTTTATCACCTGATTGATGTTGGAATAAAAATGAATCCTGTCCGTATCGAACTTGATACTGGTAATATAACAGGGATTGTGTCCCAATTGCTTGAACTCTTCGATGCGGTCGGGACGACGCATATACCAATTGATGCTCTCCTGTGTAGAAAGGACGATCTTTGCCAAGGCGGTAGCCCAACTGCCACCTCCCATAAGGGCGATTTTTCCGGGCAATTTCATCATATCATTCTTTGATATCATTCTCGCATTCTTTCTTTGCCGGCTTTTCAGGACGCATCTGCGGAAAGAAGAGCACCTCCTGAATACTTTCCTGTCCGGTCATGAACATGACTAAACGATCCATGCCGATCCCCATACCGCTGGTAGGAGGCATGCCGTATTCCAATGCGCGAAGAAAGTCCTGGTCAATAAACATCGCCTCGTCATCCCCCTTTTCGCTTAGCCTGAGCTGGTCTTCAAAACGGATGCGCTGGTCTACCGGGTCGTTTAGTTCCGAATAGGCATTGGCTACCTCCTTCCCACAGATCATCAGTTCAAACCGTTCCGTCAGGCAGGGATTGCTGCGGTGCTTCTTGGTGAGCGGAGACATCTCGATGGGATAATCTGTAATAAAGGTCGGTTGGACATAGTTCGCTTCGCACTTCTTTCCGAAAATAGCATCGATCAACTTTCCCTTACCCATTGTCCCGTCCTGCTCGACGCCCAACTGCCGGCACACGTCGCGAAGCCCGCTTTCATCCATTCCGGCAATGTCTATCCCCGTATTTTCCTTAATCGAGTCAATCATTGTGATCCGTTTATAAGGCGCTTTGAAGTCGATCTCCTTACCGGCAAACATCACTTTTGTCGTACCGTGAACATCCATACAGATCTTCTCCAACAGCTGTTCGGTGAAATCCATCATCCAAAGGTAGTCTTTGTACGCGACATAGATTTCCATCACGGTAAATTCCGGGTTGTGCGTACGGTCCATCCCTTCGTTGCGGAAGTTGCGGCTAAATTCATATACGCCTTCAAAGCCGCCTACAATCAGCCGTTTGAGATATAATTCGTTGGCAATACGCAGATACAGTTCGATATCCAATGCGTTATGATGTGTAATAAACGGACGGGCGGCCGCTCCTCCGGGAATACTCTGCAATACGGGCGTATCCACTTCCAGATACCCGCGGTCATTAAAAAACGCCCGCATCGCGTTGAATATCTTAGTGCGCTTGATAAAGAGATCTTTTACCCCTTCGTTAACGACCAGATCGACATACCGCTGGCGATACCGCTGTTCGGGGTCGTTGAAGCCGTCATATGCTACACCATCTTTCATCTTCACAACAGGAAGCGGGCGAAGCGACTTCGCCAGAATGGTCAGCTCCTCTGCATGGACGGATATCTCCCCCATTTGCGTACGGAACACAAACCCTTTTATACCGACATAGTCGCCGATATCAAGCAGTTTCTTGAACACCGTCGTATAGAGTGCCTTGTCTTCACCCGGACAAATATCATCGCGCGTGATATAAATTTGTATCCGCCCTTCGGAGTCCTGCAATTCCATAAACGAAGCCTTTCCCATAATGCGCCGGCTCATGATACGCCCCGCAACACATACGGAACGACGTTGTTCGCTATCCTCTTTAAAAGAGTCTTTGATCTCTTTGGAATAGGCATTGGTTGCATACTCGGCGGCGGGATAAGGCTCTATCCCCATTTGACGCAGTTGTTCCATACTGTTGCGCCGGAAAATTTCCTGTTCACTTAACTCCAATAGATTCATTTCACTGTTTTATCTACAATACGGTGACAAAAGTACAAAACTTTTCTTAACTTAACATGAGTTCGATACAATTTGAGTGATGATTCGCTATCTTTGCGCGATAATCACATCAAGAGAGAATCAGGAATTATGAATAGTTTTATATGAAGATCGTCTTTATTGGAGCGGGAAACCTGGCCACCTGTATATCGTTGGGTATGCAGCGGGCGGGGATGGGGATCGGACAGATCTACAGCCGCACACGCGAAAGCGCAGAACCCTTGGCAAAGAGGCTCAACTGCCGGTGGACAACCAACCTCGGCGAGATTGTCCCGAATGCGGATCTGTATATATTCGCCGTAAAAGACAGCGCCCTCGCGGAGGTCGTATCCAGCGTAAAGCCGAACGACGGCCTGTGGGTACACACCTCGGGAAGCATGCCGATGCACCTGTTTGAAGGATACGCCCGAAGATATGGCGTGTTTTATCCTTTGCAAACCTTTACGAAGGAGAGGAAAATCCAGCCGGATGGGATACCTGTCTTCCTTGAAGCGGCCTCCGAGGAGGATATGAAGCTGTTGAAGGAGATCGCGATTGCCTTGTCGGGGAGAGCGTTGCCGTTGGATTCGGAGAAGCGGAAGCGTCTTCACATGGCGGCTGTCTTTGCCTGTAATTTCACCAATCACATGTACTGTTTAGCCGGTAAGATTTTGGCGGAACAGGACATACCGTACGACATCCTTCTCCCCTTGATTACCGAAACGGCGGCTAAGGTTGGGGACGTATCGCCGCAAGAAGCCCAGACAGGCCCGGCCGTACGTTTTGATAAAGAGGTATTGGATGCCCATACGGCGATGCTGGCCGATCCGGCCATGCGGGCTATTTATCAGTTGATCAGTCAAAATATATATAGAGAAAAATTATCCCATGAGTTGTATCCCTTACGACCTGACGAAGATTAAAGCGTTTGTATTTGATGTGGATGGGGTTCTGTCAGGCGAAGTCATCCCCCTGCATCCGAACGGCGACCCGATGCGTACCGTCAATACGAAAGACGGGTATGCCATTCAGTTGGCCATAAAGAAAGGGTATCATGTCGGTATTATTACCGGAGGCTATACGGAGGCTGTGAAGATGCGTTTTGCCCGGCTGGGCGTACCGTATATTTATATGTGCAGTTCGATAAAGAAGCATGACTTCCATGATTTCCTGGAAAAGACGGGGCTTAGTCCCGAAGAGGTGCTTTATGCGGGGGATGATATCCCCGATTATGAAGTGATGACGGAGGCCGGCCTTCCCGTTGCTCCTGCGGATGCCGTTCCGGAAATAAAACAGGTCGCCGGATATGTGTCGCCCAAAAGAGGAGGCGAAGGGGTAGCGCGCGACGTGATCGAGCAGACGATGAAAGCACAGGGCACATGGATGGACGGCGAAGCGTTTGGCTGGTAAACAGGTATTGACGATGTTGGCTATTACAGACAGGTATACGATCATATTAGGTTCCCAATCTCCCCGCCGCAAGGAGTTGTTGGAAGGCTTGGGCATTGCATTTGAAGTCAGGCCGATGCCCGGCGTGGACGAGTCGTACCCTGATTCGTTGGACAAAGAAGAGATTCCCGTTTATATTGCGGTAAATAAAGCGAAAGCGTATTATCCCGATTTACGGGCAAACGAGCTGTTGATCACAGCCGATACCCTTGTGTGGATTAACGGCCGGATACTGGGCAAACCTGCCGACAGGGCGGACGCCGCCGCCATGCTCCGGTCGCTGGCGGGAAATACACATCACGTGATAACGGGCGTATGCCTGACGACAAGGGAGAAGAGGGTGGCTTTTTCCGTCACGTCAACCGTCCGTATGGCTTCGCTGAGCAACGAGGATATCGACTATTATATCGACACCTTCCGTCCCTACGACAAAGCCGGCGCCTACGGGATACAGGAATGGATCGGCTATGTAGCCGTCGAAGCGATCAACGGCTCTTTCTACAATGTCATGGGACTGCCCGTCCAACGTCTTTATCAGGAGCTGAAGAAGTTCTGACAAGTCGGAAATCATCTTTGTAAGGGAAAAATTATAAATATTGGGCGATTACGTGATTATTACTGATATATCTGATTACTAAAGTAAGATCTTCATCCTTTTGATAAACATTAAAGAATACATACCATTCAGTCGTCTTATTTTTTCTGAATGTAGAATAAAGCATATTTTTCCCGAATCTATCAAAATAAGGCGGAGCGGTTTTTTTAGTACGGCTATGAAGTGTGTGTTTAATATCTTGAAATAAATCATCTACATACTTCAATGCGCTCTCTTCTAATCCAAAATAGTCTTTTTCATATAAGATTGTAGACAATTCATTGAAGTATTTGAGGGCTTCGGGAAGAAATACTATCTTCATTTTTTATTTTTCCCGCTATATAGTCTTCGAATATGGTTTTTTGCTCCCTCTACAAAGTCTTCAAAAGGCATTGCCCTTGCTAAATCTTCATCGGGTTTAAGGATATCTATCAACATATCACTTTCAGCAACCGGAACAAGTTTAAAACTTCCACTACCTCTTGATTTCAAGATAATATCTTCGCCCTCTTTAGCCAAACTAAGATATGTTCCTTGTTTTTCTCTAAATTCTCGTGTACTAATTACTAACATAACTTTTATTTTTAATGCGTACCAAATTGGTAACAAATATAGTGATTAGTTTTATTATATTCAAGTACAATTATTTCCTTCTGTTTTATCTTTTATTCGGCAGGTAGGCATGCATTTCTTTTGAGCAGGCGGTTTGCTGTACGTCGTTGCTGTCTGTATACAGGATGAAGTAGTCTATGCCGGGAAGGGTTTTGGCCATTTCGACGGCTTGTTCTACACCCATAGCCATAAAGGCGGTCGCATAACCGTCGGCTGTCATGCAGTCGCCGGCTACGATCGTTGCGCTTAGCATATGCTGTCCGGCCGGATAGCCTGTGCGGGGATCAATCGTATGGGCGTATCGCTTTCCCTCTTTGATGTAGAAGTTGCGGTAATCGCCTGATGTGGCGATGCCGCATGGTTTGCAGGGTTGTACGACCTCTTCGATGGCGTTGTTGACGCCGTCGGGGTCGTCTTCCGGCTTGTTGATGCCGATACGCCAGCAGACACCGTCCTGATTGACACCTTTCATGACCACTTCGCCCCCGATAGATATCATATAATTGCGCACCCCTTCGCTCTCCAGCAGCCGGGCAACGACGTCGCAGGCATACCCCTTTGCAATCGCCGAGAAGTTGAGCATAACGCGCGGATCATCCTTCACGACCCGGTTCCCCTCCAGTCGGATCTTTTTGTATCCGACAAACTGTTTGATGCTGTCGATCAGGTGGGGCGTCACGCTGTCCGCCCTGCTGAAACCGAATCCCCACAGGTTAATCAATGGGGCTGCCGTAGCATCAAACATCCCTCCGGAATGCTCCGATATCTCCTGCGCCTTATTGAATACGGCGGCGAACCAGGCATCGACCTCCACCGGCTCGTTGTTGTTGACTTTCGTAATGATTGAATGGGGATGAAATGGATTGAGCGAGAGGTTGAACGCCTGCAGTTCGGCGTCTATCTTGTCCGTCAACAGGCCGGGCGCCTGGTATTTGATCTGGTAAAGCGTATGGAAGACCGAGCCGCTCTCTTCGTAATAGGCCTCTTCCCTGAAGCAGCCGGCAAGCAGCAAGCCTGCACATAAAACCGCTATTATACATATCCTATAGTTCATCATGCGTCGTATCATATTTCCGCCTCTATGGTGTAATGATTGCGTTTGGAGGAGTTGCGGGAGATGAGTTCCCCGAGGAAACCGGCCAGGAACAACTGGGTACCCATAATCATGCCCGCCAGGGAGATATAGAAATAGGGAGAGTTGGTGACCAAAGGCCTCAGGTCGCCCGAATAGATAGAGACCAGCTTCATGGCCAATAAGATAACCAACGCGACAAAGCCGATAAAGAACATCAGGCTTCCCAGGAGGCCGAAGAAATGCATCGGCTTCTTACCGAAGCGCGAGGTAAACCACAGCGTGATCAGGTCGAGGTAGCCGTTGAAGAAGCGGCTGATCCCAAACTTTGTCGTCCCGTATTTACGTGCCTGGTGTTGGACGACCTTTTCGCCTATCCTGTTGAAGCCGGCGATTTTCGCCATATAGGGGATGTAGCGGTGCATATCGTTGTAGATCTCGAGCTGTTTGATGACGCTGTTTTTGTACGCTTTCAGCCCGCAGTTGAAGTCATGCAGCTGTAGGCCGGAGAAGAGGCGTGCCGAGGCGTTGAAAAGCTTTGTGGGAATGGTTTTGGATATGGGGTCGAAGCGCTTCTTTTTCCAACCGGAGACCAGGTCGTAGCCCTCTTCCCTGATCATGCGGTAGAGTTCGGGTATCTCATCGGGACTGTCTTGCAAGTCGGCGTCCATCGTAATGACGACATCGCCCTCCGCCCGTTGGAATCCGCAGTGCAACGCGGGCGACTTCCCGTAGTTGCGGCGGAATTTGATCCCTTTCACATGGGGCGATTCTTTCTGGAATCCCTCGATCACTTCCCAGGAGTTGTCCGTACTGCCGTCGCTTATAAAGATGATTTCGTAGGTATAGCGATGTTCGTCCATGACCCGCTTAATCCAGTGATACAGTTCGGGTAACGATTCCGCTTCGTTATACAGCGGGATAACTATTGACAGATCCATTATGCGTTGTTCCTTCCTTGATTATGATGGTGAATAATATCGGTCGATTGATTCCGGCACAACCGCGCTGCGACGGGAATAGAGAATATGACGCCGTAAAATACGTTATTAAGAACCCCCTGAACGGCCATCCCGATGGGCGTAGGCGTCGACACCTGCTCCATCGCCTCCCTCCACCGGGAACCGGCGTCCGCCTGTGCCAACATCTCCATCACCCTGTTTATCGAAGTGGCGATAAAATCGGGCGGCGCTATGTATTGATAGAAAATATAATGCTCCAACGAAACGATCAGCGCCGCAAAGAAATAGAGCAGCACGCCGAACTGCCACGCATGAAAAAAGCCGATCCGCCCCCCCAGCCGTATCTTATACGTTTTCGTAAACACATAAGCCAGCA
Organism: Tannerellaceae bacterium; assembly: GCA_031274415.1. Taxonomy (GTDB): domain Bacteria; phylum Bacteroidota; class Bacteroidia; order Bacteroidales; family Tannerellaceae; genus DFXE01. The sequence goes on along the minus strand of JAISQD010000102.1, from coordinate 538 downwards.
CCAACGTAACGGGAGTGAGTATCCAATAGACAATCCCCCATCCCGGCATCGTACATCCCAGCATAAAAGTCAGGTACTTCACCGCCCAAAAGAGCCCCAACAACAAACCAAAAATCATAGAATTGTGTAACAACAGGCTTCTATTCTCCATCATGACATCGTGCGCTATATAAGATTTATCAAACGCAAAGGTATCCTTTTTTTCTAAAAACAGCACACTGCCCGCATTAAAATGAGTTGAGAGTTGAGAGTTGAGAGTTGGTGTGCTCTCGGAGAGAGCCGTTGATACTTCTTCCGAACATGACCGGGTGCATACTTTCCCGAAAGAGTATGCATACTTTTTGGAAAGAGTATGCATCCTTTTCCGAAAGAGTATGCATACTCTTTGGAAAGAGGGTGCATACTCTGGATTGCCGACGCTGCGTTTATAATGACGACGAATCGCAATCGTGTGAAAAACAAATAGTATCCGTCATTATAACCGAGCGCAAGCAAGAACGTCATGTCGACCGAGCGCAGCGAGTGGAGACACCTCCGA
>JAISQD010000022.1 GCA_031274415.1 Tannerellaceae bacterium | reverse complement strand
ATATCGACAGCCTGCTCGAGCGACTGAAGGAAGAGCGTGTGCGGAAGGTCATTCAACCGCTGATCACAGGCGAGAAAGGAAACACCGACAAACTTTCGGACGACTATTCCTACGTCCGCGATCTGGGATTGATACGCGATACGCCCGGCGGTTTTGAGCCTGCCAACCCGATTTATGCCGAAGTGATTGTCCGTACCCTGAATTTCAACGAGCAGGACACCCTGCTTGACCCCCAATATCCTTACCAAATGCCCCGCTACCTGAAAGACGGACGCATCGACATGGACTTCCTGATGCGTGATTTCCAGCAGTTCTGGCGAGAAAACAGCGAGATATGGGAAGAGCGTTTTGAGTACAAAGAGGCCGCGCCCCATCTGATCCTGATGGCTTTTTTGCAGCGCGTAGTCAACGGATGCGGACAAATCCACCGCGAAATGACGGCAGGAAGAGGATTCTTAGACATCTGCCTTGTCTATGAGGAGCAAAAATACCCGATAGAACTCAAAATATGGCGCGGAGAAAAGACTTTAAAAGAGGGCATCGAACAAACCGCCCGCTACATGGATAGCTACGGCTGTAAGGAGGGCTGGCTCGCTATCTTCGACCGTCGCCCCGAAAGGAAATGGGACGACAAAATATACATGCGAAAAGAGACCGCAGGAGCCCAAACCATTACCGTCGTAGGGTTGTAATGGTGAGAGGCTTCCCGCGGATGGAGTTTATTCCGGTTTTTCCAATTCGGTGTTCAGGACTTCCTTCATTTTATCTACGCCCATGAATCCGAGGTGGGTAAAGGCGATGTCTCCCTGTTTGCCCAGGATCAGGTAAAAGGGGATGCCCTGTATGCCGAAAAACTTGGACCAGTAGTCCCATTGTCCGGCCGTGACGCGGTAATGCTCTCCTTTTATGTCGGGGATCATGTTTTGCCATGTGCCCATCGGGGATGTTTCGCCGGTGAGGTACAAGAAGATGACGCCCTTTTCTTCCATCTCCTTTTTTGCCTCTTCGGACATTTTCATCGCCTGCAGGCAAGGGCCGCACCATGTGGCCCAGAAATCGACGAAGACCACTTTACCCCGGTGGGCTTGTGTGACGGCGGCGAAGAGTTCTTCGTTCGGGATATCGTTGGTGTCGTCGGAGGGATGTACCGTGTAACCGGTTTTCTTTTTGTTGGCTTCGATCTTGACTTTCAGTTCGTCGCTCTTCTCTGTCAGCAGGTTTTCGAAGATGGGGGAGATGGCGCGTACTTTGGCCAGTTCGTCGTCCTCGAGGGGCTTAAATTCCGTTAGCGGTTGCGCCAGCCGCTGTAGGGCGATGAGGTCGAAGAGTATCCCGCGGTCGGTACCGTAGAGCGCCGCTATGCTGGGGAGCAGCTGCTGCCCCTCCATCATCGAGAGCGTTTGCGCCATCCGTCCGTAATAGTTCGCATACAGTCCGAAAGGGTCGTTCGGCACAAGATCCTTGACAAACGAGTAGTACTCATCCGTGATCTCTACTTTGGCCTCATCGGGCAAGGGCGCATCATTTTCTAAGCCATGCGTTCTCTTGTAAGCATATTCAAGAAACCCTGACGGGTTAAACAGGCGGAGGGCAATATCCATACGCAGGTTTTGTTCCTGCAATCGCCGGTACGTTTCGCTGATGCCGGTAAAGGTCTCCATTTCGCGAAGCCCGGCGGCGTAACGTTCCATCCAGTACGCCTTGAACTCCTCCCCGCTCATTCCGGCGACGTCGGAAAGTATGCCCAAAAACTCTTTTTCCGACTGGATGAGCGGCTTAACCTTCCACTCCGGATGATTGTTTATCTCATCGTTCAATGCGGCATTCTTTCCTGAAAAGGCATAGCTTTCGCCTAAAGAGGGCGTCTCTTTTAACAGCCGGGATTTCGCACGGGTGATCTCCGGCAGATTGACGACGACCGACGTCTCTTCGCCCGGCGTAAGAAAGACGCTGTGAGGTAAAAGCGGGCTGCACGCGATCATGACAGGGTAATACAAAGGAATCTCTACGCGAAACGTCCCGTCGTCGGCCACCGGTATATTGATCTCTTCCTGACTGTTCAACACATGATCATGTTTCCACACCGTTAGTTTCGCATGCATATGCGCCGGGTAATGGAGCAGCTTGCCTGAAAAAACGGCGTTACCCTGTTTAAATTCCGGCGTTTCGAGAAAAGGCGCCTCTTTGCTCTTCTTCCGGGCTGGGGCGGCTTTACCTGCCGGTTTCCCATCCAGACGGATACCCCAAAGCTGGAACGATCCCTGAAAGTCGCCCTCCGTAAAGCCCACCTCTTTCACGGAAGCAGGTAAAGGGGGGAAAACCAGTTGGAACGAGGCCGTCCCCGATTCGGGCATATAAAATTCTTCTCCCAATGAAATACCGGTGGACGAACGTACCGGATATTCTTGTCCGTCGTCCGCCACCAGATAACTTTCTTTTGCTATCTTGATCCATTGATTGGGTGCATTATACGCATCAATAAAGAATACGGTCGCCGTATCGGAGAGGGCGATCTGCTGTATTTCCAACGTTGTCGTCGTCGCCACAGTAAAAAAGGGGCGCTCGACAACACGTTCTTTTGCTTGGGCTGCCGTGAGGCAAACGAGCAAAGTAAAAATGAGACTCATTTTTTTCATCTGACTAAGTGTGTTATTGAATGATTATTTATTTGCTTCCGTGCGAAACATCATCCGCGGGGTCAAGCGCATCAAATGCCTCTTTCAGGGAGAGCAATTCTTTTTTTATCTGTTTTAATTTGTCTACGATCTCTTCCTGCCTGACCGTAGTGTCTTTATTATCTTTGAGTTTTTGGCGGGCGCCGGCCAGCGTCATCCCCCGCTCCTTGACTAAATGATACACCAAACGTATCACATCAATGTCTTTCTGCTTATAGAAACGAACCCCTTTCGCATTTTTTTCCGGTCGGATCATCTCAAATTCCTTTTCCCAGAACCGAAGCGTCGATTCGTTTATGTCGAACATTTTAGCTACCTCTCCAATAGAAAAGTAGAGTTTGAGATCTTTGTCTTTATGTAGTGCCACTTTGTAATAAGGGTCAATTGTTTCAGTCCATAACCTGACCGTGATTATCAGCTATCCGCATCATACGGTCGTACTCTTCGGGTGTCAGCTCTTTAAAATAGTATTTAGACGGGTTGTCATGTTTTCCACGGACAATGACTTCATAATGCAAGTGCGGCCCTGTGGACTTTCCGGTATTTCCAACAAAGCCGATGATATCGCCGCGCGTGACCTTTTGTCCTACCCTGACTTTGAACTTACTCATATGGGCGTACAGCGTCTTATAGCCAAATCCATGGTCGATAATGAGACACATCCCGTAGCCCTGTTTCCAGTCTGCATTAATCACCACGCCATTTCCTGTGGCAAAAATCTCAGTCCCGACTTTAGCCGAAAAATCCATCCCCCTGTGAAAACGCAGTTCACGATCAATGGGGTCGATACGCATGCCGTATCCGGAGGCTGTGCGGCTCAGGTCTTTATTCGCAATCGGTTGGATAGCGGGGATACACATGATCCGTTCTTCCTGCGATTTGCCCATATTGATCAACTCTTCCAACGAATTGGACTGTACATACAATTGTTTGGTCAGCATATCTACTTTCCGGGTGGTCTCGACAACCAGCTCCGGGTTGGACAGGCTCAACAGGTGCTCATACCGGTCGGTCCCGCCGAAGCCCGACTTACGGATGGATTCGGGGATAGGTTCTGCCTGAAAAATAGCGCGGTAAAGGTTTTCATCACGCTGCTGGATATCGTCTAATACATTAAATGCGTTATTCAGCCGCAAAGAGAGTACTTCATATTGAGTTTGCAACAGTTTGTTTTCTTTCCGTAACTGAGATTCCATCGGCGAATCGACAAGATGCATCATCCCGAAAAAGGCGGCTACGCCAAACACAATTCCTGTACTCAAATGGCGCAATACAATAAAAAAGCGATCTTTGACGGAAGGGAATACCCGCTCATAGCTCAAGTTAACAGAATCATAGAAATAATATGTTTTGCGAGTTTTAAACAGTTTCATGTGAATATTTTATTCGTGTATCTTCGCAAAAATAATAATTTACAGTACTTTTGCAAATTATTTTTCGTATTATTAACGAGTACTAATAGATACATCATGTTGACAGCTAAAGAAACCCGCGAATCGTTTAAAGCCTTTTTTGCCTCTAAGCAGCATCAGGTTGTCCCTTCCGCACCAATGGTCATAAAGGGAGATCCGACCCTGATGTTCACAAATGCGGGTATGAACCAGTTTAAAGATATCATACTGGGTAACGTTCCCGTCAAATATCCGCGCGTCGCCGACTCGCAGAAATGCCTGCGCGTAAGCGGTAAACACAACGATCTGGAAGAGGTAGGCCATGATACCTACCACCACACCATGTTCGAAATGCTTGGTAACTGGTCGTTTGGCGACTACTTCAAGAAAGAGGCCATCGAATGGGCATGGGAATACCTGGTGGAGGTGTTGAAACTGCATCCCGGACGATTGTATGCGACGGTATTTGAAGGAAGTAAGCCCGAAGGGTTGGAGCGCGACGACGAAGCGGCCGGCTACTGGGAGCAGTTCCTCCCCAAAGCGCATATCCTGGACGGGAATAAAAAAGACAATTTCTGGGAAATGGGCGATACCGGTCCCTGCGGCCCCTGCTCCGAAATCCATATCGACCTCCGTCCTGACAGCGAAAGGGAGCGTATCAGTGGCGCCGAAATGGTCAATAAGGATCATCCGCAGGTCGTCGAAATATGGAACCTCGTATTCATGCAATACAACCGGAAAGCGGACGGGTCACTGGAGCCGCTTCCCGCCAAAGTGATCGACACGGGGATGGGTTTCGAGCGCCTTTGCATGGCCATACAGGGTAAGACATCCAACTATGATACGGATGTTTTCCAGCCGCTTATAGGGGAGATCGCCGCCCTGACGGGTGTTGCCTACGGTGAAGATAAACAAAAGGATATCGCTATGCGCGTCATCGCCGACCATATCCGCACCATCGCTTTCTCGATTACCGACGGGCAGTTGCCCTCCAATGCCAAAGCCGGGTACGTGATCCGCCGTATCCTGCGCCGGGCAGTCCGTTACGGATACACCTTCCTCCAGCGCCGCGAAGCGTTTATGTACCGCCTGCTGCCTGTCCTGATCGACTCCATGGGCGATGCCTACCCGGAATTGGCGGAACAAAAAACGCTGATAGAAAAGGTGATGAAAGAGGAAGAAGAATCTTTCCTCCACACGTTGGAAACAGGTATCCGCCTGCTCGATAAGAAAATAGAAGAGGCCGTAGCCGCCGGGGAAAAACAGCTGAGCGGAGCAGTTGCATTTACCTTATACGATACCTTCGGCTTCCCGTTAGACCTGACCGAACTCATCCTGCGTGAACACGGGATGCAGGTCGATATCGCCGGGTTTAACGACGGGATGCAGAAGCAGAAAGAACGCGCACGCAATGCCGCCGCTATGGAAACAGGCGACTGGGTCGTCCTCCGTGAAGGAGAAAGTACATTCACCGGATACGACCTCTTCGAATCGGATGCCTGCATCCTCCGCTACCGGAAGATCAGGCAGAAGAACAGGGATCTCTATCAGGTCGTATTGGACAGGACACCTTTCTATGCCGAAAAAGGCGGACAGGTAGGCGATACGGGATGGCTGGTCTCGGAGAACGAAACGATAGCGGTTATGGATACCAAAAACGAGAACAACCTCTCCGTCCACCTCACAGAGAAGCTCCCCGCCGACTTGACGGCCACCTTCACCGCCCGCATCAACGCCAAAAAACGCCGGCAATGCGAATGCAACCACTCGGGCACGCACCTGCTGCACGAAGCGCTCCGCGAAGTATTGGGTACGCATGTGGAGCAGCGAGGCTCGTATGTGTCGCCGGAATCGCTCCGCTTTGACTTCTCCCACTTCCAGAAAGTGAGCGACGAAGAGATCCGTGAGATCGAACGGTCGGTAGGCGAAAAGATACGCGCCAACTTCAAACTGGAGGAACACCGTTCGTTGCCGATAGCACAAGCGAAGGAGATGGGCGCAATGGCGCTGTTCGGGGAAAAATATGGGGAAGAGGTACGGGTCATTAAATACGGTAGCTCCGTTGAACTGTGCGGGGGGACGCATATCCCCTCTACCGGTATGATCGGTACGCTCCGCATCATTGGTGAAAGCTCCATCGCAGCCGGCGTACGCCGCATCGAAGCGGTAACGGCCGAGTCGGCCGAAAACTTCGCCTTTACCCAGCAGGATATCATTCGTGAAGTACGGGCATTGGTCAACCATGTCCCCAACCTGATACCGGCCATCAAAAAGGCTATCGAAGAAAATGCAGAGCTGAAAAAGCAGTTGGAAACGTATGCCAGGGAGAAAGCCGCACTACTGGGAAAAGAGATCATTTCACGCGCCATTGACCGTAACGGGGTCAAACTGATTCAATATACCGGACAGGGACAGGTGGAACTGATGAAAGACATCGCTTTCCGTATAAAAGGCGAAGTCAAGGAGCCGTTTGCTTTTGTTGCCGGCCTGACGGATGAGTCCAAATGTACCCTGATGATTATGCTGAGCGACGACCTGACGGCCAAAGGCTACAACGCCGCCCGATTAGTAAAGGAGGCCGCCCGCCATATTCAGGGAGGAGGAGGAGGCCAGCCTCATTTTGCTACGGCCGGAGGAAAGAACGCTGGCGGCCTCACCACAGCCGTTCATGCCGTCATTGAAGCATTGGGACTAAAATAAAAAAAGCCATGGCAAATCAACACATCGTCATCGTAACGGATCTGAAAGCGGAATTGCAGGCATACCTTTCCGCCCTGACATACGATAAGCTGTTTATCCTTACCGATACCAATACGAAGGAGAAGTGCTATCCCCTGTTAAAGGATATCCCCTGCATACAACAGGGGGAAGTCATCTCGATAGAAGCGGGTGATACGGGCAAAGATATCACGCAACTTTCCGCCATTTGGCGTGTGCTTTCCGATAAAGGCGCTTCACGCCATTCGTTATTGGTCAACCTCGGAGGAGGCATGGTCACCGATATGGGAGGCTTTGCCGGAGCGACGTTCAAGCGGGGCATACCGACGATCAATATACCCACCACCCTGATGGCATCGGTGGATGCCGCAGTGGGCGGCAAAACAGGGATCAACTTCAACGGGCTGAAGAACGAAATAGGCGCGTTCTATCCTCCCGCATGTGTATTGATTGATTGCACGTTCCTCCGTACCCTCGACAGGGACAACCTGCTATCCGGTTACGCCGAGATGCTCAAACATGCCCTGCTCAGTTCTCCCGAAGAGTATGCCTCGGTCATCTCCTTTGACCTGGGCGGACAGGTAGACTATGCCTGCCTGAACAGGATGGTTGCCCAATCGGTAGCCATAAAGGAACGCATCGTGGAAGAAGATCCTAAGGAGCTTGGTATCCGTAAAGCGCTAAACCTGGGGCATACCATAGGGCACGCCATCGAAAGCCTCTCCTTTAAAAGAGACCATCCCCTGTTGCACGGCCATGCCGTAGCCGCCGGAATCGTCTGTGAATTATACCTTTCATACAAACAGTGCGGCTTCCCTTCGGATAGACTTACACAGGTCGCCTACTACATCAAAGAGCAGTATCCTCCCTTCTTTTTCGACTGTTCGGAATACGACAGCCTGTACGAGTTGATGACCCACGACAAGAAGAACGAAAGCGGCATCATCAATTTCACCCTGCTGTCCGATATAGGAAAGGTACGGATCAATCAATCAGTAGAGAAGGCGCTTATTTTGGAGTCGTTGGATTTTTACCGTGAATGCTTTGGAATATAAATCAAAAACACATATCTTTGCAGCGCAAAAAGCGGGGTGTAGCTCAGTCCGGTTTAGAGTACGCGTCTGGGGGGCGTGTGGTCGCTAGTTCGAATCTAGTCACCCCGACGGCTGAGAAAAAGAGGTTAAGCAGATGCTTAACCTCTCTTTTTTTGTCTTTTTACGGCAATATACCTGGACATGTCCGCTCCCCGCAGCTTTTCCAACAGCAATGAATACAATTTTCTTCGGTACAAACTACCCTTTTCGTAAGGAGAAACTATCTGGGCGCTCGGTATGTAGTGATCGTTCGCCATATGGCGGTCAACTGGCGAACGATCAATGTCTCGGGAGGAAGGAGCTACTTGTTACCGACAAACGAGTTACTTGTTGCCGAAGAAGGAGCTACTTGTTACCGAAGAAAAAGGAGAGGTCTCGTTGTTGCAGAAGCAATGGAGAAAGAAGCGCGTTCGATCAGATGGCAAACGCCGGCTTACGGTTAATCCATTTTCCTCGTGTAAAATCGGGGAAGTCGACAACTGCTCCGCCACGTGCGACCGACATTTCCGATAATCCTGAAATGGCGCTCCAAGCAGCCGCGTCATAACAATCCATCGGAGCGGGCTTTTTATTACGGATAGCGTCGATCAGGTCATACATCATGACAAAGTCCATGCCGCCATGACCGCCTTCCTTCGCGTTTGCTTCCAATTCACTCCACAGCTTATGGTCGTACTTTTTGAACCATGTCTCCGAATCGTCCCATTGGTGTGGCTTGGATTGTCCTTGTATATAGACATGTTCGCCGTCGTTCATCCATAACCCTTCTGTTCCCTGAATACGGAAACCGAGTGAATAGGGACGGGGTGAATTGGTGTCATGCGTGACAACAATAGTTTGCCCGTTTGCGCATTTGATCATGGAGGTCACGATATCTCCCAGATTAAACCGGAGTTTTGCCAAAGGGTGGCTTTCTCCCCCATTATCTACAATATACTTATGTAAGCCGCGGGCTTGTGTCGCCATCGACGTGAGGGAAAGAAAGCGGTTTCCACGGTTAATATCCATGCAGTTGGCAACGGGGCCGATACCATGCGTAGGATACACATCGCCATTACGCGCAACAGAATGTTGGGTACGCCATTGCGCTTCGGAAGTGGCTTCAGGCCCCATGAGCAGATCTCGGCCGGTGAATTTGACATCACGTAAATCATGCTGGTAGCCACAACCGCCATGCAGCAATTCACCGAACAGTCCCTGGCGCACCATATGTAAGGCCGCCATACAATCCCTCCGGTAGCAGACGTTTTCCATAATATTCAGGTGGCTGCCTGTCGCTTCGGAGACATTCACCAGATCCCAGCACTCTTCCAGCGTATTGGCTGCCGATACTTCGACGCAGACATAAGGGACGCCTGCCTTCATCGCGGCGACAGACATCGGCACGTGCCATTCCCACGGACTGGCAATAATGACACAGTCAAACTCTTCATTGTTCACCATCTGCTCGAACGCGCGTTCGCTTCCGGTGTATACTTTAGGCTCGGGCACATTGTAACCGGCAATATGCTTCAAGGTGCTTTCCAGCGCCTTTTTTTGAATGTCACAGATCGCAACGATCTTATTGTCCGGTATCTTCAATACGTTTCTGATATGTTCCTGGCACCTTCCCCCTGTGCCAATGAATCCGAAACGCAGTTTTCCATCCTCTTTGCCTGTTGCTTTTTTCTTTTGGGGTTCGGCGGTTGCCGCAACAAGATTGGCCGACGCATGGGTACCTAACGCTATTCCAGCCGTACCGAGGCCTGCTACAGTGACTTTTCTCAAAAAAGAACGACGAGTGTTTTCCATACTTGATATGTTTATTATGAATTTATTGTTAATTCGACAAAGTTAAGGCATTAATTCGGATTAACAACGATGTCATTCAGAAAACACAAGCAGGGAAAACACCCGGTCGTTCATGTCGTGGTGTTATTTACACTCACCTGACGCATACGCAACTAACATCCAAACTAACTTTTCCTGTTCTTTTAAGTAATCGCTCATTAAAGCAACGGTTGATTCATCATGCGCTTCGGAAGCGAGGGAGAGTATCTTCCGCTCTTCGCTAATAAAGAGACTGATCGTTTCAAGGATATTCTTGAGCGCTTCATCTCCGCAGGATACGCCTGATATTTCTTTTACCTGCGCCGTTTTCAGATAGCCGCTAAATGTATTCACCGGAACACCTCCCAGCATAAGGATACGTTCCGCCAATTCATCGACCTTTTCCGCCGCATCATCATACATCTCTTCAAATTTGCTGTGAAGCACAAAAAACCCACGACCTTTAATATTCCAGTGGAATCCGCGAAGATTCGTGTAGAATATCTGATAATCGGCCAATAACTGTTGCAATCCTTCAACTACTTTTCCTACGGATGATACATCCAAATGCAGATAATCCAATGTTTTCATACTGTTACTCCTTTTTAGATTAATATGTTTTTTATATTCCCGTTACAAATATACGGTATAATTCTATTCAAATCAAACAGATAATTTCTATCCGGCATAGATGTATTTGATGAGGGAAGAGGATTACCGGATAACGATATGGCGAATGACGTTAGCCCCTGCATAGTCGTTCAGGCTTTTTACCAACCGTTCGCGGCTGAGCGTTAATTCATTCCGCAACACGGAAGAGGTTAATGAAACGTACAGTACCTGATTCCTGATATACAGGTTTTGGGTATAACGCATGATGACAGGCCCCAATACCTCTTCCCATCCGCGCCGTATACGCTCTTCAAGGATTTTCTCATATAACCCGGCGTTATCTTCAAAAAAGTCCTTCAATACGTCGGCTATGGATTGTGTGTTTTTCCGTTTCATTCCTTATCCATGAATTGTACAGCCCCCTGTTCCACTTTAAACAACACATAGTCATGCTTCATGGCAGGCAGCATGTCGTCGAGGTATTTCCGGTTGGTATCCGTAATGAATATCTGCCCGAAGTCATCCCCGCCTACCAGACGGATAATCTGTTCCACCCGTTTTGCATCCAATTTATCGAAAATATCATCCAAGAGGAGGATGGGCGTCGTATGCCCCTTTGCGTTGAGAAACACAAATTGTGCCAGCTTCAAGGCGATCAGGTAGGTTTTGTTTTGTCCTTGCGACCCTGTGCGGCGTATCAACGAATGGTTTAATGTCATTTCCAGTTCGTCTTTATGTATGCCGGACGAGGTATATCCCAATACACGATCCCGTTCACGATTCATGGAAAGCGTCCCGGCCAGCTCTTCTTTTGCCAGTATGGAGATATAATGGAGGCCGACCTGTTCGGAAGAGTGGCAGATGGTTTGGTAATATGCATTAAAGACCGGAGTAAAATCATCCACCAGCAGCTGCCTCTTTTCATAGACCAACCGTCCGTATGAGCTTAACTGCATGTCCAGCACGTCGTACAGGGCGTGATCCGTCGATTGGTTTCTAAGCAACACATTCCGCTGGTATAAGGCTTTGTTGTATTGTATAAGCGCATGAAGGTATTGTTTGTCCTGCTGTGAAATGATCATATCCATAAACCGCCTGCGCTCGTCACTCCCCCCGCGTATAAGGTCGGAATCGGCAGGGGAAACCATCACCAGCGGAAGCAGCCCGATATGTTCGGACAGTTTGTCGTATTCTTTCCTGTTCCGCCTGAACTGTTTGCGCTGGTGGCGGCGTATCGCGCAAAAGATCTCTTCGCCTCTTCCTCCTTCATAGTCATAATCGCCTTGCAGCACACACATCTCTTCACCCTCCTTTATGATCTGGCTGTCGGGCGTATTCACATGACTTTTAGAAAAAGAGAGGTAATAGATCGCATCCAACAGGTTTGTTTTTCCCATCCCGTTATGGCCGAAAAAGCAATTCATCTTGGGAGAGAAAGCGATCTCCGATTGAAGTATATTCTTGTAGTTGAGGATAGAAAGCTTTTTAAGTATCATCTGTACTGTATTAATCGTACAAATTTAAAAAATATACATCGAAGTATAGATTATATAAGTAAAAAAAACTACTTTTGCGCTTTGAATGACCGAAGGTAAACAACGGATAAAATTATTATAACATATTAGATGCATTATGGCGACGAAAGGAAAGAACACGAACAAAGAGCTGGAAGTTGGAGAAATTGTTTCCAGATCGGAACAGTTTATTGAACATAATCAGAAAAAGATTTTATATGGAATTATAGCGGTTGCACTGGTTGTCGGGGCAATCCTTGCCATCAAGCAGGGATATGTCATTCCACAGGAAAAAAGAGCTGCCGCCGCCATATTCAAAGGGGAACAGTATTTTGCAAAAGATTCATTTGCCATAGCATTAAACGGAAACGGAGCGGATTATCCGGGATTCGAATCCATTATCAACGATTACGGCCGGACAAAAGCCGGCAACCTGGCAAAAGCATATGCCGGTATCTGCTATTTCAAAACGGGGGATAACCAAAAAGCCATCCAGCTGTTGAAATCATTTAGCGGTGACGATCAGATGGTTTCTCCTGCTGTTACCGGTTTAATTGGCGACTGCTATGTGAATATGGGGAATACAAAAGAGGGAATCGCCTACTTTGAGAAAGCGGCAGCAAAAGCAAACAACGAAGTCGTTAGTCCCGCCTATCTCAAAAAAGCCGGTATTGCATACGAAAGCCTGAAGCAATACAGCGAAGCCATTAAGGCATACACGGCTATTAAGGAAAACTATTATAATTCAGCGGAAGCTTCAGATATTGACAAATATATCACACGCGCTTCCGAACGGGCAAAGCAGTAATACCAGCCAATGGCGACAGCATATCAGAACTTATCAGATTATGATTTTGACAGTGTACCCAATGCTTCGGGAATGAGCATTGGTATAGTTGTTTCCGAATGGAACAGGGCGATTACGGAAAAACTGTTGGAAGGGGCATGCAATACGCTGGAGAGACACGGCGTAAGGACGAAAAACATCGTCATCAAACGTGTACCCGGAAGTTTTGAACTCGTCTTCGGGGCAAGAAAGCTTGCCGACAGCAAAAAATTGGATGCAATAATCGTACTGGGATGTGTGGTAAGAGGCGATACGCCGCATTTTGATTATGTCTGCTCCGGCGTAACACAAGGAATAACGAAGCTAAACCTCATGTACGACATCCCATTCATATTCGGACTGCTCACTACCGACAATATGGAACAGTCCGAAGAAAGAGCCGGCGGAAAGTACGGGAACAAAGGAGACGAAGCGGCTGTCACCGCGATAAAAATGGTTCATGTAAACGTCTCCTGATTAAACGTCTGCAACCTGCTTTTCAGACGGAAGTGCCGTTTACTTCTCGCGTATAAAGATATTGATAGGCGTCCCGGAAAAGTCCCAGTTCTCCCGTATCTTATTCTCAAGAAAACGACGGTAAGGCTCTTTCACCCATTGCGGCAGGTTACAGAAAAACACAAACGAAGGGATCACTCCGGCAGGCAGCTGGGTAATGTATTTTATCTTGATATACTTTCCTTTCCATGCCGGCGGCGGATAATTTTCGATAATAGGCAACATCACCTCATTCAATTTGGCTGTCGGCACCCGTTTCTGACGGTTGCCATGCACCTCTTTAGCCGTTTCCAGCACTTTAAAGATCCGCTGTTTTGTCAAGGCCGAAATAAAAAGAACCGGAAAATCTTTAAATGGAGCGAAACGCTCGCGTATGGTGTTCATATAATGTGTAATGGCTTTCTGGCTTTTATCCTCTACCAGATCCCACTTGTTGACACAGACCACCAATCCCTTTTTATTCTTCTGTATCAGTGAAAAGATATTCAAGTCCTGACTTTCAATCCCCCGCTCGCCATCCACCATAAGGATACAAACATCCGAATTTTCTATCGCCCGGATCGAACGGATAACGGAATAGTACTCCATATCTTCGCTGACTTTTCCCTTTTTACGGATTCCGGCCGTATCGACCAGCAGGAAGTTCAATCCGAACTTGTCGTATGTCGTATAAATGGAGTCGCGCGTCGTACCGGCAATCTCCGTCACAATATGACGCTCTTCGCCGATAAAGGCGTTAATCAGGGATGACTTGCCGGCATTCGGTCGTCCTACAATAGCGATACGCGGCAGGCTCTCATCCCATTCGTCCAGCTTCTCAGCAGGAAGAAGTTCCACGATTTTGTCCAATAAGTCACCCGTACAAGAGCCATTTACCGCAGAGACACAGAACGGGTCTCCCAATCCTAAAAGATAAAATTCCGCAGAAGCGGGATGCAATTCAAAATTGTCGGCTTTATTGGCCACTACAACAACAGGCTTTCCGGCACGGCGTAGTATCTTGGCTACCTCACTGTCCAGGTCGGTCACCCCATTTACTATGTCAACGACAAAAAGAATGACATCAGCCTCTTCAACGGCAATCTGTACCTGTTTGTTGATCTCTTCTTCAAAAACATCACCGGAATGAACGACCCACCCGCCTGTATCGACAAGAGAAAATTCTTTCTTCCCCCACTCTACCTTACCGTACTGGCGGTCGCGCGTAGTTCCCGCCTCTTCGTAAACAATGGCTTGACGCGATTGTGTTAACCGGTTGAAAAGAGTCGACTTCCCGACGTTGGGTCTCCCAACTATTGCCACTATATTTCCCATAAAATTTTATATTTGATAACCGAAGGCTTTCAGTATATTATCCCTGTTACGCCAATCTTTTTCCACTTTGACAAATATCTCAAGAAATATCTTCTTTTCAAAGAATCGTTCAATATCTTTTCTGGCCATTGTCCCCACTTTTTTCAATGCCTGCCCTTTATGCCCGATGACAATGCCTTTCTGGGAATCGCGTTCTACAATGATCAATGCCTTGATTTGAATCAAATGGTCGTCTTCTTTAAATTGCTCCACGACCACCTCTACGGCATACGGTACCTCCTTTTGATAGTACAGAAGTATCTTTTCACGAATAATCTCCGTCACGAAAAAACGGGCGGGCTTATCCGTCAGGGCGTCTTTTTCGAAATAAGGAGGAGAGTCGGGGATGAGCTTCTCAACCCGCTGTTTCACATAATCAATATTGAAATTCGAAAGCGCGGAGACAGGAATAATCTCGGCTGAGGGAAGAACCTCTTTCCAATGCGCTACAAACGTTTCAAGCTCATCCTGATTCGTCAAATCAATCTTATTGATCAGTAATAAAACAGGACAGTCCACCAGCTTGACCTTCTGAAGAAACTCTTCGTGTTTGTCCGCCGTCTCCACCACATCCGTTACATATAACAGGATATCCGCATCATTCAACGCCGACTGCGAAAAACTGAGCATCGACTCCTGCAGTTTGTAATTAGGCTGCAATATGCCGGGCGTATCCGAATAGACAATCTGCATATCCGCGGTATTGACAATACCCATGATACGATGCCGGGTCGTCTGCGCCTTTGAGGTGATAATGGAAATACGTTCCCCTACCAGCCGGTTCATCAGCGTGGACTTGCCGACATTCGGATTGCCGACGATATTGACAAAGCCGGATTTATGTTTTCGTTCCGTCATACGCCCATTTCAGGTAGATTGCTCCCCATGTAAAACCTGCGCCGAAAGCCGTAAGGATCAGGTCGTCCCCTTTCTTCAGCCGGCCTTCGTACTCCCACAAGCAAAGGGGGATTGTCCCTGCGCTCGTATTGCCGTATTTCTGGATATTGATCATCACTTTGTCTTTCACGCCCAACCGCCTTGCCGTCGCATCAATAATGCGCAGGTTCGCCTGATGGGGCACAATCCAGTCAATATCCTCCCTTGTCAAACCGTTACGCTCGACGATTTCGATCGACGCATCCGCCATAAAGGTCACCGCATGTTTGAACACATACTGGCCGTCCTGATAGACATAATGCATCCGCTTGTCCACCGTTTCGTGCGAAGCGGGATAGGCCGATCCGCCCCCTTTCATGTTCAGGTGCGAAATACCCGTCCCATCGGTACGAAGCAGGGTATCGATCACGCCCAGGCGCTCCGTCGTCGGTTCAAGAAGTACGGCCCCGCAACCGTCGCCAAAAAGGGGACAGGTCGTGCGGTCGGTATAATCCGTAACCGCCGTCATCTTATCTCCCGATACGACGATAATTTTCGAGTAACGCCCCGAACGGATATAATTGGCGCCCGTCTCCAAAGCATACAAAAACCCGGCGCAGGCGCCCTGCAAATCCATCGTAAGCGCATGCGTACATCCCGTCTCATGGGCAATGACGGAGGCCGACGTCGGGAAACCGTAGTCGGGAGTCGTCGTCGCACAGATAACGGCTTCGACCTCTTCGGGATTTACCCCGGTCTTTTCCAGCAACTGCCTGACCGCCCTTATCCCCATAAACGAAAGCCCCATCCCTTCGCCTTTCAGCACTCTGCGCTCCTTAATTCCTACGCGCGTCACAATCCATTCGTCGGTCGTATCGACCATTCCCGAAATAGCCTCATTCGTCAATATATCTTCGGGCACATATCCTCCGATACCCGTTATTATTGCATTTATCTTATCCATAATATATAACCAATCAAAAAACTGTAAAAAAAAGACTGCGAAACAGTAAAAAAGAGACTGTCCATTTCGGGGACAGTCTCCTTTTTTTGCCCTTATAACTCATCAAAGGATAACGGATCTTATACCGCTACTTCTTTTTCAATCGCCAACTTACCTCTATAATAACCACATTCGCCACACACAGTGTGATAAATATGCCATGCCCCGCAATTCGGGCAGATTGCCATCGTCGGTACTACAGCCTTGTCGTGCGTACGCCTCTTGGCTGTTCTTGATTTTCCTTGTCTTCTTTTAGGATGTGCCATTTTTTATTTATTTAATTATTATCATTCCCAATTAAATCTTTCAGAGCATCCCAACGCGGATCTGTCGATATCGACGTCTCTTCATCATCCATCGATATCTCATCGTTTACCTCCTCGCTATCATACTCGTCATCATCATCGCCGGCGCGTCTGGTCGTATGTTTCTTCAACTTCGTAGACATCGCCTTATTGCATTTCCCCGGGGGGTGCACATGCTTCATCGGCGTGGCCAACGCAATAAACTCATACAAAAACCAGGCCAAATTAATCGCCCCCTCATCTTCCGGTATTACAACTATCTCTTCACTCTCTTCGGCATATTCCTTACCGAACTTTACGACCAGGCGATTCTTGGACTCAACAGACAAGTCCATATCATCCAGACACCTGTCACAAGGCACCGATACTACGCCTGCCAAGTGGAAATTCATCTCAAACAGCATCGACGAACGCTTGACCGTCAGACAGGCTTTTACTTTCCCTTTCTGCACCTCCGCTCCGTCAATGTCTATGAAAAATTTATTCTCCAACGAAAAGTCAAACTCATGTATCCCTGGAGAGAGATTTTTCAAATCTATTTTATATATATCAAATTTCCCCAAAGTATCCTAGTGTAAAAACCATGCAAAGGTATGAAAAAGGATATACATACACAACTATCGGAGGTTTATTTTTTCCGCCCGGCTCAGTTCGATGCGGAAAGTCGTCCCCTTTCCTATCTCCGAACTCTTAACAAATATCCGTCCGCCGTTGTAGGACTCGATGATACGCCTGACCAGCGACAGCCCCAATCCCCAGCCCCTCGACTTCGTCGTATAGCCGGGATGGAATATCGTATTGAACTTCGATTTGGGCACGCCCTTTCCCGTATCCGAGACGTCTATCCTGACGCTCTTCCGCCTTACCTCTTCCTGTATGCTGATCTCCCCCTGCCCCTCCATCGCGTCAACGGCATTTTTTATCAGGTTCTCGACGACCCAGGCGAAAAGGGAGTCGTTCATCACGACCCACACCGGTTCGTCCGGCAAAGAGACGGTCAGCCTCACTTTCGACGAGATACGGGTGCGCATATAGTCCAACGCCGAACGAAGCGACCGGTTGATATCGACCAACGTCGGGGAGGGTTGGGAGCCTATTTTGGAAAAACGCTCGGCAATGGTACCCAGCCGTTTGACATCTTTCTCCATCTCGCCTAACAAGGCAGGCTCTATCCCCTTTGCCTGCAAATATTCCATCCATGCCATGAGGGAAGAGATGGGCGTACCCAACTGGTGCGCAGTCTCTTTGGAGAGCCCCACCCATACCTTGTTCTGCTCCGCCCGCTTGGTGCTGGCCAGTGCCAGGAAAGCGATCAGGATAAAAACAAACATCACCGAAAGCTGTATGTAAGGGTAGACCAACAGGCGTTTCAGGATGATCGAGTCGTCGTAATAGAGGTAGTGAAAAACGCCATCCCCGATGTCAAAGGCAATCGGCTCGTTTTTACTTTTCAGTTCTTTCACCTTTTTTTCAAAAAAAGCCTCCACATTCCTCTCCGGAACCTCTATATTATTAGACTGTATAACCTGGTTATTCTCATCGAGGAGGATAATAGGGATCGTGGTATTCCCCTCCAGGATACGGAGGGTAAGCGCCAGGTTCAACTCGGCGTTTTCATTGACCACCACGCGTCCCGCTTCCGCCCAGATCTCCACCTTTTCCCTCTCCTCTTCCGCCAGCTTCTTGATCAATGTATTCGAAACAACCACCGAAACGATCGCAATCGCAATCGCCCCGAGAACGAAAAGGTACATCAATTGTTGACGGGAATCATAAATAGTACGCATAGCCTCTTTATATCTATCATCCTGTATAACGGAGAAATCAGCCGCTTATTGTGAAAAACAAAAAAAGGAGAACAGCTGCAATAGCTATCCCCCATTTTTCTCTCATAGATAAGACTTTCATTTAAGATTTCTATGTTATTTACCATAGGCAAAGGTAAGCCGCTTCATTCAATAAAACAACTATTCCCAACACTTTTTTTTGTCAATCCTGCCATAAAACATACTTTTTGTCGCCATCCGGATCCACCCGGATGAAGCGCCGACAAAAAAAAGAGACCGACTCCCTTTGACAGGAATCAGTCTCTTTCACTAAAGACGGCAGTTACCTACTCTCCCACTATACGCAGTACCATCGGCGTGGTTGGGCTTAACTTCTCTGTTCGGAATGGGAAGAGGTGGA
>JAISQD010000007.1 GCA_031274415.1 Tannerellaceae bacterium | reverse complement strand
GGCGACACGTTCCTGCCCGTCGCCCAGCTTCCCGCTTAAGGCCAGGCAATAGGGAAACCACTCCGTATCGTCTTTCCCGATACGGGTCGTCAACTCTTCTTTAAAGGAGGAAAAGAATTGGCCGATCAGCGTCAGCGTATGGTTACCCGGCTGACTCATGGCGATAAACGAACCAAGATGCCGTTCGATATTGGGCAGCTGGTAACGCTGGTAATGCAGATTGGTTTTGGTCAGGTAATCAATAATCTGGGAGGTATGGAACGTCTGGAGCTTCTTCTCCGGAAAATACTCTTCGTTGAGGAACGTATTGACCACCGTCAGCAGGAAATCCACATCCAGCCGGTACTCCCCGCAAATCTCCGTCACCGATTTGTCTCCCAATCCCAGACGAATCCCAAACCGGTTAAGGACAGGAATGAGTGAAGGGTGTGTTTCCACCACTTCACTCATTTGCATATTTGGATACACTAATGCCATCTGTTATGCCTTTTCCCATTGTTTACGCAACAGCTCCACGGCAGCCGGCAAGACGACGTTACGGTCGCCCTGACATCCGCATTCGAAACTGACGTATTTGTTGTAACCCAGCATTTTCAATCCTTTGAAACCGGCCACATAGCAATCCGCTTCGCCATCTTCGCCCGGCATACTGCGGCGCCGGCGGCTGGCGACGTGTACATGTTGCAGGTATTCCCCAGCCGAGAGGAAAGCGCCCATATCGCAGGTCTCTTCCGCCGTCATGTGCCAGAAGTCGCCCATACAGCGCACGCCGGGGTTATTGATATCCCGGCAGATCGAAGCGGCGTCGGCCACCTGGCGCAGGTAGAAAGCTTCCCCCCTGTTCAGCGGCTCGAAAATCACGGTCGTACCATGCTCGGCGGCAAAGTTACCCATCTCGGTAAACTGTTCGCACAGGAAGTCGCGCGTCTCCTGCGTATGGGGAAGCGCCGGTTTCTGCCCGTTAAACGCCGGAACGATAATCACCCCGACCGAGCCCAGTTCGCCCGCCGCCGCAATGATCTCTTTCATCGAATCCATGCATCTTTTGCGGACGGCCTCATCCGTAGAGAGGATAAAGCCATCGAAGCCGGCACAGATCGCGCTGACCTTGATCGTGCGCCCATCCAACGCCTGTTTGATTTCGTCGACCCGTCCGGCAAGTCCCCTGCCGCCCGGCTCGAACCCGACCACGCCCAGCTTTTCCATGTAATCGAACTTCTCATTCAGGTTCTCCCCCGGAGCGGTACCTTCCTGAAAAGAGATGTTCAATGCGGCCGCACTGTGTTGGCAACCGCCCTCACCGGCCTGGCAGCATCCGCCGGCCTTGCCTTCCGCCTCTTTCTTCGAACCGGGAGCGCATCCCATCAGGGCGGCTCCTCCGATGGAGGCCACCGCCGCTCCCGACAAGCCTGTCTTTAAAAAGTTTCTCCTATTGAGTACCATGATGATGCTTTATTTTTTGTCCAACGGAACGCCGGGAACAGGGACGACAAATCCCGTCATATCCATCTTACCCAGGTTCAGATCGGCAGGCGTGTAGTCCAACGCCGACGACGTCACCTCATCCCAGGTTGCTTTTCCACCCGTATAGGCCGATTCGCGTCCCATGATAGCCGCCATATTGGAGACAGCCGTTCCGGAAGCCTGATCAATGACTTTCCCGCTGCGGATATGGTTGATCCAGTTGACATGTTCCAGCGTATAGGGATCCGTCTGTTTGAAAGCGGCCTTTTCGGCTTCGCCGTCATATTTCCAAATCACTGTGCCCGCCAGGTCTTTGATCTCCATCGTATTGCTGCTCCATGAGCCTCTTGCCCCCTGTATGAACTCGCTGACATTGCTGACGCAACCATTGATCTGGCGGCACATGCTGTGCATGTGGATGCCGTTTTCCATTTCGAAGTCGATACTGAAGTTGTCGTACTGGTCGCCCGTTACACGCCGATGGCGCGAGCCGAAGCCTACGGCGCTCACCGGCTTCAGGCCTGTGAACCAGGTAAAGACATCAAGGTTGTGTACGTGCTGTTCCACGATATGGTCGCCCGAGAGCCATTTCCAGTTCACCCAGTCGCGGATCATCCATTCGCAATCGCTCCATCCCGCCTGACGTTCGCGGAACCAGAGCATGTTTTGATTCCAATACACCGTGCCGCCTGTAATCTCACCGATCAGCCCGTTCTGTATCTGTTTGTACGATTCGACATAGCAGCGTTGGTGTTGGCGTTGCGTACCCGTAATCACGCAGAGGTTCTTGGCTATCGCCTGTTTAGCTGTCGCCACAATAGTACGATACCCTACCGCATCCACACAAATCGGTTTTTCAAGGAACGAATGTTTGCCCTTTTCCGTCGCATACTGGAAATGCACAGGACGGAAAAGAGGAGGAGTGGCAACGATCACCACGTCCACGCCGCTGTCGATCACCTGCTTATAGGCGTCCAACCCAACGAAACGCCGGCTTTCGGGGATGTCGATCCCTTTCTCTTCTTTCAATTTCCCTGCCAAATCATCGACACGGTCTTTAAAGGTATCGCCCAAAGCCGTAATGGTAACGCCGTTAGCGGCGTTCAGGAAATTAAAGGCCGCGCCGGATCCACGTCCGCCGCAACCGATCACGCCGGCTTTCAGCTCTTTCCCGTCGGTGGCGAAATCCACCAAATCGGGTACATAATAGGTGCCGGGTTCTTTAAGGGGTTTGATGGCGCCGGCTTTTTCGCCTCCGCAACATGAGGATAATGCAACGGCCGTGCCGCCTGTTCCGATGGCGCCTAAGGCGCCTGCCATTGCTGAACTTTTCAGGAATGATCGTCTACTGATACTGCTTTCTTTTTTCATGATATTCTATGAATTGATGTTTATAAGTGAATTTTATTTTGTTACGATGGATGTATCCGGTTCACAGACGACACGGAATCCAATACCGCGTATATCCGAGTACCACCAGATACTCTTAGGCTGTTGCGGGTCGGTCTTCAACCACTGATCGTGCCTGGTATAATCGCGTGCAGCCACCCTCAGGTCGGCGGCATCCGACGTATAGTTACCTCCGCGCACGACCCATTCCTCGCCCTCTGTCACCAGGGGATCCGTGACGCTTCCCCCCCCCTTGCTATACGCCTGGGGATCATATTTGTCGGCGCAATACTCCAGCACGTTCCCCAGCATATTCTTCAATCCGAACGGGTTGGGCTTGACGGCTGACGGCTCCTGCGTCCTATTTTTACTGTTCTTACCGTAAATAACATACGTACTTATTTCTTCTGTGCTGGCATCAAAAAACTTACGCAGGAACCCCTGGTCGGAATACTTTTTCGGGTCTCCGGGGAAGAAGTAGGGCGTTTCCGTCCCGCCGCGGGCGGCATATTCCCATTCGGCCTCGGTCGGCAAACGGTATTTCCTGCCGGTTTTCTTCGACAGCCACTGGCAGAACGTTTCCGCCGCATAATGTGTCATCGTGATCGCCGGACGTTCCCCCCATCCCCATCCCTGGTTGGGAAGACCAAACGGAGGCGTCGGGCCTGAAATGGCGTCCACATCCGGACGGCTGTTATTGGCATAAATCGTCTCGGGAGGCGTACGCCCCTCACTCATGGTATTGCTTAAGAATGCCGAGTACTGATCCCATGTCACCTCCACTTCCGACATAAAGAACGGGCTGACCGATACCTCGCGCACCGGCGATTCGTCCGGTTTATGGAACGATTCCTTTTCCGTGCTGCCCATCTTGAATTGCCCGCCGGGGACGGCGATCATTTTCAGCGTGATATACGTGCCTGGGATCTGCTCGTCATAGTCGGCAAAAGCGGTCACCGTCGCCGGCTCCTTATAGAACAGGCTGGGATCCACCGTCGCGCCGGAAGCGTTCTGCCCCGGTATGCCGGTCATCTGTCCATGACTGTACTCCGGATTGTGGTGCCCCGCATCCAAATGGCAACTGATACACTGCAAATCCAGCTTTTTCTCATTCTCCTCATAATAGAGATGCGACGTAATCGCATCATTCGTAAGCCCCTCGGGGAAAAGGTTCTGATGACACTCCTTGCAGGACTGGTTCGGGATATACGTCACCGCATATTCCAGCTCCGACTTCCTGTCCCAATCAAAATCCACGCTATCCTTTGTCAGGTAACCCCACACATC
>JAISQD010000204.1 GCA_031274415.1 Tannerellaceae bacterium | reverse complement strand
ATAAGACAGTCCTGCCTTTCAGGCAGTGATTAGTGTGGTTGCCTGTCCGCAGGTCGTTGACCTGCGGTTATGAAAATCATGCCCTCCGGGCATCACCGCGACAATTTGAAATGCACCCTAATAGTGTACTCTTTGACAAAAACCCATATTTTACCCCCAACAAATATATTTTCCCCGTGCATAGATGTATCCAGTATGGGCAAGGGTGGGTTTAGAAAATGGATAGGGGGTGTCCAATCAATGCTTATTCTTTTGCCATGACAAACCGTTTTACTTTTAACAATATTTACGCATTTGTCATTGGAATGAGTTTGTCAGTAACAAACTTATCACTATATTTGTAGTGTCAGAGTATTAAGATATGAAAAATTTAGATTTATTGCCTATTTCAGAAGAAAGTAAGAAAAGGCTTACAACGTTTGCCCGTATGTACAGGCAAAATGCACATGTGGTTATTGAGGTAGTATCTTTTAATGATAATCGGCTGATTGTTCGTGCAGAACAAAAGGACGCGGTAAAAGACAGGTATTTAGGCAAGAAAGAACTATCTGAACGGGTGCGGGAACTGTTCAAAGGGGAAATACCGGATGAATGGAAACTAACCATTTCCGCTGTCGACTTTGACCGGAAAGACATTGATGCGGTTTCAGTAGATTGGGTTAAAGGCCGTATGCTGAAATTGGGGCTTAAAAATAAGCACATCAGCACTCACACCGGTATAGATAAGTGTACGGTTTCCTCTATTATCAATGGAGATAAGGAGTTAACCAAATGGCATAAGATCGCATTTTATTACTTCTTTAAATATTATGAGGTCGCCAATTTTAAAAGCTAAAAATTCCCGTCTTACCCTCGTGGGTTTGACGGGGATGGCAAAGAAAGGAAGTAATAACCTTAAAAGCCATCTTGATAGGGTAATAAATGATAGCGAACCATTAATAGTTCATCGTTCAGGAAATGAGAGCGTTGTAGCAATCTCCTTAGACGAGTACAACTCAATGAAAGAAACGGAGTATATAATGAGGTCGCCCGCCATGATGGATATTATCCGGAAAGGCGAACAGGATATTAAAGAGGGTAAAGGTGTCGAGTTCGATCTGAGCTCCATAAAATCTTCCGACTACCCAGCATCGGGAAGTTATTAACGATTATTAATTGAAATCGAGAGCTGTCCGCAACAAAAATAATTATATTTGTATTTGTTATGGTTTCTTTAAGGATTTGCTTCCCTTTTTTGCCATAGTTCCCGTAGAACTCTGGCAAAAAGACCAAAAGAGTAGCGCTTAATCTTTTGGAAAATAGCGGATTAACAAAAAGTAAATAATTGAAGAAAATGTGTTTGGAACATACGAATCCCTGTGTGGATGCGGACTTTACTTTCGGAGTTCTACGGGAACTCTGGCAATTAATTGAAGAACTAATGCAAAAAATACACACGCTTATGGATAAATAAGCGCATATTTCGAAGCATTTGAGGTGTGCGAATACTGTGTTTCTTCGTTTTATGAGAAAAGAGTTATCAAATATCCGATACTATTTGGAGGAACTTGCCCTTAATAATTCCGAGCCGGCTTTCAAAGCATTGTATTATGCCTATTCCGACCGGATTATGCGATACATTTATATGTATGTGAAATCTTATGAAGTGGCGGAAGAGCTCGTTTCCGACGTCTTTTTCGCCGTTTGGGAAAACCGGAAAAAGATAGACGAAATAAACGATTTTAATGCATACCTTTACAGGATAGCGAAATTCAAAACGTTAAACCATTTAAGAATAAACCAGCTGGAATATGTTGATATCGATCGCCTGTCCATCGACCTTTTCGCTTGTATAAAAACAACGCCGGAAGACGATTTTATATCCAAAGAATGGATCGCCATGGCAAACGAAGCCATCGAGCAGTTACCCCCAAAAAGCAAACTGGCTTTCAAATTGGTACGTGAAGATGGCATGAAATATAAAGATGTAGCCGACCATTTAGGGGTGTCCGTCAAAACGGTGGAGTCGCTGCTATCGGCAGCCGTAAAGAAAATAAGGAAAATAGTTCCACCCCTCCATTAAAAAAACCGCACTCCCCAGTAAGGGTAAATCTGTTTTTTTGTTACTTATATAGTATGATGGAAAAACAGATGGATCAGGAAATAGAACAAATTATTATACGGAATCTTACGGGGGAAGGATCCTGCGACGACATGGTGAAACTCTCTGAATGGCTTGCCTTGGAAGAGGAAAACAGAACCTCTTTTTTAAGGGTTCACAAATATTGGAGCGCCGCATTACCCGGCGTATCTATCCGCGATAAAAAAACGGCCTACCAACAACTTTTGAAACGGATTAAAGAGTCCGAAAAGAAACCGTCGGCGGCAGGACGACATTCTCTAACAATCCGGCATTGGATGAGATACGCAGGAATAGTGGCCGGCATTGCCATTCTGACAAGCATGTATTGGCTAATGAATCAAAAAGCGGAAGAAACACACCATTACTCCTACATAACCGGCGATTCCCCCTCTGCGTTTGAACTGCCGAACGGGACAAAAACGGCATTGAACAAAAACAGTACGCTGGCCTATTCAACCACAGACACAAACGACATACGTACAGTGACATTGCAGGGAGAAGCTTTTTTTGATGTAAGGCCAAACAAAGATAAGCCATTCGCCGTCAGCCTGGGAAAAACAACGGTCACCGTACTCGGGACATCGTTCAACGTAAAAAATTACCCGGAAGATAGCCTGCTGGCAGTCACCCTGATAAAAGGCTCCATCCGGTTTGACACCCCTGAACAAACGGTCGTATTGCAACCCGACCAACACCTTGTGTACAACAAACTTGACAATAAAATACGTATCGACATCGCGGAAAGTTCACTCGTAACGGCATGGAAAGATCATCTATTGAGATATAAATCCATCCCATTCGCCGAGTTCCTTTCGCTATTGGAGGAACAGTACAGGGTAGAAATCATCCTGTTGGACAAAGAGTTGGGCAGTCATAAGGTGAGCGGAGCGTTCGATCTGGCTCTATCCGTCGACCAAATCTTGAATCTAACAAAGAAAAACCTGTCGTTCAATTGGAAGAAAGAGGGAAATAAATACTTGATTATAAAATAATTCACTAATCCTAAAAAGAAATTGCCTATGGGAAAATCATAAAAAAACAAAGAAAACCGGCCATTCGTGGTAGGAGCAGCCGGTTTAATAAATTCGAGAAACAAACGTCAGGGAAATGTCACAAAAAACGACCCTGGCAATCAGTTAATTAAATTCAATCGCAAAAATATGAAAAACAGAAATGGAAACCAAACTCTTTTAAAAAAAGAGTTTAAAAGAATGTTTTATGTTATGAGAAACACACTTATCTTATTGATTTGTACCTTCCAACTGCAAGCAGTGACCTCTTATGGACAAACGGCCAGATTAACCCTTGACACAAAAGAGATCCATTTAGAGCAGCTGTTCAAACAGATTGAGAAAAACAGCGAGTTTTTGTTCAACTATTTAGACGCTGATATAGCGAACATTAAAGCCAGAATCAGCGTCAAGAACGGCACAATTCAGGAGATCCTCACTCAAGCCCTGAAGAATACTTCCCTCACCTACTCCATTAACGACCGGCACATTACGATTTTCAGAATGCAGCAGAATTCGGGGAAAACCATTCATGGAACCGTATTGGACGACAATGGCGTACCAATTATCGGCGCCAATGTCGTGGAAAAAGGGACAACAAACGGTATTATAACAGATTTGGATGGAAAATTCTCATTGTCCGTTTCGGAAAATGCCATCCTCCAAATTACATACATCGGGTATATCGGACAAGAAATTGCCGTCAAAAATCAAACAACCTTTCACATCACCCTCCTGGAAGACCACCTGGGACTGGAAGAGGTCGTGGTCATCGGATACGGCACGCAGAGGAAAGTGAACTTGACCGGAGCCATAGCGCAAGTTTCCGGCGAAGTGCTTGAAAGTCGCCCGATAACAAACATCAGCCAGGGCTTACAAGGTGTAGTACCGAATTTGAACGTCAATGTAAATTCGGGCGCTCCCGGACAGTCCACTTCGTTTAATATCAGGGGTAATAACTCATTAAATGGAGGCTCGCCGCTCGTGCTGGTAAACAATGTGCAGATGAATGCCGATTTGATAAATCCCGAAGACATTCAATCCATTTCTGTCCTGAAAGATGCCGCTTCGGCCGCAATTTACGGTGCGCGCGCCGCTTACGGCGTTATTCTTATCACGACCAAAAACGGAAACAAGGGACAGGCGCCTCGCATTTCATTCAGCGCCAATGGATACTGGCAAAGTCCGCAGTTGAAGATTGAAACAATCAATTCGATGGAGTATCTTACAATGATAGACCTTATCTATCAAAACAGTGGTGGAAGCGGACACTACTTTGATCCCACACTGTATGAATATGCGGAAAAGTATTATAACGATCCGGTAAATAATCTTCCTGTATACTATGAGCCTGAACTTGACCCCTACGGATACCAATATTGTGGCAACACAAACTGGTGGGATGAATTGTACAAAAAAGCAAGTTTTTCGCAGCAGTATAATGTCAATATAGCAGGCGGTAGCGAAAAAACGACCTATTATGCCTCTGTCGGTTATAATAACGAAAACGGTATGGCAAAAGTCGGAGACGATATGTACCGAAAAGTCAATGCGAACCTGAATTTGACGTCAGACATAACCGATTGGCTGTCGGTCACGGCGAAGTCCATGTATAACTTCACCGACGAGCGACACCCTGACGGTGGCATCTCGGAAGCAAACAGCACCGCATACTCCAATCTAGGAGAATACCGGGGATTTTTGACGTATGACATAAGCCCCTTGATGCCGGTCAGGCATCCGGACGGGAACTATGCCGGACAGGGAAGTTATACCAATCCAATTTCCATTCAAGAACTCGGGGGTAATTTAACCCAAAAGAAAAATGATTTATGGTTGACCGGAGCAGTAACGATTACACCTGCAGCAGGGCTGACGCTTAATGCCGATTATACGTTCAATACATACAATTCAGGCGTCAAGCGTCACGTTCGCAGATTTATGGACTATACGGCCGTCCCCGGTACGGAGCGACCTTATCCCTGGACAAAGACAACAAGCGTATCCATGCGTAATTATGAAAATTATTACACGGCGTTCAATGCGTTTGCAGAGTATGAAAAAAAGCTCAACGAAGTTCATTATCTGAAAGGTATGATTGGCTACAATCAGGAATACAAACACATTGCGGATTTCTATGCAGCCCGTCAAGACCTGATTGATAACGACAAGCCGGCGATCAATATGGCGACAGGCCAAATGTATATGAATGGCGCTGAAACGCATTGGGGGGTTGAAGGTGTTTTTGCCCGCATAAACTACAGCTACGCCAACAAGTATCTTCTGGAGATAAACGGACGTTATGACGGCTCTTCGAAATTCGCAAAAGGGCATCGTTATGCTTTGTTTCCTTCGGTTTCCGCTGCATGGAGAATATCGGAAGAAGCGTTCTGGAGTCCATTGAAAGAGGTATGGAACGACATGAAAATCCGTGCTTCGTACGGGCAGTTGGGGAATCAGGTAGTTGACAATCTCGGAAATTTCCCGTATTTGCCTGCTTACGGTATTGATTCATCCATGAACTATTTATTGGGCGGTATCAGGCAGGCGGCCGTATCTCCGTCGGGTTTGGTCAGCGCCGGTTTCACATGGGAAAGGGTTGAACAGATAAATTTTGGATTTGACGCCCTACTGTTAAATCGTCTGAATATCACTTTCGATTATTACAACAGAGCCACAAAAGACATGCTCATGGCGGGACAACAACTCCCAGCCGTACTGGGAACCAGTATTCCGCAGGAAAATGCAGCCGATATGAATACGAAAGGATTCGAACTTTCCATCGGATGGACAGAGCGGCTTCACAACGGTTTGTCGTACTGGATCAAGGGAACGCTGGCCGATTATCAAAGCGAAATTACCAGGTTCACCAATCCGGAGGGACTGTTGTGGCAATACTATACCGGTCAAAAGCTGGGCGAAATCTGGGGTTATTCATCCAAAGGGCTGTTCCAGTCCGATGAGGAAGTAGAAAACAGTCCTTCCCAAATAAATATATGGGGCGGCGACTGGCGTGCCGGCGACGTGAAATATGAAGACCTGAATGGAAACGGAGAAATTGATTACGGCGACTTTACGCGATCAAATCCTGGCGACAGAAAAATCATCGGTAATGATACGCCTCGTTACAGCTTCGGACTTACGTTTGGCCTGGAATACAAGCAGTTTGATTTTCAGATGTTCTGGCAAGGAGTCGGAAAACGTGATTATGCTGCAAGCGGCGTTCATTTCTGGGGCTTTGAAGACGAATATAGTGTACCTCTCAAACCTGCTCTTGATTACTGGACCGAGGAGAACAGAGACGCCTATTTCCCCACCCCGAACTGGGATAACTGGGGGAACCGTCAAACAAGCGACCGTTACCTGCAGGATGCGTCCTACTTACGTTTGAAGAATGTAACGCTGGGTTATACGATTGCTCCTTCAAAAATAAAGAAGTTGCATATAAGCAGAATAAGGGTCTATTTAGTCAGTGAAAACCCGATTATGTTCACGAAAATGATTAAGTCGTTTGATCCTGAAACAATGGATAATTTAACATATCCTATTTCAAAAAAATATTCCATAGGGTTTAATATTACGTTCTAATCTTTAAAAACAAGCAATATGAAAAAAATATATTCTGTTTTATTTGCATTGATAACAAGTATTGGTTTTTTCTCCTGCGAAGTAACCGATATTAGCCCGAAAGATTCTCTGACAGATGAATCGTTTTGGACTAAACCTGAGGATTTGAAGTTATTTGCTAATAATTTCTATTCAATGCTACCCGTTCCGGATGATCTGGAGAACCAGAGTGATAATTTCGTGACGAATGGCTACAATCAGCATTTGTTTAACGAAAGCATTGTCCCGTTCAGCACAAGCGAGACGGGATGGGCCTGGGACAGAATCAGAGCGTGCAATTTTTTCCTCACGCGTTATCAAAAAGCAGAAGGCTCACAGGAAGAGATCAATAAATACGTAGCCGAAGTGAGGTTTTTCAAGTCATTGGATTATTTCGCCAAAATCAAAAGATATGGCGATGTACCGTATTATGAAAAAGACCTGCAAACGGATGATATTGATCTTTTGTACAAGGCAAGAGATCCGCGCGATTTGGTACTGGATAAAATAATTGAAGATCTGGAATTTGCCGCACAATGGTTGCCTGAACCGAATGATACGGAAACAGGCCGGTTACACAAGTATGCCGCCCTTGCGCAACTGGCGCGCGTTTGTCTGCATGAAGGCACATGGAAGAAATACCATAACGCATCTGCAGGTAATATTTCTTCGGAACAGCTCCTGAGCAAAGCGGCGCAAACAGCCGAAACAATTATCAATTCTGGACTGTACGATATTGTAAAGGGCGACAATGCAGGATGTGGTCAAGTGCCTTTTGAAGGATATCCGCTCTATTACAGCAACCAGTTTGTCCAGGAATCATTACTGAATAATGCCGAATGCATCCTGCCTCGCATTTACGAAGTGGATGTTGTTATGCACTGGTATGGCCGATCTCAAGGAGAAAGTGGAAGAGGATTTTCGAAAGATTTTATTGAATCGTTTCTTTGCAAAGATGGTAAACCTGTCGGTATAAGCAATATGTATCAAGGTGATGAAACGCTTGAAAAAGAAATCACCAATCGCGATCCACGAATCTATCAGGTTGTTGGCTGTTTGCACAAGCCATATCTTGTCATGAACGGCGAGCAGATACAATATGGAATGTTAAACAGCATAATCCCTAACCGTGGCGTTACGGGTTATGCCATTGTAAAATTCAGATCGCCTCTGCAATCTCAGCAAGAACCCAATCAAAGTACATACGACTGGTTCATCTATCGTTATGCGGAAGTATTGTTGATTTACGCCGAAGCAAAAGCCGAATTGGGAGAATGTACGCAGGACGTGTTGGACAAAACCATCAACAAACTGCGCGACAGAGTGGAAATGCCTCATCTTACGACGTCTCCGGAAGTGGATCCGCTTGCCGTCAACTATGGTTATTCGATTTCGCCCCTCCTGTACGAAATCCGCAGAGAGAGACGCATCGAATTGGTAGCCGAGGGATTCCGCTGGGACGACATTATCCGCTGGAAAGCGGGCAAGTTGTTTGAAAATCCAAAAACATTCCTTGGAATGCGGGTAACGCCCGAAGTTGTCGCTAATTTCCCCGAAGAATCATTCTATGGCGAATCGGGCGTTCAGACGGTCGATTACGAAGGAAACGAATACATAAATGTGTACAGAACCAAAAGTGTGGACGATGCCGGACGCAAATGGAGTGATAACGATAAACGTTATCTCGACCCACTGCCTCTGGAAGAATTGACGGTGAACAAAAATCTCACACAAAATCCGGGATGGTAATTTGATTAAAAAAAGAGGGCGCTTTTGTTTGTGGCACCCTCTTTTTTCTACTTTTACACTTTATTAATCACTGCATAAAATTCGAACAAAATGAGACAGAGAATCCGTGCTTTTTGCCGCAAGAATTTCCTTGTGACGCTAACCGTTTTAGCATTCGTATGGGCTTGCCCTTTCGCTGCTTTGGCGCAATATGTATTGCCGAATCACGATGCTTCGTATAGCAAACCGATTCAAACGCCAACGCCGCTGAAACCCGTTTTGCCCTCGCCGCAACAATTGTTGTGGCAGGACAGGGAACAGACGATGTTCGTCCACATTAGTCCTGCCACCTGGCAAAACCGTCAGTTGGACGATCTCTCAACGCCGTTGAGCGCAATCAATCCGTCAAAATTGGACGTGAATCAATGGATCGACGCGGCGGAATCTTTCGGCGCAAAGATGATTCTTTTCACCGCAAAACACACCGGCGGTTTTTGTTGGTGGCAGACGGAAACAACGGAATACAGCATCAAAAATACACCCTACAAAGACGGCAAGGGCGATGTGCTTGACGAGCTGGCAAAAGCCTGTTTTGCACGTGGCATGAAACTTGGTATCTATATCTATCCGGGTGATGAGACATGGCAGTCTCCTATCGACAGCGGAGGCCGCACGAAAGACCCCGCAAAACAGGAGGGATACTCGAAAGCGTTGCGTCAGCAGTGGGAAGAGGTGCTGTCGCGTTACGGAAATATGCTCGCAGAAATCTGGTTTGACGGCGGCCTTGTCATTCCGCTTGAAGATGTGATTAAACAATACGCCCCGCAAGCGGTCGTTTTTCAGGGGCCTTTTGCCGACATTCGCTGGGTCGGCAACGAGCGCGGTATTTGCCAGTATCCCAATTGGTACACGCTTAAAGAAGCAGATGCTAAAACGGGAGTGGCGACCGGCGACCACAGCGACCCCGATGGCG
Organism: Tannerellaceae bacterium; assembly: GCA_031274415.1. Classification (GTDB taxonomy): domain Bacteria; phylum Bacteroidota; class Bacteroidia; order Bacteroidales; family Tannerellaceae; genus DFXE01. The sequence continues at coordinate 7,643 of JAISQD010000204.1, read as the reverse complement.
ACCGCTATATGCCCGTAGAAATTGACGCCACGCTGCTAACGCCTACGCAGTGGTTCTGGAACACGAATACCACGGATAATATTCGCACGTTGGAACAATTGATGGATGTCTACTATACCTCCGTCGGACGTGGTGCGCCGCTTTTGCTCAATTCCGCTCCCGACACAACCGGCTTGATACCGGAAAAAGACATGCAGAGATACAGGGCGTTTGGCAAGGAAATCCGGCGGCGGTTTGGTCAAAGTATAGCGGAAACTTCCGGACAGGGCGATGTCGTGGAAGTGAAACTCGAACCGGAAACGCAGATTGACCACGTTATCATTCAGGAAGACCTCGCTTTCGGACAGCGCGTTCGCCAATATGCCATAGAAGGCTTGATCGGCAACGAATGGAAGCTGATTACACAAGGTACGTCGGTCGGACAAAAGAGGATTGAACGGTTTCAGCCGATGAAAGTCAACGCGGTACGGTTCAGGATATTGAAATCCTCCTTTCCGCCGATTATCAGACGTTTTGCGGCGTTCAATACCGGCGTGGGCAACGAGGCAACGGCAAATGATGTGAAACCGGAGAAAAATGCCGGCGTTCTCAACACAGACGGCAAGGGTGCGTTCACGTTTGATCTTTCGCCGTTTATTCCACTCGCCGAGCAATACACAATACGTATCCGGCAGGACAACAGGTTGATTAAAATAAGGCAGGCGGCAGTGTTGTTGCAAGGCATCGAAGCGCCCAGCTTTGCAACGGTTCTCGAAGACGGCAGTGTCCGCTTGAACATTACCGGCTTCCCCGACATGAAGCCGGAAAGCATCATCATCAAAGGTCAACTCGACAAAAACTACGGATACGATGCGTTGACTATTTATGTACAATAACATGATGAAAGTAGTAAAAACATGTATCACTGCCGTTATTATGGCCTTCTCACTTCCAACTATCCATGCGGAAGATACTATCCGTGTTATCATGATCGGCGCACATCCGGACGACTGCGAGATCAGCGCCGGCGGAACGGCCGCCCTGTTTACACGGATGGGGCATAAGGTAAAATTCGTCTCCCTGACGAATGGAAACAAGGGACACCATCTCCTGAAACCCAATGAAATCCGCACCCGTCGCGAGAAAGAAATGCAGGAGGTAGCGCGTATTCTGCATGTCGAATACGACTATTTGGACAACAACGACGGCGAATTGATGCCGACTGTCGACAACCGTAAAGCCGTGATCCGGATGATTTGCGACTGGAAAGCCGATATGGTCATCACCCACCGTCCCAACGATTATCATCCCGATCACCGGAATGCGTCAATCATCGTGCAGGATGCCGCCTATATGGTAGGCGTTCCCCTGATGGTTCCTGGTGGAGAGCCTTTACGGAAACCGCCTGTTTTCCTTTATATGGCGGATGGATTTCAAAAGCCCGCACCATTCTCCCCCGACATCGTTATTGATTTTTCTCCGGTAGCAGAACAAAAGCTGGACGCGATATGCGCCAATACATCGCAGGTTGACGAATGGCTACCATGGATTGGTGGATATGAAGATAAAATGCCCGCCGATAAAGAAGGGCAGCGGAAATATACTGGAGACCTTTATCTGATGGAATTAAAATCAGTGATCAATTTCAAAGAGGCTGCCCGCAAATGGTATTCTCCCCAGCAGATAGCAAACAGCGCATATTTCGAAGCATTTGAAATATGCGAATATGGGAAAATACCCGACAGGGAAGAGATAAAAGCCTTATTTCCTATGTTACCGAAATAAAAAACAAGATATGACAACAACAAACAGCAGAAGAGAATTTCTTCAAAAATGTGCGGTAGGACTTGCCGGACTGACAATCGTTCCCAGTTCGGTATTGGGGAAACAGGTGGGGAAAACAGCCCCTTCGGACAAACTTCATATTGCGGGTGTAGGCATAGGAGGAAAAGGCGCTGAAAACCTGCGGAATATGAATTCGCAGAACATTGTAGCCCTATGCGATGTGGATTGGAGTTATGCGAAAGGTACGTTCGATGAATATCCTAAAGCAAAAAGATTTTGGGATTATCGCGATATGTACGACAAAATGGGAAAAGAAATTGATGCAGTGGTAGTGGCCACAGCAGATCATACCCATGCGGTCATAGCCGCCGATGCGATCACCATGGGAAAACACGTGTATGTCCAGAAACCGCTTACCCACTCCATCTATGAATCACGCCTGCTGACACGGTTGGCCTTGCAATACGGAGTGGCGACACAAATGGGTAACGAAGGCGCATCGGATGAGGGCGTACGGAAAATTTGCGATTGGATATGGGCCGGCGAAATTGGAGAAGTCACTAAAGTAGAGGCCTTTTCCGATCGCCCTGTTTGGCCTCAAGGGCTGTCACGTCCCAAGGAAGCAATGAAAATACCCGACACCTTACGGTGGGATTTATTTGTCGGACCGGCTGAAATGCGCCCGTATCACAGTATTTATACACCATGGAACTGGCGTGGATGGTGGGACTTCGGAGTTGGTGCGCTGGGCGACATGGCCTGCCATATCCTTGATCCTGTTTTCAGAGCGCTCTATCTGGAATACCCCATAGCGGTACAGGGCAGTTCGACTGCACTTTTTGCCGAATCTGCTCCACAAGCCCAGACGGTGAGGTATTCATTTCCGGAAAGAGAGACAGAAACAGGCATCCTGAAATTGCCGGATGTCACTGTCGACTGGTTTGACGGCGGTTTTAAACCAAAACGCCCTGAGGGAATGCCGGATCATTTGATGTTTGGCGGAGAAGACGATGCAAACGGCGTCATTTTCTATGGTACGAAAGATATATTGTTCTGTGATAACGCCGGGTACAATCCGAGATTGATGTCGGGACGGACGCCGGTAGTTCCGAAGTGTAACCGCGAGATCACGATTGGCCATGAAATGGATTGGGTACGCGCCTGTAAAGAAAACCCGGAGACCCGTGTGAAAACGGCATCGGATTTCACGATTGCAGGGCCGTTGAACGAAACGGTACTTTTGGGTGTATTGGCTGTAAGATTACAGGGGTTAAATAAAACGCTACAATGGGATGGGTATACGATGCAATTCACCAATATCGGAGACAATGAAACAGTACAGTTCTTGGTTGAAGACAAGTTTCATATCGAAGACGGCAATCCCATATTCGACAGGATATTGACGGAGCCTATACCTGCAAACCTGTTTGCACAAGAGATCATCAGGCATACATACCGGAATGGATTCAAGCTTGTTGATATGCCTATATTCTATTATTAATCAATCATACAATGGATACAATGAATAAAATCGGTTACATCCTCTTACTATGCACGGCCTTTTCTTGCCGCCCTGAGCGTCATAACATACTGACCGACCTTGAAAAGGCTGATGGATGGGAATTGCTTTTCGACGGCGCGACGCTCAACGGATGGCGCGACTACAATGGAACAGGCCTGACTGCTCCATGGGAGGTGGAAAACGGCTCCCTGAGCGCCCAAGGGAAAGGCGACGATGGCAACGGCTATATTGTTACCCAAAAACAATACGAGAACTTCGAGCTTACCTTTGACTGGAAAATAGCCAAATGGGGGAATAGTGGCGTGTTATACCATGTGATCGAACGCCCTCAATATGACGTCCCCTATGTTACCGGCCCCGAATATCAGGTGATCGACCTCGTTGATTTCCCTGAAGAATCGGATGATGATCAGGAAGTAGGCGCCGATTATGGCATGTATGCAGCAGATGCCGTTAAAACTAAACCGAAAGATCCCGGCGAATGGAACACCTCGAGAATCCTATTTGACAACGGCCATGTAGAGCATTGGCTCAATGGAGAAAAAATCGTGGAGTTTGAGGCATGGACAGACGATTGGTTTCAACGCAAAAACAGGGGAAAATGGAAAGATGCCCCTGAATACGGATTGCTACATAAAGGACATATCTGCCTGCAGGATCACGGCGACAGATCATGGTATCGCAATTTGAAAATCCGGGAATTACCGCGCAAACAGAAAGAGGTTAATTTGTTTAACGGGAAAGACCTCTCCGGATGGGAAATCTTTGGAACGGAAAAGTGGTACGTTCAGGACGGTCTATTGATATGTGAAAGCGGCCCCGATAAGGAATATGGCTATCTGGCTACGCGTGAATATTATACCGACTTTGATCTGAGCGTCGAGTTTAAACAGGAAGACAACGGCAACAGCGGCCTGTTCTTCCGGTCCTGTTTTTTCGACGACATGTATGGATGGCAAGTGGAGGTCGCACCTCCCGGTCAGGATACCGGCGGTATCTATGGATGGGACGACTGGTTGGCGCAAATTCCGGATGAAAAGGAACATATTCTCAGAATGGGAGAATGGAATACATTGCGCCTCGTGGTAAAAAAAGATCGGGTGACCACCTGGCTTAACGGTATCCTGATGACAGACCTGACAGACGAAGAAATAGGTAAGGCACAGGGACGAATAGCCTTGCAAATACACGACGGAGGCGGCATTAAAGTCTTGTGGAGAAATTTGATTCTAAAACAGTTATAAAGCATCCGGGCACTTTTTTCCTGTCGTCAATTGACGGGGACAAAAAAAGTGACTTTTTCCCCTGCCGTCAATTGACGGGGACAAATCGAACTCACGTTAAAGATGGTTTTCTAAAAGAAAAGGTGTACTTTCGTAGCAAAAAATCAAATGAAGAAAATCTTTATGAAAACCATCTTTTCTTTTTTCCTGGTATGCTTTGTTGCTACTATGTCATGGGCGCAGTCTGTGCCGGTGAATCTCAGGTGTGAGTATTTGGTTGGGCCGTTGGGTATTGATGTGCCGTCGCCGCGGTTGTCGTGGCAAGTGGAGGATGCGCGGCATGGGGCGCGGCAGACGGCTTACCGGCTGGTTGTCGGAACCGATTCGGCGGCGGTTGCCGATGGGAAAGGCGATGTCTGGGATACGCGGAAAGTCACTTCCGACCGGATATTGGTTCCCTATACCGGCGGGCAGTTGGCGCCTTTTACCCGCTATTTCTGGAGCGTTACGACGTGGGATCAGGAGGGTGTGGAATCCCGTCCCACCGTCGCTTTCTTTGAAACCGGCATGATGGAGGTGAACAACTGGAAAGGCGCATGGATCAGCGATGGGCAGCATTTGGACGGGAACGATATCCACGTCAAACCCGCCCCCTATTTCCGCAAGGAGTTTAACGCACCGAAACAGGTGAAATCCGCCCGCGCCTATATCGCCGTCGCCGGGCTTTACGAACTGTATATCAACGGCGAAAAGATCGGGAATCACCGCCTCGACCCGATGTTCACCCGTTTCGACCGGCGCAATCTGTATGTCACTTACGATGTGACGGAGCAGTTGCAACGCGGGAAAAATGCCGTCGGCGTATTGCTGGGCAACGGGTGGTACAACCTGCAATCCACCGCCGTCTGGTATTTCGACCGCGCACCGTGGCGCGACCGTCCCACCTTTTGCATGGATTTGCGGATCACCTACGAAGACGGGTCGGAAGAGACCCTCTCTACCGAAAGAGACTGGAAAACAGACCTGAGTCCCCTTATTTTCAACAGTATTTATACGGCGGAACATTATGACGCACGGCTGGAACAACCGGGATGGGATTTGCCCGGTTTCGACGATTCGAAATGGAAAAATGCCATACTCCGCGCCGCGCCGTCGCAACAGATCGTCGCTCAGCAGTTACATCCCGTCCGGAACGTGGAAAAGGTGACGCCCACGGCATGTACCCAGGTAAACGATCACACCTGGATATTCAATCTGGGGAGAAACATTTCCGGCGTGAGCCAATTGCGCGTCACGGGCGCCTCCGGCACGGAGATACGCCTCAAACATACGGAAATACAACGCCCTGACGGCTCGCTGTACATGAAGAACCTCGATGCACATTACCGCCCGACGGACGATTCCGACCCGTTCGCCACCGATATGTTTATCCTCAGCGGCAAAGGGGAAGAGGTGTTCATGCCGAAGTTCAATTACAAAGGTTTCCAATACGTGGAAGTGAGCAGTAGCCAGCCCCTCACGCTCACCAAGGAGGCGCTGACCGGATGGTTCATGCACAGCGACGTGCCGCCCGCCGGGCAGGTCGAAACATCCAACCCCCTGATCAACCGAATCTGGTGGGCGACCAACAACTCCTACCTGTCCAACCTCTTCGGTTATCCGACCGACTGCCCGCACCGTGAAAAGAACGGATGGACGGGTGATGGCAACATCGCCATCGAAACAGGGCTGTACAACTTCGACGGCATCACCGTCTATGAAAAATGGCTGGCCGACCATCGCGACGAACAGCAACCCAACGGCGTATTCCCCAATATCATACCGAGCAGCGGATGGGGCTACCACTGGGCAAACGGCCTCGACTGGACAAGTACCATCGCCATCATCCCATGGGAAATCTACCGGTTTTATGGCGACATCCGTTTGCTGGCTGACTCTTACGAGAGCATCCGCCGCTATGTCGACCACGTCTCCGACCTGTATCCCTCCGGATTGACCGACTGGGGGCTGGGCGACTGGATTTCGGTGAAATCCCAAACGCCGGTGCAGTTCACCTCCACCATCTATTACTACGTGGATGCGACGATTCTGGCACGTGCCGCCCGGTTGCTCGGAAAAAGCGAAGATGTCGCCAAATATACCGCCCTGGCGGAGAAAATCAAAACGGTTTTCAACGATACCTATTTAAACAGGGAAACAGGCATTTACGGACAAGGCGTACAGACCGAATTAAGTGCGCCGCTGCAATGGGGAATCGTGCCTGAGGATATGCGGGATCAAGTCGCGGCTAACCTGGCCCGGCGTGTCGCCGCCGACAACAACCACGTTGATGTCGGCCTGCTGGGAACCAAAGCGATCCTGAACGCATTGAGCGAGAACGGGTATGCCGACCTGGCCTATACGCTTGCCGCACAGGACACCTACCCATCATGGGGATACTGGATCGCACACGACCAGGCGACTACGCTGTACGAGATATGGCCGGCCATTGGCACCGCAGAGGAGGCTTCCCTGAACCACATTATGTTCGGCGAAATAGGCGCGTGGTTCTATAAAGCGTTGGGTGGAATCCATCCCGACCCCGAACAGCCGGGATTCAAGAATACCATCTTGAAACCGAACTTTGTCAAAGGGTTGGCGTATGCTTCCGTCACGTTTGAGTCGCCTTACGGAACCATCGAGTCGAAATGGGCATGGAAAAAGAAGCATGTCTTCTACCGTGTGACCGTCCCTGCCAATGCGACGGCCGACTTGTACCTGCCGCCCGGCTACCAAATCGTGAAAGCAAGGCTAACTGACGGAAAGACAGTTGTTAGCTTACCGGAAACAGGAAAAGGCGTCTATCAATTAGTAGCGGGACACTATGAATTGGAAATCAAAAACAAGGGCTATTTTCATTAATAAGTATTAATTAGAAAGAATTTGCTATTTGTTTGCCATCCATAACAAAAAAATGGTTTAGTTTTGCATATTAATGATTAACGCTATATTTCAAAGAATAAATTAACAATTATAATAGTAACCATTTTAAATTTACATCTATGAACAAAAAGTTTTCATTGCCTTTTCTCATATTGGCAACAATCGTAACACTTTCCTCTTGCTCAAACAAGTTGAAACCATTGGCAGAGGAG
>JAISQD010000032.1 GCA_031274415.1 Tannerellaceae bacterium | reverse complement strand
ACGATTAAACGGAAAAATACAACGATTTATATCCAACAACTACGGCATGAGAGATAAAGATTTTGCCCTCTATCGGGTCGCCGGGTATTTTTCATAGCACCTCAAAAAAAGAATTAACCACTTTTTTATATCGAACTCACGTTAATAATACAGAAAAAGTGTACGACTTCACCTCGTTTTTTAACAGCATCGACCGCGTCGTGAATTACCGGCTGACCGCCGCCCTGTTGCAGCACGACCTGATCGACGAAATCAACATCCTGCGCCTGCCCATCACGCTGGGCAGCGGCATCAGTTTCCTGACCGGCTTCGGTGCAGAGCGGTCGTGGGAGCTTTGCCATGTATCGGAACTGGCCGCCGGCGCCGTCCTGACCCGGTATCACCGCCGAGCCGACGCCGCCTCACAGATCGCGGTGTGATCCATATTGTACCCGCCAAAAAAAAGGTGTCCTTTTGAGACACCTTTTTTTTGCTAACTGACCTGTTACTTTCTTATACCGAGTTCTTTGATGATGACGCGATATCTCTCGATATCCGTTTTGATGAGGTAGTCCAACAAGCGTCTCCGCTTACCTACCAACATTTTAAGCGATCTCTCGGTGCTATAATCTTTGTGATTTGACTTTAAATGTTCAGTCAAATGAGATATACGGTACGAAAACAATGCAATCTGGCTCTCCGGAGACCCAGTATCAGTGTTAGACTTTCCGTATTTCTCGAAGATTTCTTGTTTTTTAGCTGAATCTAAATACATGATTCTTCTTCCTTTAAAATATTAATACTATGTTATCTTAGTGGGCGCAAAGATAGCTATTACTTTTTGATTGACAATACTTTTCCCCTATTTTTTATGCCAGCTTGGTTTTTTGTTGTACTTTTGCATCCACAAAATTATTTTCATGCAAAAAATTAGAAACATCGCAATTATCGCACACGTAGATCACGGAAAGACAACGCTCGTTGATAAAATGTTGTTGGCGGGGAAACTTTTCCGGGAAGGGCATCAAGATCTTGACCAGTTTTTGGACAGTAATGACCTTGAGCGCGAACGGGGAATCACTATTCTGTCAAAAAACGTATCCATCCGATATAGAGACTATAAGATAAACATTATTGATACGCCGGGGCATGCCGACTTTGGCGGCGAGGTGGAACGCGTATTGAATATGGCCGACGGCTGTTTGTTGTTGGTGGACGCTTTCGAAGGGCCGATGCCGCAAACCCGTTTTGTTCTCCAGAAAGCCATTCAACTCGGACTGAAGCCGATCGTAGTGATTAATAAGGTGGATAAACCGAACTGCCGTCCGTCGGAAGTTCAGGAAATGGTCTTTGATTTGATGTTTACATTGGATGCCACAGAGGAGCAGCTTGACTTTCCGACCGTTTACGGTTCGGCAAAACAGGGTTGGATGTCTACGGACTGGGAAAAACCGGCGAATGACATTTATGTCCTCTTAGATGCTATTATCGAACATATCCCTGCGCCGGAAGTACTGGAAGGCGTTTCGCAAATGCTGATCACCTCGTTGGATTATTCCAAATATGTAGGGCGTATAGCTGTTGGGCGCGTACATCGCGGCGAACTGAAGGAGGGGCAGGAGGTCGCGCTTTGCAAACGGGATGGCTCTATGGCCAAATCCAGGATAAAAGAGATCAATATCTTTGAGGGATTGGGGCGGACGAAGGTCTCTTCTGTCGGGTCGGGCGATATTTGTGCCCTGATCGGTATCGAAAGTTTTGAGATTGGAGAAACGGTTTGTGATATCAACGATCCTGAACCGTTACCGGTCATCGCCATTGACGAACCGACGATGTCGATGCTTTTTACCATTAACAACTCGCCGTTCTTCGGCAAGGATGGTAAATATGTGACATCCCGTCATATCTATGAACGTCTGCAAAAAGAGCTGGATAAGAATCTGGCATTGAGGGTAGAGCCTACCGCTTCGGCCGATGCATGGATCGTATACGGGCGTGGCGTGCTTCATCTGTCCGTCCTGATCGAAACGATGCGGCGGGAAGGGTATGAATTGCAGGTTGGGCAGCCCCAGGTGATCATCAGAACCATCAATGAGGTAAAATGCGAACCGGTCGAACAGCTCACCATCAATCTGCCGGAGGCATGTTCCAGCCGTATTATTGATATTGTGACGAAACGAAAAGGGGAGATGACGATGATGGAAAGTAAAAACGACCGGATGCATCTGGAGTTTACCATTCCTTCACGCGGTATTATCGGACTGAACAACGCCGTTCTCACCGCTTCGGCCGGCGAAGCGATTATCGCCCATCGCTTTCTTGAGTACCAACCGTGGAAGGGTGAAATAGAACGTCGGGTGAACGGGTCGATCATTGTTATGGAAACGGGAACCGCCTTTGCTTATGCCTTGAACAACCTGCAATCCCGCGGCCGTTTCTTTATCGCTCCGCAAGACGAAGTGTATGCCGGACAAGTGGTCGGCGAACATACAAAAGAGGGTGATTTGGTGGTCAATGTGACAAAATCGAAAAAGTTAACGAACATGCGGGCTTCCGGCTCGGATGACAAGGTCGCTTTGGCGCCTCCGGTAGTATTCAGTCTGGAGGATGCTTTGGAATATATCAAGCTGGATGAATATGTAGAAATTACGCCTAATTACATGCGTATGCGTAAAATCCTCTTGGATGAGAACGACCGTAAACGGCAAAACAAACAGGGCTGACATGCTCAATGGCTAAAAAAAAGAGGCTGTCTCAAAGGAGGCAGCCTCTTTTTTTAGTTATAAAATAACGTTGTTCTTACTTAATCAGGTTACTGAAATCAGCATTTGTTGCATATTTAGCAAATTCAAGATCAATTGCCGCTTCTTTTGCTATGGCTTTGTCTTTGGTGATAGCTGCTTTCAGGCTGTTTATTACGCCATTGGAATCGTTCGTGCGGGCAGCGACGATGGCTTTCAGGTAATCTGTTGTCGCGTCTGCTTTAGGAACAGCATTCAATGTCTGCGAAGCTTTGCTGTAGTCTTTAACCAGTATCTGGGCCAATGCTGCGTTATTGCTCTTAATTGATCCGAATGAGTTGACCGCTTTGGCATATTCGCCCTGTTTGAGGTAAAGAACGCCTAACGCTTCGCTTAGTTCAGCTACGCCTGCTGCATTTCCAAACAGTTGTTGCGCTTTTTCCTTGTCGCCTTTCGTCAGGGCGATCAAACCCAGGTTCATGTTCGATTCGCTGTTCGCTTTTACCGAGTTGGCTTTGTTGAACAATTCTTCGGCTTTTGCCAAGTCGCCGGCGGCAAACCGTATGATACCGATGTTGTTCCACGTGCGGTAGTCGTTCGGATATTGTTGGCTGGCTTTTGTATAGATCGCCTCTTTTTCGCTTGCATTGTTTGTTAATGTAGCGGCATAAAGGATCTCTTCTACATTCAATTCGCGTGGATTGCTCTTGGCCAATGCGCTGATTTCATCATCCGATTTACCGATAATCTCAATGTTCGCCGTCAAACGTGAACGACGCAGCTGGGGAAGAATTTCATCCGCCAATACGCTGAATACGGACGAGATATTCTTGATTTCCTGTTCGCGTTGTTCAGGATCTTTGTACATGGAAAGCACACGAAGAACCAGGTCTTTGTCCTGAATGGATGATTTGGATACCAATTCCTGGAATCCTTCCCAGTCCTGAGCGGTATAACGGGCATCTACCGGAACGTCCAATTTGGATTTCTTCAGCTCTTTCGTCAAATATTTTGAGGTATTTGTTTCACGTTTTTCCGCAAGGCCTGTATTCAATTTAAGCCCGCCGTCGGGTGATGCATACGCTGAAATCTCGATAGCCACATTCTGATTCGGCGCTTCATCGGCGTTTTTGATCAGGTCTTTCCAATCTTTGATTTCCTGTTTGTTCAACTCTTTAGAACGGAGTTCGGCTTGTTGGATAAGGAACATGATGTTCGCGTCGTAAGCTTCCTTGATGATGCGTTGGAATTTGTCGGCAGCAATGGCGGCTTTAGCCGTCGCAGCATCGGCCAGTTCGGACGTGGCAATAACGCCTTCGCCGATTTTCACATCCGGCAGTTTGACCGTTTTGCTTTTGATTTTCGCATCGAAAGTAAGATACAATTCTGATTTTTTCATTTCAGGCTTGTAGGTGAATGCCGAGCGCATCGTTACGTTTCCTCCTTCTTTTTGAGGAATAGCCTGATTATTCCCTTTTACTTTCTCTCCTTGATACGTGTAGGAAGTTCCCCATGCTTCCCCGCCTTGGTAACGAAGTACTGGAGTAATAGTTACTACCGCATTTTTGTTGAACCATTTTGCGGGGAAAGTAGCATTAATTGTCACGGGGACTTTACCGCCGATAGCTTCCAGCGGTTGCGGTTCAGCTTTAATGTACTCCTCTGCCAATGGTTTCAACTTGTTTGAGCAAGAGGAAAGTGTTACGATTGTTGCCAATATGAGAAAAGGCAATGAAAACTTTTTGTTCATAGATGT
>JAISQD010000186.1 GCA_031274415.1 Tannerellaceae bacterium | reverse complement strand
TACTTTTGATCTGATTTTAACGTGCTAAAGCAAAAGTGTCCGACAACTACATATTGTCGGACACTTTACATTTAAGAGATGTCAAATATAACATTTATTTTGATTTCTCCCAAATCGGAGGCCATTCTCCAGATATTAACGCATTTTAATACAATTGTTTCAGTATACCCATTTGAATAAAATGCCCACAAAAATCAACGTTCGGCTTTTTATGTTTCGGAAAAAGATGTATCTTCGTAGTAAATATTAGAATGACAGAGCGATGAAATATACGATGGTTGTAAATAAAGGACAAAACGGCTTCCTTATCGGGCAGTTGAAAGAGTTACCCGAAGTGTTCACACAGGGTGAAAGTGTTGAAGAATTGAAAGAAAACATCGCTGATGCGCTGGAAATGTATCTTGAAGACATGCGGGAAAACTACCGTCCAAATGGAGAAACACTACGGGAAGAAGAAATTGTTTTCGCATGAAAAGGATAAAGTTCATACAATACCTGAACAACAACGGATGTGGATTTGTCAGGCATGGCGCAAAGCATGACAAATACATGAACCACACCAACGGCAAGCGCACTCTGATCCCACGTCATGCCGAGATTGACAACGACTTGTGCGCATTGATCTGCAAGCAACTTGATATTCCAAAACCAACCATGAGTTAAAGATTTGGACGGGAGCTTTGCCGGAATTGGACGGGAGGAAATCTCCAAACGGACGGGAGAGATTTTTTTTTGCTCCCGTCCGTTTGGAAACTACCTAACTAGCCCGTGCCAACGCTCTAACTACTCCGTTCCAACGGACTAACTAGCTCGTTCCAACGATCTAACTAGTCCGTCGCGACGCTCTAACTACCTATTTCCGGCGGCATGAGTATGTTCCATTCTGCCGGACTTCTCTTCCCAGAATTTTTTTTCTGAGAAATTTCCTTCACCATTTATTGGCTGAATAACAACTATTACAAGAAAAGTGAAAGCGATTTCTCGAAAAAAAAAACTCTGGGAGGAGAAATGACGTGTCCGCTTGCTAAAGCGGGCATACCATAATGCCTGCCTGAACACGTAAACCGCTCCAGTCGGGTCCAACGGCGGTGGACTCTCCCTGATAACGGAACTGTCTCGTCAGGTCAAACTCATAGCCGGCAATGAGGTGGAGCGACAGGATGGGCAGCACACGGATTTTAATCCCAAAAGCAGGCTCGACGAACAGGTTCACGCCCTGTAACGACTCCGAAGAGGAAGAATTGTTTTCGCCGGCATCTGTAAAAGTCAGCGATTCGGACACCTTCCCGCTATTGAATACCGCGCCGGTACTCATCTGCAGGTACGGGCTGAGCAGGTTTTTCGCCATATAAGGCAATGCAAAGCGATAGAATGTACCCAACCGAAGACCTTTCAGGCGGAAGGTACTTGCATAGGAGGCGGAATAGTCGGATACCGCCGCATGAGCGGCCGTATTCATATAATCGACCGACAGCCCCGCATGATGCAGCGTCTTCCATGCCAGGCCGGCTTTGACGTGGTGCGTGATGTAGCCGGGGAAAAGATCCGTCACCCTGAAATTGCGGATGGGAATAGACGAGATGCCGCTTTTGAAAACACTTTTTATCTCCCCCATTTTGTAAGCGCCGTACCCGGTGGCATATTCTATCGTGGCTTGTTGCGCCTGCATCAGGACAGGCAGGCAAAGGGAGAGGAATAAAGAAAAGATACGCGTATTCATTTTTTCAACTGTTTTTTGATGTTCATAACATATCCGTTGCCGGACATTAACGTGTTACCGGCCAGACTGTAATTGGTCTCTCCGCTTACCGGGATGGTCGCCAACACCTCGTTGGTCTCCGGACGGATGATCTTGACATGGTCGAAACCAGGCATATACGGCTGGCCGACCAGCAGCAGGTATCCTGTCGCAGGATCTATATTCCCGACAATCATCCCGGGATAATCCCACGTGGAGACAGGCGACAGTCCGGTGGCGACGTCATATTGGTATATCTTCCCGTTGGCCGAGACAAACAATTGGCCTGTTTGCCGCGGGTTGACACACCAGCCGGAAAAGGAGACTTCCAGGCGTTTCACATCCGTCGTCCGGTAGGCCTCATCCAGCGACAGGACATAGATGTCGGAATAGGAGGAGGCATAGATGTAGCGGGCATCAGGCGTAATGAAGACGTTCGACAGGTAGGTGATCTCCGCCGGCAATCCGAACGAGGTCTCGAACAGGGCGGTAGCCGCGTCGTACACCTGCCCTTCCGTCTTTCCGGTTGCGCCGTTATGTGAGAAACAGAGCAACTTCCCTTTGTCCGTCAACGTGATTGGGCCTGTAAAGTTTTTCTGAGGATCGGAGATCACCGTCCGCACGTTCCGAAACGCTTTCCCGTCGAAAAGATCAATGACGTTGTCGTAGCAAACAGCCACCGTCAGATCCGACAAAGAGGCATATATGCTCTTTACATAACTGTTATACCTGACCCTTTCCTGATACACAACCGCATCCGGCATCAGCAGACTGACCTGCTTTTCTTCATTAACCACATACAGTACATCCTCCACCACATGATAGGTCATCGCTCTGTGGTCATAGACCTCTTTCCCGCAGCTGGCGACAAATGACATCCATCGTGAAAAGCCGGAGCTGTGCGTCCTGTCCTCTTCCTCATAGGGTATGAAGGTGATTAGAAGCTGCTTCTGCCGGGAGCCAAAGGGTGCATAAGGGATACGGATGGACTTTTCCCTGTAACCGTCGACGAGCGGCGAGTAATCCAGCGCAATGTTTACCGCCGATTTGTAGGGGTTATCCCAGCTTAACCGTATACTGTCTTCCCCGCTGTAATCAATCTCGAACGCAGGCTCTACCCCGGGCAGTTCGACGTATCCTAGCGGCCATGGATCTCTATACACGTCTTTGCTCTCGAAGGATGCCGAGACCCGGTACCACCACATGTTCTCCCCTACATACGAACGGTCGACAAAGCTTGTCTGCTCCACGTCCTGTATATCAATATCCCTAAACGATCCCGATATGTGGTAGGACTGGAACGGGAGCACGCCTATCTCCGGCCGGTCCCACGACAGCTCCAGGTAGCCGTCGGCATTGATCGTATGCCGGAGGCTCTCCTTCGGAAGGGAATAGGTCGTGACGGTAAGCGGCCAGCTGAAGCTGCCCGCATACGATTCCATCCCCAGCTGATCGGCAATACTGCCCGATTCGGTGGCGGCATAAAGCGTACAGGACAGGGTATATTCGCCATCGGGAAATTCGCTTTTGTCGACATAGAAATAGCCGGACGACTGGTCGGGAAACTCCCAACGCCTCCCGCCCATTTCAAAAATACAGCCTTGTATCCTGCGCCCTCCCGCCACTGAAAGCTTGTAATTGACGAACGACGACTCGGGCAGGACGATACGTTCCCCATCGTTGTCGGCAGTGAGGTAAACGCCCATCTCGACCGCCTGAGGCGGTTTCTCTATCTCGATGAAATGGTCATGCACCGGATACTCGCAGCTCCATAGTAGCCACACGCACATAAAGGGAATAAGTTGTTTCATAGATTTTTATTTTTAAAATTGTTTATTTATCTGTTTATCTATCTATTCATGATGATAAGGCTCGTTGTGGAGGATGGTCATTGCACGATAGAGCTGTTCGACAAACAGGAGGCGGATCATTTGGTGGGAAAAGGTCATCCTGCTGAGCGACATCTTTTCAGCGGCCTGCCGGTATACCGCATCGCTGAAACCGTAAGGGCCGCCGGCGACAAACACCAGCCGCTTGGGGACGGCGCACATCTTTTTCTCCATATATGCGGCAAATTGCAGGGAGGTATATTCTTTTCCCTTTTCATCGAGCAACACCACATAGTCGCCCGCCTCCAATGCCTTTACGATCTGCTCCCCCTCCTTTTCTTTCTGCCGGGATTCCGGCAGGTTCTTCGTCTGCCTGGCAGCGGGAATAGTCAACATATCGAAAGAGACGTAATGCTCCAAACGCTTCCTGTATATCTCGATCGCTTCCAAAAGATAGGGCGCCTCTGTCTTTCCTATGGCTATAAAAAGAGTCTTCATGTCATACCGTCATTGTATTTTAATGCATATGAAGTTGCAAAAGTAGTTATTTTTGTTAACCTTTGTATATTGTTTAATCCAAAAAGAAGAGATTATGAAGCGATTATTCGTCCTATTTACGTTCATATGCTCCTGTTTATATGTCTGCGCCGCAGATATAACCCTGATATCCAATGCATTTAAAAACGGAGACGTATCCATGCTGACATCCTGTATGGATACGGAGGTAGACATAGACCTGCCCGGCGTATCAAAGAAATGTCCTGCAAACGATGCTGTCGCCCTGTTGGATACCTTTTTCCGGTCGAACAAGCCCGGCGGATTCTCCGTTGTTCACCATGCAGACAAGAAAGAAAGCGGCTTTTTTGTAGGTAAACTGCCTACGGAGACAGGCGAGTTCCGTGTCAATATCACCTACCGGGCCGAGAAAAACAAAGCTGTTATACAATCAATAAGAATAGAATAAACGAATGGATCATTTAATCGACGAACTGATCAGGCTCGCTTTTGCCGAAGATATCGGCGAAGGCGATCATACGACGTTATGCTGTATCCCTCCCGACGCGATGGGGAAGAGCCGGCTGCTCATCAAAGAGGAGGGTATACTGGCCGGCGTGGACATGGCGAAACGCATCTTCCACACCTTCGATCCCGGATTGCGCGTTACCGTATATATACACGACGGGGAAGCGGTAAAAAAAGGAGATATCGCGTTCCTGGTGGAAGGAAAAGTACAGGCGTTGCTGCAAACCGAGCGGCTGGTGCTGAACGTGATGCAACGGATGAGCGGCATTGCCACCGCTACCCACCGGTATGTCAAAGCCCTGGAAGGGACAAAAACCCATGTATTGGATACCCGCAAAACAACGCCGGGGATGCGTATGATCGAGAAAGAGGCAGTCCGGATCGGAGGAGGAATGAATCACAGGGTCGGACTGTTCGATATGATCCTGCTGAAAGACAACCATGTGGATTTTGCCGGAGGGATAGAACAGGCCATTACACGTGCAAGAAACTACCTGAAAGAGAATAGGAAAAACCTGAAAATAGAGATCGAAGTCCGCAATTTCCGCGAGCTGGAAGAGGTCTTGGACACCGGCGGTATCGACCGGATCATGTTGGACAATTTCACCGTGGAAGAGACAAAAGAGGCCGTCCGCCGTATCAACGGGCGGTATGAAACCGAATCATCCGGCGGCATCACATTCGACACCCTCCGTCCCTATGCCGAAGCAGGGGTGGATTATATCTCCATAGGCGCCCTGACCCACTCCGTCAAGAGCTTGGACATGAGTTTGAAACGATATTGATGCGCACAGGTGATTTGCCGAAGGCTTATCCTTTGGGGATTTTCAATAGCTGGCCGGGGCGGATATTCGCATTGGGCAGGTTATTCGCTTTTTGTAAATCAGCAACCGTAACACCCGGATATTTCTTGGAAATAGAGTATAAAGAATCTCCTGATTGGACCTGGTAAGTCACCTCTCCTTTTGGCGTGGAGGCGTTCAGGGATGGCTTGGCAGCAGGAGGCGTAGCAGAAGGGGTGGGAGGCGTAGGGGTGGGAGCCGTAGAGGCAAAGGGTACGCCCCCGTTATTCACATATAAACGAAGTTTCTTACCGCGGGCGACACGGTTAGAGCCAAGCCCGTTCCATTTACGGATATCCTGGGCGGTGACTCCATATAAATTGGCTATCGTATACAGGTTCTCCCCTTGTGCGGCAATGTGGGTGATTTGTTCACGCGTCGACTGTTGCGACCGCTCTTTTTTATCTGCCGGAGGATTACCCAACAGCTCCTCTACCCGGTGGGTAAAGACGGTATCTTCCTTGTCGATGAAAGCATACGTTTGTGGCACAGGCAGTTTGAGCACCGACGGGGCAACATGGCCGGGAACAATATCACGCATGTATTGCGGGTTTAACGCCCGCAACTGGGTCACATCCATTTCTAACACATCGGCCACCTGCCTGAGGTGAAGTATCCTGTTTATCATGACCGTATCGGTAGCCAACGGCAGAATGGCCTGTACCGGACAAAGGTTATGATCGCAATAATAATTCATAATATAACCGGCGGCAATAAAGAGGGGAACATACGAACGGGTCTCTTTCGGCAGATAGGGGAATATTTTCCAGAAATCGGTTTTACCTCCCGAACGGCGTATCGCCTTATTGACATTATTCGGCCCGCAATTGTATGAGGCGAGAACCAAATGCCAGTCTCCATAAATCGCATACATATCCTTAAAATACCGGCAAGCGGCATGGGTGGCTTTCACCGGGTCGCGCCTTTCGTCTATCAGGCTGTTAATCTGTAGTCCGTAAAACTTACCGGTAGGCAGCATAAATTGCCAGATCCCACTGGCTCCGAACTTCGAAAGAGCCATTGGATTCAGTGCGCTTTCAACAACAGCCAGGTACTTCAACTCGACAGGTAAATCGTGTTCAGCCAATATCTGTTCTATAACAGGGAAATAGACATTCGCCATTCCCAGCATATACCGTACCAGTCCACGACGGCGTTCGGCATACAGGTTGATGCAGTCGCGCACCATCCGGTTATAGGTCATCGGTATGAGATGGGGTAGCCTCTCCAACCGTTCACGGATAACATCATCGGTAAAATAGACGTTTTCTTCGTCGTCCTGACAGAACTCTTCCGCTTTCGTGAAATACTGTGCATGCCAGCTATGCAGCAGGCTATCCACATCGGAATCCAGGCTTTCCGGCATGAAACCCGCATCCACCAAGAGTGTATCGGCCTCCCCGCTTTCCTGTGCGGAAACCGGCAAGGAAAAAACGAGTAAACAAAGTATATGGAATAAATAGTTGTTCATAAAGCGCGTGGTTAAAACGTTATACTGCAATTCACACCGATCGTATGCGAACTGAAAGGGGTTTTCAGCGAAACGGCCGGCTCAACCCTCATCGACAGATCAGGCGTGATATCAAAGTTAAACAACTGGGCATCTACATAAGAATCAATCATACATATGGCATAGAATCCGACCGCCAGGATAATGCTTAAATCCCTGTACCGGCGGAATCTATCTTTCCCGTATTTCAACTGATTATGAAAGGTGCTGTTCATAATATAGTTCCCCGCGCTCGAATTTGCCGGAGTGAAGTTCACCCAGTTACGTCCCTCCCAATTATTGTATTTTTCGGGAGACCTGTTCGGGTCAGTGTCGGCGGTATATTGCTGCGAATCTTCCATAATCTGTTTATAGGCATCCCCGTAATCCTGATAATTCTTGTTGTTCCATGTTATAGCATACATAAATGCCATAAACCCTCCATACACAATCGGCAGTTTCCAGTATTTTCGGTTATAGATCTGCCCCATACCGGGTATGAAGGAGAATAATACGGCTTTTGTCGGATTGGGCATAAACGTTGCTTTCGATATGTCCGCAACCGGGACAAAGGCCGAATCAGCTGCCGCCAATACCGCCTGTGTCGTCGAATCAGGATGGTTCGTTACCTCCTGTGCCTTTGCGGTGAATGGAAAACAGAACAGCCAAACCGGCAATAGCCAAACACTGCATATCTCTATTTTTGTACGCACAATCTTTTTGCGTATTATTTTAACTGATCAAACAGACCGATCAGCCGCTCCAACTCATCTTCCGAAGCAAACGGGATACTGATCTTCCCTTTCCCCTTGTCGTTGCACGTCAGCTGTACTTTGGTATTGAAAAAGAGCGACAAATGGTCTTTTAACAAGGTATATTCTTTAGGAAGCAACGGCTTACGGGCTTTCCCGTCCTTTTTCTTTCCGGGAAGTTCCTCGCCTGCCACGATCCCGCGCACCATCTCTTCCACCATCCTGACGGAAAGATGCTCCTCCAGGATCTGTTCGTATAATGCCAGCTGCACTTCCGGGTCTTCTACGGGAATCAACGCCCTGGCATGCCCCATGTCTATTTTTTTATCTTTAAGCCCAACCTGTATTTCGGCAGGAAGCTTTAACAGGCGAAGGTGGTTGGCTATTGTCGTCCGCTTTTTGCCGACCCGCTCACTCAGCTTTTCCTGGGTCAATCCGTAGGTGTCTATCAGTTTCTGATAAGCCAAGGCGATTTCAATGGCGTTGAGGTCTTCCCTTTGGATATTTTCAATCAGCGCCATTTCGACCACATTGTCGTCTTCCGCTGTCTTGATATAAGCGGGGATACGATCCAGTCCGGCTTTGAGCGATGCGCGATACCTGCGCTCGCCCGAGATAATCATATATTTGTCATGTCCTATCTCTTTAAGCGTAATCGGTTGGATAATGCCCAGTGCACGGATAGATGTCGCCAACTCATCCAATGCCTCTTCCTCAAAAACGGAACGGGGCTGTTCCGGATTCGGTTGGATTTTACTTAATGCTATTTCACTGATAGATGACGAACCGCCTGTCGACAGGTCGTCCATTGTAATTAATGCATCCAACCCGCGCCCTAATACCGATCTTTTACCTACTGCCATAATTTCTTCCTCGACAACTTATCTGTTTTTATCTATAATCTCCTTTGCCAATTGCATATGATTAAGCGCTCCTTTCGACTCTGCATCGTACAACAGGACAGGTTTCCCGTAACTGGAAGCCTCGCTTAGTTTGATGTTCCGCTGGATCACCGTCGTAAAGACCAGGTCACGGAACGGACGTTTAACCTCTTCGTAGATCTGATTGGCCAAACGAAGCCTCGAATCGTACATGGTAAGCAAAAAGCCTTCTATCTCCAGCTCCGGATTCAACCTCGACTTAATAATCTTAATCGTGTTCAATAGTTTACTGATTCCCTCCAACGCAAAATATTCACATTGAACCGGAATCATGACCGAGTCGGCGGCCGTAAGCGCATTCACGGTAATCAGCCCCAAAGAGGGAGAACAGTCGATCAGGATAAAGTCGTACAACTCTTTCAAAGGAACCAATACGCGCTTGAGTATCTGTTCCCTGTTTTCCATATTCAACATCTCTATTTCCGCGCCGACAAGATCAATATGAGACGGGATAATGTCCAATCGTTCCACTTCCGTATGGACAATCGCCTGTTTTGCCTCGTTACCATCTATCAGGCACTCATAAACGGAAACCTTTACATTGCGGATATCGACACCCAATCCCGACGAGGCATTGGCTTGGGGATCGGCGTCCACAACGAGTATCTTCTTTTCAAGTACCGCCAGCGAGGCAGCCAGGTTGATTGTCGTCGTCGTTTTACCTACGCCGCCTTTTTGATTTGCTACAGCAATAATCTTTCCCATATCTAATTAAATAATTCAGACACAAAACTACACATTAAAAATAACAGATAATCCAAATACGTCACAAAGATAAGAAAAAGAACTTGTCTGTTTTCAATATTAACACATGGATGTATGGCAACGGATTTTTATAATTCGGAGAATTGTGTTATTTTTGGTTCTTTAATAAAGGAAACAGCATGTATTTTAAAGACATTATAGGGCAGCAGGAGGTGAAGCGACGGTTGGTCGACGTGGCGCGGAGAGGGACGATACCGCATGCGCAACTCTTTAGCG
Organism: Tannerellaceae bacterium; assembly: GCA_031274415.1. Classification (GTDB taxonomy): domain Bacteria; phylum Bacteroidota; class Bacteroidia; order Bacteroidales; family Tannerellaceae; genus DFXE01. The sequence goes on along the minus strand of JAISQD010000186.1, from coordinate 37,572 downwards.
AACAGGGAGGCGCGGGCGCTTTCCCTCTGGCGTTTGCCTACGCACGGTATCTGAATTGCACGAACCGGTCGGAAACGGATGCGTGCGGACATTGTCCCTCGTGTGTCAAATATGATGTGATCGCTCATCCCGATTTGCATTTTATCTTTCCGATGGTTGCCAAAAAGGAGAAGAAAAAGGAAGTTTGCGACGATTATCTTTCCGAATGGAGGACTTTTCTGAAGGGGCATGTCTATTTTAATCTCGATAACTGGCTGGAATACATGGATGCCGGCAATTCGCAAGCCCTGATCTATTCAAAAGAGAGCGATGAGATTGTGCGGAAGCTCAGTTTAAAGATTTATGAGGCGGCTTACCGTATATTGTTGGTGTGGCTACCGGAGAAAATGCACCTTTCATGCGCAAACAAACTGTTGAAAGTGATCGAAGAGCCACCGGCGAATACGGTGATATTGATGGTTTCCGAATCGCCCGATATGGTACTGGGTACGATACAGTCAAGGGCGCAACGGCTGAACGTACGGGCGATCCCGGAAGAAGACCTGGCGAAAGCGATGGCCGGTGGGTATGGACTGACGGAAGAGGATGCGAAACGTATCGCCCATCTGGCCAACGGGAATTACCTGAAAGCGGTGGAAGCAATCAGTTTAGGCGAAGAGAACGCCTTTTTCCTGGATCAGTTCAAAGGAATGATGCGCAATTCATGGTCGCGCAATGTGAAAGGGATGAAAGCGATGGCCGACCTGATGGCCGGTATCGGCCGCGAACGGCAGAAGAATTTCCTGTCCTATTGCCAACGGTTGGTTCGTGAAAACTTTATTTCCCACCTCCAGATGCCGGAATTGAACTATATGAACCGCGAAGAGGCCGCTTTTGCCCAGAAATTCGCCCCTTTTGTCAATGAACGGAATGTGTTCGACCTGATGGAAGAGTTAAGTAAGGCGGAACAGCATATCGTACAAAACGTGCATGCCAAGATGGTGTTTTTTGATTTATCCTTGCGTATTACCGTGCTCCTGAAGCGGTGAACGTTCATATTAATAGTTGGAAAGTATGTATGACAAGATTCTTTATGCGTTGGTTTGCCTGTTCGTTGCGACAGGTTGTAAAGGACAGGGCGACAACCGTTTCGCTTCTGCTCCCCCTGTTCATATCCATCGTTTTGATCAAGCGTTGTACCAAGTGGTCGAATCGGACGATTCCCTTTTGTATGGCCGGTTGCTGGAAGAATACCGGGATATGCTGGAGGTGACGGGGAAAGGTATCCTGAATATGCGCTCGCCCGAACTGCCGGATTTTTCCGCCCGGTTGGTGAATTACTATTCCGAACCGACATTGAACGGCTTGTATCGCGACGCGCTCGCCCTGTATGATTCCGTCGCCGATATCGAACAGCAATTGGGTAGCGCATTTGCTTACCTGAAAGCCACGCTGCCGTCCGTAACCGTTCCTGAAATCTATATGCATGTTTCGGGATTGAACCAAAATGTATTGGTGGCCGGGAATCTGTTGTCGATCTCTATCGATAAGTATATGGGGAAAGAGTATCCTTTATACAAGGAGTTTTTCTACGATTATCAGCGCGAGAAGATGCAGCGTTCCCGTATCGCTCCTGATTACCTGGCGGGATGGATCATGTCCGAATACCCCTTTTCAGGGAAAGAAAATGTCTTACTGGAACGTATGGTCTATGAAGGGAAAATAAACTATCTCGTTGCACAGGCCTTTCCCGACCTGACGCCCTCCTGCCTGATGGGGTATACCGTGGAAGAGTATGAATGGTGCAAAGAGTACGAACGATCTTTGTGGAAAACAATCATAGGGGAGAAACATGTATATACGCCCGATTACCTGACAACGAACAACTATTTTGAAGATGCTCCCGGCTTTCCCGCCTCCGGCGCTCCGGGTCATATCGGGACATGGATCGGTTGGCGGATTGTCGACCGGTATATGAAAGAGACAAAGGAGACGCCGGAAAACCTCATGCGGAATCATGACGCCCAACAGATCCTGACGGAGTCTAAATATAACGGGAGTTCGAGATAAGTTTTGTTATTTTTGGCTAAATCTTTTTTTGAGGTGCTATGGTGAGATGTCTCCGCGCGTTCGCTTCGCTTTCTTGGTCGACATGACGGCTGAACGGGCTGGAAATAAATGGGATAGGTTGCCGGCGGCGAATCCGGCGACCTATCCCCTCTAATAAAAATGCCCCGTCATGTCGAGAATCCAATAAACTGCGTTTATCAAAAAGGGAAATGACAACGTGCGTCATTGCGAAGGCGAAGCCTGAAGCAATCCAGAAGGGGGTACGCTGGATTGCTTCACTTCGCTCGCAATGACGTCTAAGTGTTGATTTTCAGGAGATTGCATTTGTCGTCATTATAACCAAGAGAGCGAAGCGAACGCGCGGAGACATCTCACCATAGCACCTCAAAAAAAGATTTAGCCCCTTTTTCCCTTTATAGTGTCTTATCTTTGTTCACTGTCAAGGGGATAAACAATCTTCCCTGCCAAGTATGGCGTTCATTGAACCGTTTGATGACTTTGGCGGTAAATTCAAAGTTCTTTAGACCCCAATCAGGAGCAATCAGCAGTTCTTTCGGCGATTGCGAAACAAACCTCTCTACTACAATAGAGGGGTTTAGTTTTTCTATAAAGTCAAGACACAGATCAATGTATTCATCGACCGTATAGAGGTGAAACCTGTCGGGATGTTCCGTAAATTCCCTCTCCATGTGCGTATGGCGTATCAGTTGCAGTTGATGCAGCTTCAATGTGGTGAGAGGCAGGGCGGAGAGCGTTCCGGCATGGTGCAGGATCTCTTCGCGGCTTTCGCCGGGCAAGCCCAATATCAGGTGTGCGCCGGTATATATCCCTTTTTCGGCCGTGCGGCGGATGGCCGCTTCCGATTCGGCATGGGTATGCCCCCGGTTGATACGGAGGAGCGTTTTGTCAAGCGTACTTTCCAGCCCGTATTCGACCAATATAAATGTTTTCTCCGCCAGCGCCGCCAGATAATCCAGCAACTCGTCCGGCATACAATCCGGGCGCGTACCGATGATCAACCCCTCTACTCCATCAAAAGCAAGCGCCTCTTCATATTTTCCCTTCAACGCATCCAACGTCCCATACGTATTGGTATAGGCCTGAAAATAGGGAAGGTATTTCATGTCCGGATACTTGCGCGAAAAGAAGCGGATGCCTTCTGCCAATTGTTCGCTTACGCTCTTTTCCGTACGGCAGTACTCCGGGCTGAATGTCTGGTTATTGCAATAGGTACACCCTCCACGGCCTTTTGTCCCATCGCGGTTAGGACAGGTAAAACCGGCATTAACAGATATCTTTTGTACTTTGAACGGGAATATACCCCGCAAAAAGCTGCCGAAATCGTTGTATGGTTTTATTTTTTTCACAAAGCAAAGGTACGTGATTTTATCTGCTTTTCCGTAATTGTCTTATCTTTGCCTCACTGTATTTTAAACTATGTATGATTCATGAAACGATTGAATGCCGGTATCCTGTTTTTATTGCTCATGACAGGAAGCCTTTCAGCACAGGGCGGGAGTAAGCGCGTAAACTTAAAGGAGGTCATAGACGGGAAATTCCGTGCGGTCACCGCTGTGGGCGAAATACGTTCGTTGCCCGACGGCGAACATTATACCTCCCTGAACAGGGAACGGACTATGATTGTCAAATACGCATACCGCACGGGGCATCCGGTAGACACGCTGTTCAGTACAAAGACCGCACGCGAATGTACATTCACCGACTTCGACGGTTACCTGATCAGCAGCACGGGACATCGTATCATCGTATGGCGGAATACGGAACGGATCTACCGCCACTCGTTCAAATCGGATATCTATGATTATGATGTACGCAGGAACTATATAAAGCCTTTATCGGATGGAGAAGGGAAAGTGATGGCGCCGCTCTTTTCGCCCGACGGACGCATGTGCGCGTACGTGCGCAACAACAACATATGGCTGAAGAAATTTGATTACGACTCGGAAGTACAGGTCACGAAAGACGGGGAACTGAACAGGGTGATCAACGGTACGACCGACTGGGTGTATGAAGAGGAGTTCGGGGTGACGAGCCTGATGTCGTGGTCGCCCGACAGCGAGATCCTGGCTTATGTGCGTTTCGACGAAACGGCGATACCGGACTATTCCATGCAGATTTACGGAGACGACACATACCCCAGCTATTATACCTATAAATACCCTACGGCCGGCCGGTCAAATTCCCGCGTGACGCTCCATGCCTACAACGTGGCGACCAAAGACATCAAAGAGCTGAAGGTGCCGGTCGACAGCGAAAGCTATATCCCGCGCATTGTCTTTACCCAAAACGCAGACCAGTTGGCCGTCATGACATTGAACCGCCATCAAAACGTTTTCAACATGTACTATGCCAATCCCAAAAGCGGCCTCTTCCGCCTGATTCTCCGGGAAGAGAACCGTTGCTACGTCGATTACGACTGGATACATGCCCTGACGTTTGTCAAGGGTGGCTTTACGTATGTCAGCGAACAAAACGGGTATGCGCATGTGTATCTGTATTCGCCGACCGGCGTTGTTCAACGCCAGGTGACCAACGGGAATTGGGATGTCACCCGTTTCTATGGCTTTGACGAAGCGACGCAGGCCGTCTATTATGAGTCGGCGGAAGAAAGCCCCCTCCGGCGCTCGGTATACCGGATCGACGCCAAAGGAAATAAGACCCGTCTTACGGATGGTACAGGGACAAACAACGCCGCTTTCAGCCATACCTTTACCTATTTTGTCAACACCTTTTCCAACGCCTCCACCCCTCCCGTCATCACGGTAAATGAAACGAAAACAAAAAAAACATTGCGCGTATTACAGGATAACGCCCCTTTAAAAGAGCGGTTACGCGAATATGCTTTCAGAGATAAAGAATTTTTCACCATTCATACGGCCTCCGATTATGAGTTGAATGGCTGGATGATCAAGCCGGCGGATTTCAGCGAATCAAAAAAGTATCCGGTATTGATGACGCAGTATAGCGGCCCTAACTCGCAACAGGTGTTAGACCGCTTCGGATTCGACTGGGAATATTACCTGGCGGCGAGCGGTTTTGTCGTCGTATGCGTTGACGGGCGCGGCACCGGTGCACGGGGCGAAGCATTCCGTAAATGTACCTATCTGCGTATGGGCGAACTGGAGTCAAGGGATCAGGTGGAAGCGGCCCGGGAACTGGGAAAACTGCCGTTTATCGACGGTAGCCGTATCGCTATCTGGGGATGGAGCTTCGGCGGTTACAATACGTTAATGGCCATGAGTACAGGCGATGGGACATTCAAAGCGGGCATTGCCGTCGCTCCGCCGACAGACTGGAAATACTATGACACGGTCTATACCGAACGTTATATGCGCACGCCGAACGAGAACTTCGAAGGGTATGCGGCGACGTCGCCCATTCAGCTGGCCAAGAACCTGCAAGGGAAACTGCTGCTTATCCACGGTACGGCAGACGACAATGTGCATGTCAACCAAACGCTGGACTATGCCGAAGCGCTGGTTCAGGCCGGCAAACAGTTTGACATGCACCTGTATAAAGACCGGAACCACAGCATTTACGGAGGAAATACACGCTATCATCTCTATACCAAAATGGTGAACTTTTTGCTGGATAACCTATGATGAAAAAAGCCGGAAAGCCGGATTGGTTAAAAATCCGGTTAGGAGGTAACGCCTGTTTTTCACGTACCAAACGTATCGTAGAATCGCATGGCCTGCATACGATTTGCAGCAGTGGAAAATGCCCGAACATGGGCGATTGCTGGAGCAGGGGAACGGCCACTTTTATGATCGGCGGCGCTATCTGTACCCGCTCCTGTAAATTCTGCCACACGCTGACAGGCAAACCGTTGCCGCTCGACCCGGACGAGCCGGGGCATGTGGCGGAAAGCATCCGCCTGATGGGATTGAAACATGCCGTCGTCACATCCGTAGACCGCGACGACCTTCCTGATCTCGGGGCGCAACATTGGGCAAAGACCATCCGAAGCATCAAAGAGACAAATCCCGGAACGACCGTAGAGGTGCTCATCCCTGATTTTCAAGGTCGTCTGGATCTGGTAGACCAAGTCATTGACGCCGCGCCGGAGATTATTTCACACAATATGGAGACTGTCCGGAGGATCACCCCCCACATACGAAGCGCGGCGAGATACGACGTAAGCCTCTCTGTGCTTGCCCATATCGCGAAACGGGGAATCAGGGCAAAAACAGGGATTATGGCCGGTTTGGGAGAAACCGAAGAAGAGGTGTACGCATTGATGGATGATGTGATCGCTGCCGGCGTCTCTATCTTTACCGCCGGACAATATTTGCAACCTTCGTCAAAAAACATTCCTGTTCACGCCTATATCACGCCTGCGCAATTCGACAGGTATAAGCAAATAGCTGTCAAGAAGGGATTTGACATTGTCGAGAGCGCGCCATTGGTACGTTCGTCCTACCATGCGGAGCATCATATATAAAATTTATTGACGCCTACCTAAACTTTTTCACTGTCCGATTGTTTTATTAGTAGAAGCATGTCATAATTAAACAAATAAAACGATACGGGGATGATCAATATTAAAGAGGGGTTAAGTAATCAGGCGATTGGATTTTTCCCGTTGCTGCTGTCAATGGCGTTGGATATCTATTTGCCGTTTATGCCATCTTATGCTGTCGGGCTTTGTGTTTCCGTGATCGGCATTTCTGTCTTTTTCCACTGCCTGAGAGAGAAGATTTACCTGTTCCTGCTCCTGCCGGCCACTGCTGCACTCATCCTGTTTTCCCTCTTCCTTGTCTTCTATCCGCATCCGGTGTTGAACACCCGTTCTTCGTTGATTGTGGAGATTGTATTTGTTGTCGTACTGGCCTTTACCGGTCTCATGAAACAGTATGCGCTCTCCCGTATCAGGCATGCGCCATTCTCCCTTTCCCAGCGTATCCTGCTGCGTGCTACGCTGGATGAGGCCTGTTTTGTGGCACACATGATCCGCCATCTCTATACCCTGCATCTCTTCTTTTTGCTGATCCACACACAAGCGCCGTTTATGCCGCACGATGCCGGGGTAGACCATTTCCTTTACCAGAAGACGGGGATCCTCATCGGCCTCTCGGTGATCCTGTACGAACAGGTACGTATCATGATCCTCCGGCGACGTCTGAGAAAAGAGATGTGGCTGCCTGTGCTGGATGAAAGGGGGCGGGTAACGGGACGGGTCGCCCGCTCGGTGAGCAGGAGGTCCCTGAAGAAATTCTTCCACCCCGTTGTCCGTGTAGCGGTCGTGTATAAAGGCATGCTCTATTTAGTCAAAAGGGAGCAGAGCGATTACCTTTCGCCCGGTTTGTACGATTATCCGCTGGAGAAAGAGGTCTTATACCGGTACAGTATACATGGGACAGTCTGTGACGCCATCCGGGTATTTAACGAAGACAAGTCGATTATTCCCCAGTTTATGATCCGTTACACGTTTGAAAATGAGAGGCTGAAATACTTAGTCTCGCTGTATACCATCTGTCTGCGGACGGAAAAGCAGTTTCAACAGTGTTGCGGAGGGAAACTGTGGACAGCTCGGCAAATTGAAGAGAATATGGATTCGGGGATATTCGGCGCATGTTTTGAAAAGGAATTTCCCTATTTGCAAAACACCATCTTGTTGGCCGAGAGCGTATGCAGGCGGGAGAAAGAACCGTCGTACCTGTAACGTTATCCCAATTCGATCACTTCGAGGTCTTTGATCTTTTCCCCTTCAATGGCAAAACGCACCAGCGTCCGCACCTGATGGAATCCGCTCTTTCCTGCTGCGCCGGGATTGATATACAGACAGTCCAGCGTCTTGTCAAACAGTACTTTCAGGATATGTGAATGGCCGGCGACAAACAGGCGTGGACGTGTTTCGTACAGCTCTTTCCTTATACCGGGGTCATATCTTCCCGGATAACCGCCTATATGCGTCATCATCACCGGTACCTCTTCCACCGTAAAATGCGCCGTCTTGGGATACTGCGTGCGAACCGGATAGCCGTCTATATTCCCGTAAACGGCACGTAACGGTTTGATCTCTTCCAAAGAGGAGGCCAGGTGGGACGAACCGATGTCGCCGGCGTGCCATATTTCGTCACACGATCCAAAATAATCCGCGTATCGATCATCCCAATACCCATGCGTATCCGAAAGTAATCCGATTTTCATCATAACTCATCTATTTATTTTGTAAAAGTATCTATATTTACATGGTTAAGAAAACTATTATGACAAAAAATGCTTATAGGTACTTCAAACGCGACGTTAGTTGGTTGTCATTTAACTACCGGGTGCTGCTGGAAGCGGAAGACGATACGCTTCCCCTGTATGAACGCATCCGCTTTTTATCCATCTATTCGTCCAACCTGGAGGAGTTTTATGAAATCCGTGTCGCCGAACACCGGGGGGTGATCATGAAAAAGAAATTTGTGGAAGAAACGGATACGGATGCCGAACAAACCCTTCTGGAAATTACGCAAGAAGTCAATCGACAGCAGTGGGAATACTACCGTATCTTCTCGGAAAAGATCTTGCCGGAACTCTCCCGGCAAAACATTTACCTGTATCAGGACAGCCGGCCGGCCTCTTTTCACGAAGAATTTATCCGCGACTTTTTCAACGAAGAGATCTTCCCTTTCCTCTCGCCGGTCATGATCCAGACAGGCGAGATACAGACTTTTATCCGCGACAGGCGCCTCTATTTGATTGTCCGCATGGTAAAGAAAAACAAGCATGTCAACACACCCGGTTATACGCCCGGATACCATTATGCCCTGATGAAAATCCCCTTCTCGAAAGTGCCCCGCTTTATCGAACTTCCACCGCACGGAGGGATACACTATATCATGTTTATTGATGATATCATCAGGGCAAACCTCTCCACCATCTTTCCCGGATACGTGATCGACAGTTGTTACAGCATCAAGATTTCGAGAGACGCCGACATCTATCTCGAAGATGAAAAGGACGCGAATCTCATCGAAAACCTGCGCAAGAAGGTGAAAAAACGCAAGATCGGCGATTTGAGCCGGTTCATGTATGACAGGGCCATGCCGGAGGATTTTCTTTCGTTCGTCTGCCACGCTTTCGGGATCAAGGAAGAAGACCTGGTGGTCGGGGGACGGTACCTGAACTTGCAGGATCTGAGTAAACTGCCGAATCCGAAAGGAAAACTGCTTGAACAGCAAACGCTTCCCCCCATGCGTATCCCCTTTCTTGACGAAACAGGCTCCATGTTCCGTGCGATAAAGAAGAAAGATATCCTGCTTCATTTCCCCTACCAATCGTTTGATTACCTGATCCGTCTGCTGATGGAGGCGGCGTTTGACCCGAAAGTGGACGAGATAAAAATCACCCAGTACCGGGTAGCTGAAAACTCGGCGGTGATCAATACGCTGATCAGTGCGTCGCAGAACGGGAAAAAGGTCACGGTATTTGTCGAGCTGAAGGCGCGGTTTGATGAAGAAAACAACCTGCGGGAGGCGGAACGGATGATACAGGCCGGTATCCGGATTATTTATAGTATTCCCGGACTGAAAGTCCATGCCAAAGTAGCCATTATCCTGCGGAAACATCCGGAAGAAAAGAACAAGCGCCGCGATTTTGCCTATTTAAGCACCGGCAACTTTAATGAAAAGACCGCTAAAAGCTATTCCGACATGGCGCTACTCACCTCCCACCCGGAACTGATCGACGATATCAGCCGTCTCTTTGCCATACTGGAGGGGAAGCTGCCGGCGCCGGAGTTTGGCCATTTATTGGTCGCCCGTTTCAATATGGTATCGTCGCTGAAACGGTTGATCCGGCAGGAAATCGACCACGTAAAAGAGGGACGGAAAGGGAAAATCATCTTGAAAATGAACGGTCTGCACGACAAGGAGATGATTAACGAGCTGTATCACGCCAGCGAACACGGCGTGGAGATTGACCTGATTGTGCGCGGGATCTGCTGCCTGATACCGGATCAGCCATACAGTCAGAACATACGGATTACACGTATCGTCGATATGTTCCTCGAACATGCCCGGATCTGTTACTTCTACAACGACGGGAAAGAGGAGCTTTACCTGACTTCGGCGGACTGGATGAGCCGGAACCTAAGCCGGCGGATCGAAACGGCTTTCCCTGTCCTCGTCCCGGAGATCAAACAGGAAATCATCACCATCCTGAATATCCAGCTCAAAGACAACGTGAAAGCATGCCTGATCGATGAACAGCTGCACAACCATTTCAAACGGGACGACAACCCGGTAAAAACACGCTCCCAATTAGCCATTTACGAATACCTGCGCAACAACCACCGGGAGTAACGGGAAAAAAGCGCTCCGGACAGGATATTCAGATCATATTTTTCTAATAAAAATGCCCCGTCATGTCGAGTTTCCAATAAACTGCGTTTATCAAAAAGGGAAATGACAACGCGCGTCATTGCGAAGGCGAAGCCTGAAGCAATCCAGAAGGGGGGGGCACGCTGGATTGCTTCACTGTGTTACCAATGACGAGCGTTGATCTCTGGATTGCTTCGCTTCGCTCGCAATGACGAGCGCTGATCTCTTGTAAAGCCCTTATTTTCAAAGGCTTCCCTTAGTAGCTGAGATAAAACCCGCTCCATCTCGCAGTGACGAACTCTCAACTCTGACCTGCCTCCGGTCAATTGAACAGCTCGAAGGCGAACTTCAACCCGAAGCTCTGATACTTGAAGTTGTCGAATCCGGCAAAGGCGGCGATATTGAAGATGTGATTCCCCAAGCCGTATCCTATCTCCATGTAATTGGGCAAAGCGGGCGTCCAAAGCTGGCTGAAATAGATGCGTTCGAAAAAGACATGCTTCGACGCTGTCTTCTCCAGGAACTGGAGCAGGATAAAGGGGCTTTGGTACATGAAATGAGCCTGTACATATTTGTCGGAAGCGTTGAACCATTCGCTCTTCAACAGATTGAAGACCCCTCCGATCTGGTCGTCCCACGAGTCGGGGAAGTTTCTACGGGTAAAATAGCGGAAATCGGCAAAATAGGTGGACTTTTGCCTGGTATATGTTCCACCGCTTATATGGTAGTTCAGCCTGCGCAACAAGCCTAACGATATCATTTGGTGGATATCCAGCTCGATACGCCCGAAATCCCCGTCGCCATTCCATACGCCCGGAATCGCCCTGGCCATCTCGGCGGATATGGTCGGGTAATCGGAACGGATATACTCTTTCCGCTTCCCGTTCATCCTATAATACTGGCGGGGCGTATATGTAATACCGATAGAGGGGGTGAAGTCGTTGTAATTCTCGTAGATCAGTTCCGTCACGTCGTCGCCCACCTCTTTGTCCGGCTTCCGCTTTACCGGTATACGGCGGTTATAGGTCAGGCTTGTCGTCAGCTGGAAACCGTGGAAAAGCTCTACCCTGTTTGTCACTTCCATGTAATAGTGCCTGAAGTATTGCAGGTTCAGGTCGTCGAAATTAAAGAGCGAATCCTTTAACTGTTCGTTGATGGCTTTCATCATTTCCGACGAATAGCTCTGGTTCCCGTTTCCAAAGGAGGCGCTCACCGACCCGATCTTCTCAGGGAGATAGTGCCACTCCGCTATGGCTTTGTAGTATAGCTCTTTCCGTTTGAAGAGATAGCCTATTTCGGGGCGGAAATAGAGCGAACGGTCGTTCGGCAGGTCTTTGTTGATGCGGAGGCGTTGCTTGTAGGAAATGCCGTTACGCTTCGAATACCCCAACTGGAACGGGTTCAGGATGCCGGAATACCTGACGCGCGTGTTGTTGAAGTTCAGATGCATACTGTTTGTCAGCTTCTCCGTCAGCTTCATGTACTTTGTGATATGGGTGGTATCGGGGTCGTCCAATCCGGGACCGGTTGTCGTTTCGTACAGCCTTTTCTCTTCTGTGGTAAGCGGCAGGCAGCGTTTCTCCTGCCAATAGGCCGTATCGGAAATGATCGGTACCGTATCCGACGACAGCTTGAAATAGCGGGTTAAATCCAGCGACCGGCGCTGTTTCTTTCTCTTTTCCTCTTCATCCTGCGCCCAAACAACCGATTTGTAGGTGAAATCGAAATGGTACGAACTGACCACTACATTCCCCAGTATCCTGTACCGGAGATAGAGGTCGGCCACATCGGGCAGGTTGAAATAGTCCGACTTCTGCCCGCATGTGATGGTCAGGCTGAAATCGGCGAACGAATAACGCCCGCTGAAATCTATTTTATCAATGATCCATGATCCGCCAACGACATACAGATCGCCGGTGATCAGCTTTTGGCTTAACTGTTTCGGAGAAAAGCGTATCCGGTAAATCGTCCTTTCTTCCCGCTCTTCAATACCCATGATCTCAAAATGATAGTAGGCGAAGGCTTTCTTTCCGACCGGCATAACAATTTCGTCATCCAGCGTGGTCGGCGCATAGGTGTTCATATTCAGGAAAAACAGGACCTCCTGCTGCTTGTCCTTGTTCGGGATGGTGCTTCCATTGACCGCCTGTATGTCGTGCAGGTAATGGTTGGGGGCTTCAAATTTTGTCCGGCTGACCATCTCGAACACCATATCCTTCGTGCGCCGGTTCACCGGGAAAAGGTGGTGAGCCAAACGCATCAATATGTTTTGTTTTAATATCTCCGCACGTCCTTTTATATAAATTTCAGCTTCCGAACGGATCAGCTGGGTTTGGAATTTAGCGGCATTGTCAATGACCCTCCGCATAATGATATCGACATCGGACAAGGATACCGTATCCGGGATATGATCCGGCAAACAGTCATTTCCATAAGTGTCCTTTGCCTTTAGTGGAGCGCTTACAGTATAAAAAAAGACGGCCAATATAACAACTGTATTCTTCAAATAATATCATCTTCTTTATCACAAATTTACGGTATTTTGCCGGATAATGCCACAAAGACAGGGCGAAATTATCCGGCTAAGCAAATTTTATTTCGTAAACTATTTTTTTTCAAAAAGAAAATCATACATTTGTGCTTCACAAGTATGTTATAGAACAGTCGTGGTTAAACATCAGCAAGAAAAGGTCGATATATCGGCCAGTTTAGCAGAGGTATGGAGAGTGCTAAACAACAAAGAACGTGAAATTCTCCGTAACAACTCTACAATCCAGCATTTCAAACGAAATGAACTGATTTATTTTGAAGGAGACGAACCGAAAGATATGATGTGTCTGCTGAAGGGGAAAGTCAAAATATTCAAGGAAGGAGTGGGAGGAAGAAGCCAAATTATTCGTATGATTAAGCCCATTCAATATTTTGGCTACCGCGCCTATTTTGCACAAGAAAATTACCTGACCAACGCATCCGCCTTTGAGGCGTCTATCGTTTGTTTAATCCCGATGGCCGTTGTCACCGAACTATTAATGAGCAACCCTGATTTAGCCATGTTCTTTATCCGCCAGCTGTCTATTGACCTTGGCGTAGCGGACGAAAGGACGGTGAACCTCACACAAAAACATATTCGCGGCCGCCTGGCCGAGTCGCTATTATTCCTCAAAGACAGTTACGGACTGGAAGGAGACGGGGCTACGCTGAGTATCTACCTCGCGCGTGAAGACCTCGCCAACCTGTCGAACATGACCACCTCAAACGCCATCCGTACCTTATCCACATTTGCCTTAGAGCGGATTATCGCTTTGGACGGAAGAAAAATCAAGCTGATTGATCTCGACCGGTTGAAAAAGATCAGCAAGCTCGGATAACCCGCTGCCCTCTACGTTAATAAATACGAATAGAAACAGACATTGTTAAACCAATGGCAGGTTGCCATGTCTATCTTCTTGTGAAGAAATTAAAAATATTGAATTTTTGTTATGAAGTCAAGAAGAATCCTTTTGGTGTTGATGGTTATTTCATTCGCTTTCCCCGCATGGGCACAGAGAAGCGCTATTGAAATAAAAGGAGTAGTGGTAGAAGAAAAGGGGACGATCCCTGTTGAACAGGCAACGGTACGTCTGCTTAGTGTGAAAGACAGTTCATTTGTGAAAGGTGTCGCAACGTCGCGCGACGGCAGTTTTGCATTGACAAACATAAGGCCGGGCGATTACCTGCTGCATATCTCTTTTATAGGGTTTGACCCGTTATTCCAGCCCCTGCAAATTACGGGGAGGACGAATCCGGTCAATCTGGGTAAACTGACGCTAAACGACGGTTCAGTCATGCTGGGCGAAGTCGTGGCCATAGGAAAAGCAGCCGAGATGGTCGTCCGCAACGATACCACCGAATACAACGCCGAGTCGTTTAAAGTGACCGAAGGCTCCATGCTGGAAGACCTGCTTAAAAAGATGCCGGGCGTGGAAATCGACAGCGAAGGAAAGGTGACGGTGAACGGAAAAGAGGTCAAAAAGATGATGGTCGACGGAAAGGAGTTCTTTTCGGACGATCCGAAGGTCGCATCCAAAAACCTACCCGCCAAGATGGTAGACAAGGTACAGGTGTATGACAAGAAAAGCGATATGACGATGATGACCGGTTTTGACGACGGCGACGAAGAGACGGTCATTAATTTAACGATCCGGCCGGGAATGAAACAGGGGTGGTTCGGGAACGCCTTCGCCGGCTATGGCAGTAAGGAGCGCTATGAAGGGAACGCCATGGTCAACCGCTTTATCAACAACGACCAGTTTACCTTTATGGGAGGATTCAACAATACGAACAATATGGGATTCACCGACCTGGCATCTACCGTGTTCCAGGGAATGGGAGGCGGCGGCATGCGTATGCGGGGAGGCGGTGGAGCCGGTAACGGCATCACGTCGTCAGGTAATGCGGGAGCGAACTTCAGTAAAGAGTTTAATTCAAAAATCACCCTGGGAGGGAATGCCCGCTATTCACACTCCGATAATGATGCGAACAGCAGAAGCCGCGAGCAAACCATCATGGCCGGCGACAGCATCCAATACGAAGATGCAAGGGATGTAAGGAGCAGGCAAAACGACAACATAGGGGTTAACCTCCGGCTGGAGTGGAAACCGGATACGCTGACCAACATTATTTTCCGCCCCGACTTCTCTTACAGCAAAAGCCGGAGCCTCGAAGAGGGGGCTTCAACGACACTGGGCGGAGGCCGGAACGTGCGCGTCGAAGACCTGGATACGATGAATGTGAGCGAATCAAACTCCCTGTCCGACGGCACGAACTATTCGATGAGCGGCCGGTTGGAGGTCAGCCGTAAACTGAATACGAAAGGACGCGTATTGAGCGGTTCCTTTTCAGGAAGTTACAACAAGTCGGACGAAGACGGGACGAACTATTCAAACATCCGGTATGCCAACCGCACCGACGAGTTAGACCAGCTCTACAACTACACCAATACAGGGTACAGCTACCGGGCGTTTGTCTCGTGGGTAGAACCCCTCGGGCGCAGCAATTTCCTGCAAGCCGCCTTTAGCTTCAACCAAAGCAGGCAGGAAGCGTTGAAGTATACCTGGTCGAAAGACGAAGCGGAGAATTACACCCAATTGGATACGGCATATAGCCAGAGTTACCGGAACAATTTTATCAACCAGCGCGCCAGCCTGAGCTTTAAAGCCGTGCGGGAGAAATACAACTATACGATAGGATTCAATGTCGACCCTTCATACAGCGAAAGCGAAACCTTTATCGCTGATACGGTATTGTCCGATATATCGCGTCATGTGGTCAACTTCTCACCTATGGTGCAGTTTAACTATCTATTTAACAGGCAAACCAATCTCCGTATCAATTACGACGGCCGTACAAGCCAACCCTCTATCGCACAGTTGCAACCCGTCCCCAATGTCTCCAATCCCAAGAATACCGTCATAGGTAATCCCAATCTGAACCCCCGGTATACAAACGATGTCTTTATCCGTTTCCAGAAGTTCATGCCCGAAAAGCAGACGACGTTCATGTTGATGTCGAATATCAACTATGTCGTCAACGATATTGTATCGGATGTAAAAAACCTGGGCGGAGGGGTCAAGGAGACTTCATACAGGAATACGAACGGCAACTACAACGGGAATATCCGCATGATAGTGAATACCCCGCTGAAAAACAGGAAATTTTCGATAAACAGTATGACAATGGCATCGTACAGCAACAGCAATGCATACATCGACAACCAGAAGAGCCTGAACAGGAATATGACGTTAAGCGAACGTGCAGGCATTGATTTCCGATCGGATATCCTTGATTTGGGGATCAATGGAAACATCCGGTATAATAAGGTAGACTACTCGTTGCAACCGGAAAGCAATATGCAAACTTTCAATTACGGCGTCGGCGGAACCACAGTCGTCTACCTGCCGCTGTCGATTAAATTGGAGAGCGACATCTCCTATTCGACCAATTCAGGGTATCAGGCCGGGTATAAACTGAATGAAGTGATGTGGAACGCCTCCGCATCCAAGTCGTTCCTGAAAGGAAACCAGGCGACCCTCCGTCTCAAGATGTACGATATCCTGCAACAACGCAGCAATATCTCACAGAATATCACCTCTACCGGCTATACGGAATCGGAATACAATACCTTAAGCAGCTATTTTATGGTACATTTCATCTACCGTTTCAGCATCTTTAAAGGCGGCGCTTCCGCGTCGGATGTGATGGACAGGCGTCCGGGTCGCGGGCAGGGAGGCAGTTATGACGGCCCTCCCCGTCAGATGCAATTCTAATAAGAGATATGACAGTTAGCGTTAGTCGACTTTTTTCATAATTACGCCCATTACTCCTGATCCTTTCCGGGTAGTTTCCGGTTAGTTTGAATTGATACGCTTTTTCCTCTATATAATAATTGCACCCTGTCAGATTGATGGTATACCCAAGTTGAGTGGTTTGAAGAGATGACACGTTTATCTCATTATTGTTGTTGTAACCGGGAGCCTTCCATTTGTACGTGACACCCCGCTCTGTCCAGGATTGATTCTCACCCACAGTAACGCCGCGACTTGTTTTGGTCGAATTTGTGTTAGACCCGACTGCCGTACTCCCGCTATAAGCAGTAACGGTAAACTGACCGGTATACGTTCCGTCGAACGTCACAGTGACGTCGGTCGAGGGATTAACACCTTCGGCGGGGATCTTGTGACCGGTGGTCACATTGGTGGATTTCAGTCTGAATTTATTCTCGTCCACTTTCGTTTTATCTACGGCTACGTCTATCTTGGCGACCATGCGGGTGAGCGGCACTTCGACCGGTGTCGCTCCCGATATCGGGATACTCACGTTGTCTATTTTCCCCCACATCGGGATCGGGATCGGGGTGACGGGGTCGGTGACGGGAATCTGTGTCACCTTATCGTCTTCGTTAGCCAGCAACTTGGCGGCAACAGCGGCTTTTGTCGAGTCGGCGCTGGTGCCGCCCAGTGTCATCTTATTCAGCAAGGCATGAGCATTGGCAACGACCCACAGGTCGACCCTATCCGCCTCGCTTTCCGTCATACGTAAACGAACGGCAAAGGGATATTTATACACCAAACTTTGCGTTATTTCAGGCTCATCTATGTAATAGGCGGCCGACGCGTACAGGTACTTGCCGGTCGTGCACTCAAACACCAGCACATCCACTTCAGACACCATGTTTTCATCCGCTTCCCCGAGGCGTGTAGAGGGAAGTGACCCCTGCAGGCGCAGCGACAAAGCCATTTCGCGATCTTCTTCGTCCTCTTGCGGCGAAGGGACGAGTACGCCCCCCTCTTCGTTCGTACACATATAAAACAGTGCGGACAGCAGCAGCACCACAAGCGACAGGCCGCTATGTCCCACGAACCGCCTCCATCCGCTTGTCTCCTGGTGTGTCGTATTATTTGTAGTGTTCATTTTGTCTGTTATACTATATTTTATACTATGTGGAAATGTGTAACAAAGAAACAGGCGTTTTATTACATTGATAAAACAATTATGTGAAGATCTTATTACAAAAGCGTGAAGATTTTGTTACAAATGGGCGAAACCCACGTTAGTTTATACGGAATTTCATGATTGTTATGGAGTTGGGGGGGAAATGGTAGGTCATTGTTCGGCCGATGGGGAAGGATATGCCGGTTTCTGTGGGGATAATGCGGTGGGGGTGGTCAAAGGTGTTCCGGGATTGTGGTAAACCGGTTAGTTGGATGATGTCGACGTCGTTCTTGACACTTAACCCTTTGAAGACAAGTTTGGTTTTTTCTTTATGGAACGTCGTATTGACCACTTTTAGCAGGAGGGTATTCTCCGTTTTGTCTATGGTAGCCAGCGAAACGAGCGAGGGCAGCGACGGCAGGGTGACGAGATGTATGGGGGAATCGTTGATATAACAGGAGATTTGTGCATCCCGGCAAACGATCCGGACCATGTGCGGATACTGGGTTTTCAGACGAAAAGGAACAGGCGAAGCGAGGGTGTCCCTGATTGTTCCTGTCTGGCGATAGAGTTCGCATTGGCCGTTGCCGATAGCGAAACAGATATAATCGGCATCTTCTCCGGATTGGTTGTTGTCGCGAAGGAGAAAGCGGATGTGTCCGTTTTCTTTTATGGGGCGGATGTTGACCGACAGGTCATAGTTATAGGTCGCTGAATCGCCCATTTGTGTATAATCGGGTACGGGTTGGTTGTTGAGTCGCACGCCGGTGATCTCGTAATCGTTTTCTCCGGACGGGATGATGGCGACCTGTCCGGTGTTTACCTGTGGACGCGCATAGGTTTTTATTTCTGTCTTTACCAATTCATCTCCACGGTTTTGTGCGAACATATGGAATAGGTAATACGAAGGAGTCGTTACGATGTCTTTGTTGTTGAAAGAGATCAGCGATTGCGGCTGTTGGCTTGTATACTTTGCATGACTTAAAACCGGCGCGTATGCCAATCGTTTGACGCTATTCGGATGGCGTTCGGCTTCGATCAGGAAGCAGGCTTCGGCGACTGCGGCGCGTAACGTGCCTTGTTGTTTTTCGTTTGTAGTAGAAAGTTCGCCGATGAATATCCCCGACTGGTAGAGGTGGTTATCCCCGTACCGGTTGTGATTGGAGAGAAAGAATGTCTCATTGGCATGGAGGTGTGCATCTACCCATTCCTGCTTGCTTTGGCGGGGTACCGGCGCACTGCTGATCACGGTGACGCCGGGGTAGGTATCACGTATGGCCTTTTTGAACAGGGGGAATCTCCGGTTGTATTCGTACCCTGCGTTTTCACTTCCTATTTCGATGTATTTCAGATGAAAAGGTTCGGGATGTCCATGCTTTGCCCGCATCGCTCCAAATGTGGAATCGGCCGGTTCGTTGGCATAGGCCAGTGCGTCGAGGGCGTTTTGTATCCACAGATCCATCTTCGTGATATCTTCGTAGCGGGGCCGTCGCGCCTGATTGGTAATGCCGCTGTTGACCACATAGACGGGTTCTGCATTCAGGTCTTCGCACATTTGCAGGTATTCGTGGAAGCCCATCCCGTTGCTTGTCCCATACGCCCAGATATTCCAGAAGTGTTTTCGTCCGGCAATGTCGCCTATACTTTCGTGCCATACGGGGAATGTCCCGGCCGTATACCCTTCGACATAACATCCTCCGGGGAAGCGGATAAAGGCAGGGTTCAAGGCGGCGATTGCTTCCATCAGATCGGGGCGCAGTCCGTTGGGACGGTTATGCCATGTCTTTTCAGGGAAGAGCGATACGACATCGAGCCAAAAGAAGGATGAGCTGTCTGTCGTGAATGTCAGGAGTGCGTCGTCTGCATCTTCAATGGCTGTGAACGTGTGCCGGTACTGTTCCCATTCAAATGCCGGTGTGACCTGAAATACATCGCTCAGGGTTTTAGTCAGCGCGGGGGTTTCCAAAGCGACGCGCAGTGTTCCAGGCTCAACAGAGCGGGGTGTCCTGGTAAAGAAAGAGAGCGTATATTGTTCTCCCTTGCGAATGGAGATCCCTTTATACCCTTCTGCAGCAACGCCTCCCCTACCCCAACTTGCATGTACGGTAACAGAGACCATCAACGCGCGTTTGTTCGTTTCATTGATCAACCGCGTAGTCCCCAACCAGGCAAAGCTACCCGGCGAAAGCGCTTTCCATCCCGGTATAGAATCGGGTGGGATAAAAGGAAGCGTCCAGCCGTTGGGCGTCACCAATGCGGTATGGCCGGCATTGTAGAAGCAGTGGGGAGGAAGCGTACCGTCTTCAAAGCTGCGGTTTTGTATCAATTCGGCATATATCCCGCCTTCTACGGCATGGTTGACCTCTTCTATCGTCAATCCGTATAACGCTTTATTCACGGGCATCGGCAATCCGTCGGCCATCACCGTAATGGTAGATGTCGCCGGCATTTCCGGCCTGCATCCTGCCAGCATCCAGATAAAAAAGAGGAATGGATATGTTTGCCTGATTATATACATTCCTCTTTCCCTGATTTTGTGTTGATAGCGGTATGGTCTCTCCCGATCAGATCAGGAAACCTAACAGGATACCGGCGGCAACGGCCGAACCGATTACGCCGGCCACATTCGGCCCCATCGCATGCATCAACAGGTAGTTTGTCGGGTCATATTCCAGACCGACGATTTGCGAAATACGCGCCGAGTCGGGAACGGCCGATACGCCGGCGTTACCGATAAGCGGATTGATCTTGTTCCCTTTCTTGAGGAAGAGGTTAAAGAATTTCACAAACAGGATACCTGCACAGGTAGCAATCACGAAGGATAAAGCGCCTAAGGCGAAAATCTTGATCGAATTTAATGTCAGGAACTGGGTTGCCTGCGTCGAAGCGCCAACCGTCACACCCAGCAGGATCGTGATCGTGTCGATTAACGGCCCGCGGGCTGTCTCTGCCAGACGGCGCGTGACGCCGCTTTCCTTCAACAGGTTGCCAAAGAACAGCATCCCCAGTAAAGGAAGACCCGAAGGGACGAGGAAGCAGGTCAATAACAGACCGACAATCGGGAAAATAATCTTTTCGGTAGACGAGACGACCCTTGGCGGTTTCATACGGATGACACGTTCTTTCTTCGTCGTCAGCCATCGCATAAAGGGCGGTTGTATGATCGGCACCAGCGCCATGTACGAATAGGCGGATACCGCGATTGCCCCCATCAGGTTGGGCGCCAGTTTGGAGGAAAGGAAGATCGCCGTGGGGCCGTCGGCTCCACCGATGATACCGATTGCTCCTGCCTGATTCGGCTCGAATCCCATTTGAAGCGCAATAGTGTAGGCTCCGAAGATACCAAATTGGGCGGCTGCCCCGATCAGCATCAGCTTGGGATTGGATATCAAAGCCGAGAAGTCCGTCATCGCCCCGATACCGAGAAAGATCAAAGGCGGATACCATCCGGACGTCACACCCTGGTAGAGGATGTTCAGCACCGAGCCTTCTTCATAAATACCTACCTGCAGGCCGGCGTCCTTAAACGGTATATTACCGATCAGGATACCGAATCCGATAGGGATGAGCAACATGGGTTCAAATTCAAATCTGATGGCCAGGAATATAAAAAACAGGCCAATCAGTATCATGAAGAGATGACCGGGCGTAGCGTTATATACCCCCGTGTAGGTAAGGAACGTCTGAAGGTTCTCACCAAGGAATGATAAAAAGCTTTCTTGCATATGCTTATCCGATTACTACGAGGTCTGCATTTTCAAGTACAGAATCTCCTTTGTTTACTTTTATTTCAACCACGCTGCCGTCGCGGTCGGCATTGATATTATTCTCCATCTTCATCGCTTCGAGGATGAGCAGTGTCTGGCCTCTTTTTACCGTGTCGCCCACTTTGCATTTCACTTCCAGAATAACGCCCGGCAGCGGCGACTTGATTGCTCCCGGCGTAGACGAGGCGGCCTGGCGGGTAACGACAGGCGCTCCTGTCGATGTCGTTGGCGCCTGTACCGGCCTTTTCAAGGTGACGACCTGTTTCTTTGCCGGCTTTTCCATTTTGACTGTATAAGGTGTTCCGTTCACTTCTACTTCGGCTACATCTTCGACGACCGAGTTGATATGTACCTTATATATATTACCGTTGATTGTATATTTAAAACTTTTCATGTCTGTTTAATTATTAGCTGATTATTTACCCGGTATTTCACGCAATCCGTAGATCTTTGAATTCCACGGAGAGTAGTGGCGTTTGACTTTCTGGATGGTAAGAACCGTGTTTTCAATATCATGCACATCTTCATCCAATTCAAAAAGAGCCGTGCCGATGGCAGCCAGTACCTCTCCTGATACGACATCTTCCCCAACGGTGCCTTCGGTTTTCTGCGCCCGGCGCTTGCTGAGCGTGACCGACAGGTTTCCGATCGACTTAAAGATCAGGTATAAAAGGATCAGGCCGCAAAATACGACAGCCATAGCCGTGAGTGTCATCCCCACCCCGAGCGAGTCGTTGAGTTTAAAGTTATCAATCTTTTCGTTCGTGTCCAACGTCAGGTTGTTGGTGCTGGGCGTTACCTTTTCGAGGAAACTCCACCTCTCCTCACCGTCAACAATGCGTCCGTAGCTGATGTCCTTACCTTTGGTGCGGGGGATGGTGATCTCGTCAACGAGTGTTTTCCCGTCGGCGTCGTACAAAGCGATATAATTCTCGCGGTCGGGGTCGAACACGAAGTTGACGTGGAACGTCCCGCGCGAAGGTTGTCCGTCGATCCAGAAAATGACATGCTGCCTTGGCTTGATCTTCGTCAGTACGTCTCCTTTAGGAATCGGATACTTCTTGGGGTTATTCTTGTCGTCTGTCAGGAAGCAACCCCGTATGTCGACGCTTCCTGCCGAGGTGTTGTATAATTCGATCCATGCGTTCCGTTTGCCGTAGTCGTCGACAAAGTTGTCTTCATTGACGACCAATACTTCGTTTATTCGCATCGAGGTTACGCGCTGCGCCTGCGCTCCTATGGAGAGAAGGCACGCCAGCAGCAGGAATACCCCTGTTTTCTTTCTTATCATATGTAGGCTGTTTTAGAATTATAGGGGCAGGTTGTCGTGTTTCTTTGCCGGGTTGGTCAACTTCTTCGTCTGCAACTGCTGTAAAGCGCGAATGATGCGGAAACGGGTGTTACGCGGTTCAATCACATCGTCGATGTAACCGTATTGGGCGGCATTGTACGGGTTGGCAAAGGCTTTCCTGTACTCTTCTTCTTTTTCTGCTGTCGTCTTGGCGGGGTCTTCCGACGCTGCCACATCTTTGGCAAAGATAACTTCAACCGCTCCGCTCGGTCCCATGACGGCGATTTCGGCTGTCGGCCAGGCGTAGTTCATGTCTCCGCGCAGGTGTTTGGAACTCATCACGCAGTAAGCGCCGCCATACGATTTGCGCAGGGTAACGGTGACTTTGGGCACTGTCGCTTCGCCGTAGGCATACAGCAGTTTGGCGCCATGAAGAATCACCCCGTTGTATTCCTGCCCCGTCCCCGGAAGGAAGCCCGGTACGTCCACCAACGTGACTAACGGGATATTGAATGCATCGCAGAAACGGACGAACCGCCCTGCCTTACGCGACGCATTACTGTCCAGACATCCGGCCATAATCTTGGGCTGGTTGGCCACGATACCAACCGTCTGTCCATTGAACCGCGCAAAGCCGACGATGATATTCTTCGCATAGTCGGCATGTACTTCAAGAAATTCTCCCTGGTCGATAATCGTACCGATCACATCATACATATCATACGACTGGTTGGAGTTATCGGGGATGATTTCGTTCAGCACATCATCCAGGCGGTCGATCGGATCCTTGCATTCTACCAGCGGCGTCTCTTCCAGGTTGTTCTGCGGCAGGAAGCTGAGCAGTTTGCGGATCAGTACGAAGCCATCCTCTTCCGTATCGACGGCGAAATGGGCGACACCCGATTTGGCCGTATGTACGCTTGCTCCGCCCAATTCTTCCTGCGTCACGTCTTCGCCGGTCACGGTTTTCACCACCTTCGGGCCGGTGAGGAACATATAGCTTGTTCCGCGCGTCATGATATTGAAGTCGGTCAATGCGGGCGAATAGACCGCTCCGCCGGCACACGGTCCGAAGATGCCGGATATCTGTGGAATCACGCCGGAAGCCAGGATATTACGCTGGAATATTTCGGCATAGCCAGCCAGGGCATTCACCCCTTCCTGAATACGCGCTCCTCCCGAATCGTTCAGCCCGATCACAGGCGCTCCCATTTTCATCGCCTGGTCCATGACTTTGCATATTTTCAGCGCCAGTGTTTCCGACAGTGCCCCGCCGAACACGGTAAAGTCTTGTGCATAGATATAGACTACCCGGCCATCAATTGTCCCGTAACCGGTCACGACGCCATCTCCGAGAAACTTTGTTTTTTCAATACCGAAATTGACGCTACGGTGTTGCATAAACATATCAAACTCTTCAAAGCTACCTTCGTCAAGCAACATCGCTATCCGTTCGCGAGCCGTATATTTCCCTTTGTTGTGCTGAGCTTCTATTCTTTTTTCCCCACCACCAATACGAGCCTTCTCGCGAAGAGCGATCAGTTCTTTTACTTTTTCAAGTTGTTTACTCATTGTTATTATATATTTGTTAGAAATGTTCTTATTCCCGTTTATTTCCCCTTCATACACAGCTCGGTCAGTACGCTACAGGTTGATTTGGGATGGAGGAAGGCGATATCCAGCCCTTCCGCACCCCTTCGGGGCGCCTTGTCGATCAGCTGCACACCTTTTGAGCCGGCCTCTTCCAATGCCTCTGCCACCGATGGCACGGCGAAGGCGATATGGTGGATACCTTCTCCCCTTTTCTCAATAAATTTGGCAACGGCGCTCTCTTCACTTGTCGGCTCCAGCAATTCGATTTTTGTCTGTCCTACCTGAAAGAAAGCCGTTTTAACCTTTTGATCTTCTACAACTTCAATGTTGTAACACGTCAAGCCCAATACACCTTCATAATACGGTAAAGAGGCTTCGATGCTTTTTACCGCAATACCCAAGTGTTCGATATGTGTAATTTCCATGTCGTTTAATGAATTAATCGTTTAGTAATACCTTTACTTTTTATGGCCGCAAAGGTACATACTTTATTTAGGAATACAGAAATATTTCTTTATTTTTTGTCACCGCTCCGGAGGTTATATTCCGGCTGGCCGAAGGTGAATCTATTGACCTTATACCTAAAGAACAGGACATCTTTTGGAGGCACCGTTATATTGAGGCTGTTGCTTACCGGCCGGCTTTCGCCGCTCCACAGTTCTTTCACCTGATACGTCCTTTCCGCATCCAAACCGATACGGGGCAGGGATATTGTCGTTTTCAGTTCTTCCTCTTTGTAATTGAAGACCGCCAGGTAGAACGTCCCCTCTTCGTCTTGCATGACAAAGCGGTTCTCGGACGATTCGCCGTTGCCCTCTACCGGACGAAACGCTTTCCCTTTGGCTACGGCATTGACATCCGCGTTGGTCAGATACGTTTTCGCCCTCTCCTTCCCTTCCTGGGAGCCGCCGGCGCTAAAATCATCTCCGGTGATATAGATGCCTGTCATGACGGCGGAGGTGATGCGTGCCCTGTTCTCTCCTTCACTGGCTTTTTGCAGGACGATATGGTCGGCGTCGTTGAATTGGTAGACCTCGTCTTGCCACCACCCGTAGGAGAGGGCGTTCAGGGTATACTCCGTGTCTTTGATCTTACCCCACGCATCGCAGGCGATTCTCCTGGACTGCGCATACTGTGCAGGGAAGACCGGCGAGATGGACAGGTTGATGTACATATCGCCGAAGTATTTGTCCAACAGCTGCATCCCGTAGTTATACGCCTCTATCCCCGTGCGGATTTCAGGGTTATACCAGGTATCTGCTTCGAGGGCGCCATGCGTCATAAAATCCATCTTGACATACTCGAAACCGGTACGGTGGAACAAATCCGCCGTCTTCCGCATCTGCTGTTCGATGGCCGGATGCGTCGGGTCGACGGCATAGGCGCCGTCCAGCTCCTGTGGCTGGCCGTTGGCATAGAGGTAGACATCTTTATAGCGGTAGCCAGGGGCGTCTTTGATCTCCCTTTCGGGTCGTTTCCCCCAGTCGGTAAAGGGCGTCCAATAGATGCCGGCTATCTGTCCGTTTGCCTTACAGCGGTCGGCAAAATCTTTCAACTCTTCCTCCGTAAAGTTGTTCCAGCCCGAATCCAACCCTATAACGACTTTGTTTTCGGGATTCACAAAGGAATTGTTTTGCAGGTTATCTCTAAAGAAGTCGGAGACTTCCAGCGCTTTCCGGTAGGTCAGGTCGAACTGTAAAACGCCCCAACTGTTCCATCCGAAAGGTACCGGCCTGTCCCATGGTTTGGGTGGGGCAACCGTCGCATTGGCTTTGGCATACGCTTCAAGTCCGGTACGCCAATCGCTGAAATAACCCACAAACAGTCTGGGCGACTTGATACGCTTGCCTTTCAAAGCCCCATGAGGCTTGGCATCGCGCGTCAGGCTATCTGCCACACCACCGTAGCAGACAAGCGACCCTACCATATGGCCGTCGCCATCAGACAGTTCAACGGCTGTTTTCCAATGGTCATGCTCTACCGATCCAATGACTAAGCCTGCCCGCGACTCGTTATCGAACACTGCCGTCGCTTCGTAGCTGACCAATTTATCGAACGACAACGGATGGGATTGGTACCGTATCCATTTGTCATTATCAAAAGGAATGAACAGCGCGCGGTTGTCGCCCTTCTCCGAAACGGAGGGTATGTTATCGGTATTGACCGGCGCCATATAGTTGGACGAGATCTCATTGGCGCTTTCGAGGGTAAAGTCGGTCAGGATATACTCCTTGTCCGGGTAGACGTAAAAGGTCTGTACCAGAGTCGGCCATTCTTTCTTCCGGTAGGTTATTTTATATGCCGTGCCGTGCCCGAACAGATCATGTATCTCCTCCTTCTTAACCTTTCCTTTCGGGTATTCCTTCGTCGTTATCAGCCTGTCATTCCATTTGAACGAGGCATAGCCGTCTTCATAGACCGGACGGGCATCCTTCTTGACTGTGACCCCTTTTGTTGTCGTATTGTAACTGATTTCCCATCGACCTGTCGCCACTTTTGCAGGCGTGTTCCCGCCGCACACTAGCACAATACCCAAGAGTACAAGTAGCCATTTCTTCTTTTTCATGATGTAAGCCTTTTTTGTTTTCCCCTACAAATCAAAGCAATATTCACGTAAAATCAAAATAATTGTCCCTTAAACGTACCATGCGGACAGGTATGCTTATACCATAAGGTCTATACCCCCTAACTTTTTCTCGGTAACAAGTAGCCTTTTTCTCGGCAACAAGTAACCTTTTTCTCGGCAACAAGTAGCCTGTTCCTCCCGACACATTGATCGTTCGCCATATGGAGGACGATCGTTCGCCAACTGGCGGTCAATTGTTCGCCAATTGGCGGTCAATCGTTCGCCAATTGGCGAACGATCAGTACATACCGGGCAAGGAGGTAGTTTCTCCTTATGAAACAGCTACTTATTGCCGAGAAAAAGGTTACTTGTTACCGAAGAAACAGACAGTGGTATCGGAGCGGGGTCAAAAGAAGCGCCGACCGCGTTTCCAATAGCTCATTGAGGGTCGTTATCTTAAAAAATAAGCGCAAAATTTTTTATAGTACACGGAAAAGCCTTACCTTAGTGCAATTTTTGAGAGGAGAAAGTTGGAGTATAACAAATATAAAACTAAATGGTTGATCAAGACAGAATTATAAAGATTAACATCGAGGAGGAGATGAAATCGGCCTACATTGATTATTCGATGTCGGTCATTGTTTCACGCGCCCTTCCTGATGTAAGGGATGGTTTTAAGCCGGTTCATCGCCGCGTTTTGTTTGGTATGAATGAGCTGGGGAATACCTCCGATAAACCTTATAAGAAATCTGCAAGAATTGTTGGTGAAGTATTGGGTAAGTACCATCCTCATGGAGACTCGTCGGTCTACTTTGCTATGGTACGCATGGCTCAGAAGTGGTCGTTACGCTATCCGTTGGTAGACGGACAGGGGAACTTTGGGTCGGTCGACGGCGATATGCCGGCCGCGATGCGTTATACGGAAGCCCGTTTGAGCAAGCTTGCAGAAGAGATGCTGAGGGATATCGACAAAGATACGGTGGATTTCCAATTAAATTTTGATGATACATTAAAAGAACCCACCGTTTTGCCGACCCGTATTCCCAACCTATTAATAAACGGTGCGTCGGGGATTGCCGTCGGTATGGCCACGAATATGCCCCCGCACAATATGCATGAGGTGCTGGACGGGTGTATGGCCTATATTGATGCGCGCGGCGATATGGATATCGAACGCTTAATGACCTATATTAAGGCGCCGGACTTCCCTACGGGCGCTACGATTTACGGTTACGCAGGCGTGAGGGAGGCCTTTGAAACAGGCAGGGGACGTATTGTCCTTCGCGGAAAGGCGGAGATAGAAGTCGAAAACAATCATGAGAAAATTGTGATTACAGAGATACCCTATCTGGTCAATAAAGCCGAACTGATCAAATACATTGCCGAACTGGTGAACGACAAACGGATAGAAGGCGTCTCGAACGTCAACGACGAGTCGGACCGCAGCGGGATGCGCATCGTTGTCGATGTCAAGAGGGACGCCAATTCGAGTGTCGTACTGAATAAACTGTATAAGCTGACCGCTTTGCAGTCCTCCTTCAGTGTGAACAATATTGCATTAGTCAACGGCCGGCCGAAACAACTGAACCTGAAAGAGCTGATCAAGTCGTTTATCGATCACCGCCGCGAAGTGGTCATCCGCCGTACACGGTACGAACTGAAAAAGGCGGAAGAGCGGGCGCACATCCTGGAAGGATTAATCATCGCGTCCGATAACATCGACGAAGTCATTGCGATTATCAAAGCTTCCCCCAATCCGCAGGAAGCGATCAGCCGCCTGATGGCACGGTTTGAGCTGTCGGAGATACAGGCACGCGCCATCGTTGAAATGCGATTACGGCAATTGACCGGCCTCGAACAGGATAAACTTCGTGCGGAATATGAAGAGATTGCCAAATTAATCGCCCATTTAAAAGAAATACTGGAGAACGAAGACCTGTGTATGCAGGTGGTAAAGGACGAACTCCAGGAGATCAAAGACAAATATGGCGACGAGCGCAAGACCGATATCGTCTACGCCTCCGAAGAGTTGAATCCGGAAGACTTCTATGCCGATGATGAAATGATTATCACTATCTCCCATATGGGATATATCAAGCGTACACCACTAAGCGAGTTCCGTACGCAGGGACGGGGCGGCGTAGGCGCAAAAGGTTCGGAAACCCGTGACGAAGACTTTGTCGAATATATCTATCCGGCATCCATGCATGCCATATTGCTTATCTTTACGGCAAAAGGACGCTGTTACTGGCTGAAGGTCTATGAAATACCGGAAGGCACAAAGAACTCGAAAGGACGAGCGATTCAAAACCTGCTGAGTATCGAGCCGGATGATAAGGTGAATGCCTTTATACGTGTGAAGCGGTTAAGAACGGATACGGACTTTATCAATTCCCATTACCTGCTGTTCTGCACCCGGAAAGGCGTCATCAAAAAGACCTTGCTGGAAGCCTATTCCCGCCCTCGTCAAAACGGCGTGAACGCCATTACGCTACATGAAGACGACGGACTGATCGACGTTCGCCTGACCAATGGGGATAATGAAGTCATTATCGCCAGCCGCAACGGACGCGCTATCCGTTTCAACGAACGTACTGTCCGTATGATGGGACGTACCGCCGCCGGAGTGAGGGGCATGACACTGGATACGGAAGATCCTACCGATGAAGTGGTCGGCATGATAACAGTAAAGGATAAAGAGACGGAAACCATTCTCGTTGTCTCCGAACAGGGATACGGCAAACGCTCGCATATCGAAGATTACCGGATAACGAACCGTGGCGGCAAAGGCGTGAAGACGATTAACATCACGGAGAAGACCGGTAAACTGGTCTCTATAAAGAATGTCACCGACGAGAATGATATCATGATTATCAACAAGTCCGGCATTACGATCCGCATGAGAATGGTCGACTTGAACGTGATTGGGCGTGCCACGCAAGGCGTCCGCCTGATTAACCTGGAAAAGCGCCACGACGAGATCGCCTCTGTATGCAAAGTCCTGTCCGAAGCCGATGAAAAAAGTGTGGAAGAAAAAGCGGAAAGCGAAGCGGTGGAAAACAGGACGGTCAATGCCAATATAAAAGAAATACATGCCGACTTCGATCTCCTTGGAGATGAAGATATCGAAGACGATATGGAAGATACAAAAGAATAATTAACATGTAGAAATATTAATCTCAAATGACTATCACAATGAAACGAGTATTACTAACAGTTGCACTGTGTGTTGCAGCATCTGCCTCTTTTGCTCAGAAAAAAGCAGTGAACGAGGCCCATAGTATTGTTAAAGGCGACAAGGCGAATTACGACGAGGCGCGGAATTTGATAAAAGGCGCTCTGGATAATCCTGAAACAAAAGAAGACCCTAAGACGTGGTTTGTAGCTGGTTTTATTGAAGATCAACAATTCAGCGCGGAAAGGATGAAACAATATCTCGGTCAACAACCCAATGAACCGGTCATGTATACCGCGCTAATGAAGATCCTTCCTTATTTCGAGAAAGCGTATGCACTGGATCAGTTACCGGATGCGAAAGGGAAAGTAAAACCCAAGCATACGAAAGAGATCAAAAACATACTGAGTGCAAACCACATTTACTACTTTAATGGTGGAGCCTATTATTTTGATGAGAAAGACTACCGGAAAGCATACGACTGTTTCGGACAATACCTGACGATTGCAGACCTGCCCATATTCAAAGGAGAGAAAGTGGCAGAAAGAGATTCCAACTTTATGTCTGTCCAATTCTACGCTGCCGTAGCCGCCACCCAGCTGGATGATTCTCCCACCGCTATTGCCGCATTGGAACGTGCGAAAACAACCGATTATAAACTAAACGACGTATATCAATACCTGGCCTTTGAATATCTTCAAATAAAAGATAGCGTAAACTACGAAAAGACGCTGGAAGAAGGTATGAGCAAATTCCCGGAAGAAAAGTATTATATATTGTACCTGATCAACAGTTATATCTCTTCCAACAAAAACGAACAGGCTATTGAAAATCTGAAGAAAGCGATAGAAAGCGAACCGACGAATGCCATGTTGTATGATGTGATGGGAAGGGTCTATGAGTCGGGATTAAAAGATAATGATAGCGCAATTGCCAATTTCAAAAAAGCATTGGAAGTGGATCCGAATTATGTAGACGCCCTGAATAATATGGGGCGCGTTTACTATAATCAAGGGGTAAACAAACTCTCCGAAGCGAATATGATCAACGACAGCAAGCTATATCAGGAAGAATCGGCTAAAGCCAAAGAGTTCTTCAAACTGGCGCTTCCCTATTTCGAAAAGGCGCATGAAGTACAACCTGAAGAACGGGAATATATGACCGCATTAAGAAGTATTTACTACAATTTACAGATGGGAGCTGAATTTGATGCGATCGAAGCCAAGATGAGCGGCAATACAAATCAGTAATCATCCCTTTTCATAACAGAAAACAAAAAAAGAGAGGCTGTGCCGGAGAACCGGTCGCCTCTCTTTTATATATATATTATGTATGATCCCCGTTAATTCATATACGGATCTTTAGGGAAATTGATCCATGCTTTGTATTTGCTACCCAAAACCTCTAACGAATGTTTCCAAAACGATTCTCCATCAGCAAGCATGATATTTCCATGCATGGAATGGCTCACCATCCACGAATCTTCTTTAATCTCATACCCTAACTGACCTTTTGTCCAACCCGAGTATCCGAGAAAGAATTTCACCTTTCCTTTAATAGGGTTCCCCTCTATGATATGTTGTTTTAAGACGTCAAAATTACCATCGAAGTATAACCCTTTTGAAATCCTGATAGAATCAGGAATAATATCTCCCAATGTATGGATAAAAAAAAGTTTGTTAGAACAGACAGGCCCTCCAAGATAGATAGGTATAGCCGATAGGTTCTCAAAGCCCGGAAAAAATTCATTGATGATCCGGTTTGTCTTCTTGTTCAATACAAAACCCATAGAACCATGTAAAGTATGTTCAACCAACAATATGACGGAACGTTGAAAAAGAACATCTTGTAAGAATGGTTCGGCAATAAGAACACTCCCTTTACCCGGAAGCAAATTATTGTGCTTTATTTTGAAAATATGGTCGTAAACTTCCATGATTATCCGTTGTATAACAATTAATAGACGGACAATATATGGCTTTTTATTCTAAGAAACAAATATAAAACGTCAATGAGGGTTAATAAGTATAAATCAGCAAGAGTATCTGCTATAATGGATGATTCTCGCAAAAGACTTTTAGCCGTTCTTCCAGCAAGGCATATTGATGTTCCTTTATAAAAGAGGTACAGGCGCGTAACCCTTCCTGGTTACTTCCTGTCGTACTTAGCGAGATCGCACTAATGCCATAATAGATCAGTTCTTCCATCAATCTATTCCCGGTTATTCCCGGATAGGCGATGGTAAAGTAAAAGCCATCGGCTATCGGTTCATGTAAATCCTGGTCATACACCATTTGAAAGCCATAACGTGTAAAGATCTTTTTTAACTTTCTTGCCCGCCGTCCATATTCTTTCACCTCCGATACAAAATCAAATGTGCCGTCGGATGCAGCTTTAAACATAGCCGCTAAAGCATATTGGGCGGAATGGCTTGTTCCCGACGACAGGGCATACAGCACCCTGTGGATATAAACCGTACCAAATGTTCCTTTCCCATATTTCTGAGTCAGTCCCGGATATGTACGGTGATACAGTGTATTGGATATGGCCGTTATCCCGATACGCTGACCGGCATAACTAAACGCTTTCGACCCGGATATCTGTACGATATACTTGTCGGTATAATGGGCTACGCTGGATTGATAGGGGGGAT
Source organism: Tannerellaceae bacterium (assembly GCA_031274415.1). Classification (GTDB taxonomy): domain Bacteria; phylum Bacteroidota; class Bacteroidia; order Bacteroidales; family Tannerellaceae; genus DFXE01. The sequence goes on along the minus strand of JAISQD010000186.1, from coordinate 4,675 downwards.
GAAACGGTTTTCCCAAGTCTTTACGGAAATCCATGGCAAAATAGGCTAAGTCTTCAATAACAATAACGTCATATGTATTGGCCATCTCACCGATCATCTTTAGCTCCTCTTCTGTCAGACAAAACCAAGCCGGATTATTTGGATTCGAGTAAATCATGGCAGCAATATCTCCTTTAGACAAGTATTTTTCCAGTACTGCCCGAAGCTTTTCGCCACGGTGTTCATACACATCAAACGACTCATATTCGTATCCCATCACCGTGATCTGCTGTTTTTGCACAGGGAATCCGGGATCAATAAACAACAGTGTCTTTCTTTCAGGAAAACATTGCCCACACACCATGAAAGTGGCATATGTCCCTTGCATCGACCCGGTAACAGGAACACACCCTTCGGGAGCAATGTCGATATTCATAAATGCTTTTATAAACCGTGAGGCCTCCTTTTTAAGTTCCGGTGCGCCATTGATATTGGGATAGACGGAAGCGATACCATTCCGTAAGGCCTCTATTTCAGCATCTACACCTACCTTAGCCGGCTTTAACCCCGGTACGCCCATTTCCATATGGATAAACTCAACATTTGTCCGTTGTTCCAATTCGGAAGATATGGCAACCACCTCACGAATAGTCGCTTTACCAAAATCAGGTAAACCATAGCTATCTATAATTTCTCTGACAACTTGATAGTTCACAGGAGTATTCTTCATCACATCATCAATTAATCATGGGCAAAAGTAGAAAAATAATCCATGCTCTCCAGATTTTTCTATCAAAAGTATTGCAATTTCAAATAAACACGTTATCTTTGCATCGCAATTCAGCGGAATAGCAACAAAACAAAAAATGGTGTGGTAGTTCAGCTGGTTAGAATACCTGCCTGTCACGCAGGGGGTCGCGGGTTCGAGTCCCGTCCATACCGCAAACAAGACTGATTATCAGTCAGTTGCAAAATCAACACCCAATTTTACACCCAAGAATGTAAAGTTGGGTGTTTTGTTTTTAATGATGCTAAAGAGCGTTCTGCTTATACTTGTCATACAAATCCATTACTTCAGAATATAAATTTTGTATAGTAATATTCTCATCTTCATTTTGAGAAATTTTAGATACCAATTGCATTGCTGATTCTATATAATCTGATTTTGCCTTAATCTCTTCCCTCGCATAGTTTAAAATTGCAATACACGCATGATGCTTATCTTTCTCTAATTCAGCATCTTTTATGGAATCAAGATAATAAATTCGACCTTCTTCATATCTATTTTCTCTGAAACAGATTAGTCCATATGTTGCTTTCAAACACATCACTGTCAGTTTATTTATTCCTACTCTAAAATCAACTTTATCAAAATATTTATTAGCTTCTGTAGTTTTATTTTCGAGTGCTAAATAATAAGCTATGTTATTTAACATTTGAGCGTCATTGGGATGAGAAATTAAGCCGCGTTCTAAAAACTTAATGGACAAACTATTGCTTCCTAATACATTAGCAATAAGACTTCCTAACATTACCGGACGTTTAGAAAAAGGCATATCACAAAACCATTGATAGGTATTATTCAATGCATCAATGAGTTGTTTGTTGTAAAAGTTATATAATGCTTGTGCTTCAAAATTCCACTGTATATTAATGTTAATCTGTGTCCTATCAAACAATGTTTTGTCTTTATTTAACACCCATTCCATTTGAGCCAAGGAATTATCATTTGGAGCAATCAGAGATTTTGCAAACATTTTTTTGCTCTTCTTTCTATCTCCGGCAAACAATTCTACAGTTGCGATAGAACTTGCTAATTCTGTTATAGAAAAAGGCGATAAATTTTCTGATTCAACCAATTCAATACCTCTCTTGATAAATCTTGAATTTCTCCCTTGTAAAGTTGCAATTGCAATTTCCGCAGATGTAAGCCATGGGTCATAACTTGTAATTTTATTTTTCCTTAAAATATCATGAGCGATGTCTATTTTATCATAATGTGAGAATAAACGAACCGCACACCTTAATACAAACCGATTGTCCGGTGCTAATTGAATTGCTATTTTCATTGCTCTTTCAGATTGCTTTTCTTGCCCAAGTATGGAATAATATCTTGACAATTCTACCCAAGCAATTGAATTATATGGAAATTCAATAACATGTTTTTTTAGATGTTGTATTTTTAGTTTGTAATCATTTTCAGGTAAACTATTGTTAAATTCTTTTATTGTTTTATTCCCTATCTTATTTTCAGTATTATCTTTTACTCCTGAAATAATTCTTTCTGCAAGAGAAAGTTGTGTTTGTGTTACTATACCTTTACTATCCAAAATAAAATTAGCTGCCTTTTTCACTTCTTCATTTTTATTAAATCCATTGACCATTGAGGCACTTATCAAATCTGCTGCAAATGGAATAGTAGCATTTTCGTGGAAATCTTCAATATAATTGGTAATAGATAAATTTGGTTGCACTATTGGATTAATAGAAACGGTATCTATTTCGCCCAGTATAGTCGTTGTTGCGAATGAACGCCAGTTAGGAATAAGTCGCCTATCTTTCTTCTCGAGTATTACTGCCATTATCGTTTTATTTTTAATTCTGCTTTTTTAGTCAATAAATCTAATCTTGTAATAAACCTTTCAAGGTCAAAATTACTTCCATACTTGAGAGCTACATTCTTGGGATGCCCTCTTTTTTCAGGAAAAGGATAACATAATAATTCAATCATTTTTGAAATTTCATCTTTGAAATAATAATCATCTATATTTTCTCGAAATTCTATAATGGATTTTGAGAATACCTCAATCAAATAAGGTTTTATCTCATCAAAAGCACCTCGCCATTTTTCCCAACGAAGGTTGTCTGGTAAATGTTTTAGCAATAATGCAGACATACTTATTCCTGCAAAATAAAAAACAATCATACTTCCTAATAAGTAACAATCCGTTGCAAAAACTCGTTTGTTCCAGTCTATATCATAATAGCCATACATCATTTCAGGTGGAGCATAAGTCCAATCGCCAGTATATTGTTGTTTATTGTAGGGGCTATCCATGTCTTTACACATAGACCTGCCTAAATCGCCTAATCGTGATTCTCTGTGAAACACTAAAATGTTAGAAGGTTTTAAATCTTGGTGAGAAACATTTACTTTATGAAGTTGTTGAAGACCAACTGCAATATCGTGTAACGAATGTAATTTCCATGCAAAATCAAGTTTATTAGAAAAAGCTATTTTACTTCTCACGTCCCCATCTGCAAGCTCAAAAATAAGATATGGAACGATATTGATTGAGAAATTATTCAATGTTTCTTCCCCTGCATCAATTACAAATGCTACTTTAGTAACATGCTTATTTTTGCAATGTTCTGACAAATCTCTTTCATATTTGTAAGCAGTAATCATATCACTCATTACGTCAATAATAGACCGTCCAGGATTACTTTGTTCAGATAATTGGAAAAAGGGGGTAAAATTGAATGCTTTTAAAAAACAAACTTCATTATCTTTTTTTACTTTATAGCAAACGGAAAAAACAGAACCTGTTGAATTTGCAGTCTTTGTTATTTTTTCAATGACTGTCCATCCTGTTTTTAAAGTCATTCCTAATAGATTATGTGCTGCACTATCTTTCATATATTTAAAATTATAGAATTATTATCTGTTTTGCATTGAAACTCTATCATCCACCGAGGCCGTCAGCAATGAATAAATACTGTCCAATAAGTTTTCATCTATTCCGAAACTCCGTAATATCGTTTTATCAAAATGTATTCTATCAGGATTTTGGATTTCGACAAAAATAGTTCCAATTTCGCGATGCTTTAACGGTTGAAAGGCTGTCAGAATATCTGCTTTTTGCCGTTTCGAAAGCAAATCGGGATTCAGTATGCGAAGTTGTTTTAAGTAATTTGCATTCAAGTCTAATGCACCCAAGTTTCGGGAAGTTCCGCGCATTTCAAGCGTTAAGAATGTAATTGCGGAATTGAGCAAAGCAGCGATTAATTCTACATTATAACCATTATTCACTCTCATTGCTATAAGCCGTTGGTCGATGGTAAACGGCGTATTTGAGAATGAGAAAAAGAAACGTTCATACGGATTTATCGCCGTAACAATACTTGCTTGTTTCGGTCTCAATGAATACCAAAACGGACGATGTCCCGCGCAGGCTTGCTGAATTGTTTGAGTGCCATTTGTGTTTTGCACCTTCTCAAACTTCCGAATCCAAGACTTTGCGCCATTGGGTAGTTGTTCTAATGGCGTTGAACAAACAAAAAGTCTGAAATTGTAATTGCCGTCAAATTCTATTTGTTGTAATTCTGTCGGGCTTTTTATGTACGGAACTAAACAGGCATTATCAATTCCAGAAGCAATTACATCTCTTTCAGCTACAACAAACATATCATTCCAGCCTGTACGCTCCCCTCTAAAAACTTCAATTACTCGCGGATATAGTTGAGTAAGTGAAGCATCAAAACTTTCAAATAAATTGGCTGATATAAAATACTTTGACCAGTTTTCTTTGCTTTCAATGGATTCCAAAAGTTTTTGTTTGGGAACAATACCAACCTCTATTCTATCTTGCCCGTTTCTATACAAATCGTTGAAAGTGTTATCTTTTTTCCATTTTGGATTATGGACATTATCGCAATTATCAATTTCAGCATAAAACTCCTCAATTTGAGAAAG